>DATNQY010000140.1:0-63882 GCA_036703785.1 Candidatus Obscuribacterales bacterium
GTGGATTAGACGATGGTTGGGAATCGCGCTATCGCTGGTCGGCTTTCTGATCGCGCGCTATTTAGCTGCGTTCCAGTTGGGCTATATCGCCCATGCGTGGGATCCGTTTTTTGGTGGCAGCAGCGAGAAAGTGCTGCATTCCGTTGTTTCGCGGTCGTTTCCTATCTCCGATGCGGGATTCGGCGCAATGGCCTACATTCTGGAAATGATTTCAGGATTCCTTGGTGATCGCGCTCGCTGGCGCACGGCACCGTGGATGGTGGTTCTCTTTGCGATCTTGGTTTTGCCGCTCGGAGTGACGAGTATTACTCTAGTAATTACTCAACCGACTATTGTGCATCATTGGTGCGGACTCTGCCTGATTGCGGCGGTCGGTTTGTTGACCTCCGTGCCTCTGGCGGTGCACGAAATCATTGCCATGGGGCAGTTTTTACTCGAAGCAAAGCGGGAGGGAAAAAACTTCTGGCGGGTCTTTTTCATGGGCGGCACGGTGTCAGGCGGTGGACAACCGGATCCTGATCGTCGCGGATATTCACTGGCACAACGATGGGTGGCGAGCGTTCAGGGCGTTACCATTCCCTGGACGGTGGCTGTGCAACTGGTGATTGGCATTTGGTTGATGGCTCGTCCGGATGTTATGAGAATTGGCACCGTCTGGTCGGGCGATGCCGATCAGTTCATCGGCGCTCTCATTGTCACTATCGCCATGATTGCCACGGCGGAGGTGACACGGCAGGTTCGTTTTCTCAACATTATTTGCGCAGTCCTGCTTCTCATTGCCGCGTTGGCGTTCTCGCGAGCTGCACCGCTGGTTTTGGCAAGTGAGATCATTTGCGCAATCGTGCTTGCGGTTGTTTCGATACCGAAGGGTCGCATGCTTGAGCGTTATGGCGCTTGGGACAAGTACATCTGGTAAAGGTGGCGCAGATGGAAATTTCTGCTGATAAATTTGATGCGGTGTTGTTCGACATGGACGGGGTCGTTACAAAGACGGCCGTCGTTCACCAGGCCGCCTGGAAAGAAGCGTTCGATGATTTTCTCAAGTCGAAAGAAGGCGACAAGTTCGTCCCCTTCACCGAAGATGACTATCTCAAATACGTCGACGGCAAAAAGCGCGAGGACGGGGTGCGCAGTTTCCTGCAATCGAGAAAAATCAATCTGCCTGATGGTTCACCGCATGACAAGCCGGGCTTTGAATCGGTTTATGCGCTCGGTAATTTGAAAAACAAGAAATTTCTGCAGTTGTTGCGCTCGGGGGGCATCGAATCGTATGAGAGCACGGTTGGATTGATTCGCGAACTCAAAGAACAGGGCGTCAAAATCGGTATTGTGACCGCCAGCAAAAATGGCGCGGAAATTTTGAAAGTCACCAACTTGGCGCATATCTTCGATGTCAAAGTCGATGGCATCGTGGCTGACAGGATGAAGCTTAAGGGCAAGCCCAGTCCGGATACTTACTTGGCTGCTGCGGAAAAACTCGGGGTCACCCCCAATCGGGCAGTCGTAGTAGAGGATGCTGCTTCCGGCGTCCAGGCTGGACAGAACGGACACTTCGGTCTGGTCATTGGCGTGGCACGATCGAATAATGTCGGTTTGCTCAGAGATCACGGCGCCGATGTGGTGGTGCACGATCTGGCGGAGGTGCGCGTGTCGGGGCAGGGAAAGTCCCGGGGCACGGCATGGTCCGACCTGGAAGTGACCAACCGGAATTGGGTGCTGACGTATGACGACTTTGTCGCCGCGTCCGAGGGCGAACGCGAGGCTATCTGCGCCGTCGGCAACGGATATTTTTGTACTCGGGCTGCGGCACCGGAGGCGGTGGCCGATGGCGTGCACTATCCGGCTACCTATCTGTCCGGCGGTTACAATCGAATTCGCATAACCGAGGGCGGCTCCGGCTTTGAGCAGGAGGAGCTCGTGAACATGCCCAATTGGCTGTTCTTTACCTTCAAAATTGAGGACGGTGAATGGTTCGACCTGAGCAAAGTCGAGATTTTGAATTATCAGCAGCAGCTTGATTTGCGATGCGGTGTTGTGCGCAGAAGTGTTAAGTTTCGCGATTCCCAGGGCCGGGTCAGTACATACTCACAGTGTTGGTTTGTGCATATGAAGCGCTTCCATATTGCAGGCTTCGAGGCGAATTTGGAGCCGGAAGGCTGGTCGGGAACGGTGACATTCCGAAGTGCACTTGATGGAAGAGTAATCAACAAAGGCACGCAAACCGATTCTCAAGTCGACAATAAGCATTTGAACTTGCTCGACGCGTCGGTAAACAACGGCGTTCTCTTTCTCAAGATGATCACTAAGCAGTCGGAGGTGGTTGTATGCCAGGCCGCCCGGCATCATGCGTTTACAACAATTCCGGCCGCGTCAATTATCCGCAATGATGTTGTCGATGGTGCCTTTGTGGCACAAGACTTTTCGATGGACGTTAAAGAGGGGCATTCAGTCGGCATTCACAAAACGGTGACGTTGTACACCAGCCGCGACCACGGAATTTCTGAGGCCGGACTGTCGGCTCGCAAACAGGTAAAACACGCACCGGAGTTTCACGCTCTGTTGCGAGACCAGGAAGAGGCATGGGGGCAACTGTGGCAACAGTTTGACTTGTTCATCGAGACAACGGAAGAACATCCGAAGATGCAACCATCCTTGTTGCTGCACCTCAACAGTTTTCACGTTTTGCAAACAGCATCTCCAAACATAGTTGATTTGGATTGCGGTGTGCCACCGCGCGGGTGGACGGGCGAAGGCTATGAAGGGCACATCTTCTGGGATGATCTATTTGTATTTCCTTTTATAAACTTGCGCTTGCCGAGCATCGCGCAGGCCTTGCTGAAATATCGCTATCGCCGATTGGATAGCGCTCGCCTGTTGGCTCGCAAGCTTGGGGCTGAGGGAGCACGCTTTCCATGGCAAAGTGGTAGCAGCGGTCGTGAAGAAACGCCCAGGGAACTGTGGATTCCGGCGAAGAAAATTTGGATTCCTGATTACTCGCATCTCGAGATGCATGTTAACGCGGCCATTGCATATAACATCTGGCAATATTATCAGGTGACTGCAAATCTGGAATTTATGCTGTCATACGGCGCTGAAATGCTTTTCGAGATCGCTCGCTTCTTTGCCAGCTATGCCACTTACAATAAAGAGCGCGATCGTTACGAAATCAAAGGAGTCGTCGGACCCGACGAATACCATACCAAGAATCCCGATTCCGACGAACCCGGCATCAACAACAATGCGTATACCAACGTCATGGCTGCATGGACACTTTGCCGGGCGCTCGAATTCCTTAAGGCAATGCCCAGCGATCACCGAACCAAAATCTGCGCGGAATTGCAGATCGATGAAGAGGAGAAAAAGCTCTGGGAAGACGTCAGCCGGAAAATGTTCGTCTCAATTTCTGACGATGGGATAATCGAGCAGTTCGAGGGCTATCACAAGCTCAAGGAGTTCCCGGTGCGTGATGGGCGGCTCGACTCCGACGCGCTGAAGAAAGTTCTTTTCGAAACCAACGATACGCCCAATCAGTATATGATTACCAAGCAGGCTGATGTACTGATGCTGTTTTACGTTTTGTCAGCGGAAGAATTGGCTGATCTCTTCGAGCATCTTGGGCACAAATTTTATCCCGAGTGCTTTCGGAAAAATATCGAATACTACGTTCCAAAAACGGTCAACATGTCCACCCTGAGTCGGGTGGCACACGCCTGGGTGCTTTCCCGCTTAAACCGTCCTGGCTCCTGGACGTTGTTCAACAAGGCGTCAGATCAGGCTGCCTGGTCACCTTCTAAAGAACCTGATAACGTCGGGCGTTCGTGGGATATGTTGATGCAAGCGTTGTCGAGCGATTTTTCGGACGTTTCGCGCGGTACGACGCG
Organism: Candidatus Obscuribacterales bacterium; assembly: GCA_036703785.1. Classification (GTDB taxonomy): domain Bacteria; phylum Cyanobacteriota; class Vampirovibrionia; order Obscuribacterales; family Obscuribacteraceae; genus JADYXS01. Next base: position 3,882 of record DATNQY010000140.1, read on the forward strand.
CGAAGGCGTTCACATGGGAGCGATGGCGGGCACCATAGACATTATTCAGCGTTGCTACACGGGAATTGTCACTGCCGGTGACGTCATTTGGTTAAGTCCTCAATTGCCGGAAGCTCTGATCCAACTTTCTTTCAATCTAAATTACCGAGATCAATCCCTGGCGTTTGAGATCAGTCAGAAGCAAGTAAAGGTTACCGCGCATCACAGCAGTGCGCAGCCAATAAATGTCGGTTTTAAGGGCAAAGTCCATAAGCTTAATGCCGGCGCAAGCCTCACCTTTAAGCTGGTGCCGAGTAAGACCGGCAACTTGGTCAACCGACTGTTGCGCAAACGCACCGCGTGACAAGGAGCGCTTATTTCTTCTTATTCTCGATCAAGAAGCCGTCCACCGCGCTCTTCGGCCAATTGGCGCTAATAACTCGGTCTTCATTCTTGCTCACCGAATGCAATACCACTTCTGCCGTATGTTGATTCGGACCAGGCTTGTCCACTTTCTTGGTGAAGCAAATTTCGTCGGCGTTGCGCCATGAAGGTTGAAACTTCGGCACGAACGACAGCTGATTGATATTGCCCGTGCCGATATTCAGAATCTGCACAACATCATTACCGAATATCTTGCAGGCGATGCTGGCGAGCGTTTGATCGGCACTTGCACGGAGTGATTCGATCGACCACATTGCTTCGGAATCTTGTTCGGACATCAGGCGTCTGACTAACTTGTCACCGGGCGCGAAACTGAAAATTTCCTGCTGCGAGCCAATGTCGCTTTCCGTAGCCGGCAAGCGGACGATGGATGTAGTGAACAAGATTCGGCCATCTTTGAGTACATGAATGTGCGGCGCCGGCTCCAAACAAATTCTTGCCAGCCTTTGCGCCTTAGGTTCTTGCAACGCAGCTCCGCTTTGGTCCAGCAAATCGACCATGACCAGCGATCCCAATTTAGCGTCTTCGGTGGTTCCGGCGGCGCTGCTGAAGAGTATGCTGCGTGAATCAGCCGACCAAGCTACCTCTGGAGTTCTGGTCTCCGCGACTTTTACTGTGGATCCCGGCAAACCGAGGGATATCATATCGATTGCATAAATCTTCGAATCGGTGCTCTCATCGCGAACAAGAAGAGCATGATTTCCATCAGGTGAGATTTCCAGATTTTCGACCGTGTCGAAACCGCGCCAGAGTTCTTTACTGTCAGGCATGGTTACAGGCCGCACGGTCTGCAGACGCACGTCATGTACAACTAATGACATAGCAGCGATCGCCGCAAATGTTTCGGGCTTCGTTTTGGACTTCAATGCATCGCGATCGGTTGCCATTAAATAAAGAGTGGCGCCTTGAGCCATCCACTCGGGCGATGCTTTCATTCGTTGGTCTTCGTCAAGCGCGCTTTCCCCACCAGACGCGAGTCGGTCTTTGATGTATTTTGCCAGTGAAATTGCATCTTTTTGCTGCTGCTCCGAAAGGTATTTTTGCCCTTCGGCCCAGGTGGCGGCCTTTAGCTCGCCTGTGATCAGCAATCGCTTGGAATCAGGGAGCCAGACCATTTTGTCGACGCTACCGGATATCGGCGCGGTCAAGTTGCCTTGCGCGTCGCCAAGGCGCAATCCGTCTTCGGCCACTAGCGCCATCGTGTTGCCGTCCGGTGACCACACGAGAGGGTAATCGTGTTCGCACGCAGCCAGACCGAAAATGGCAAACAAAACAATAAGACAACGCCACAGGCAATTTTTCATGATGAAAGACTCTTTCCCGACGTAAACATATGAGCGACGCTCATTATAGTAGATGCGCTGTTGCCATGATGAGAAGTTATCACTCCCCAAAAGCGGTGGTTGAACCGTGGACATGGGTGCTTTCTCGTTCAGCCGCCATGGAATCAGGCACAAGCACAGCCATACTGCGTCTACATGTGACGAGGTGATGACGATGAAACGTTTTTCTTTCAATCTACTTTTGGCTCTTGGGTTTGCGCACCTGGTTGCAGGAGCAAGCATGCCCGCCTTTGCCGGGTCTTCGGAAGCTAGCAGCCAGGCTTCGTCCCAGGCATCGTCGGAAGCAGCCAAAGAGTCGGGCGGCAGTGGCAACCTGGTGCCTCCTTCCGGGGCGGTCCGATACTCTCCGTCAGGTGTCTATGTGCAACCGCCAACGCCTAAAGTGACGTCTGTGGCCGCGAATAAAGCAAAACACAAACACCACAGAGTTGGGCGCAGCGCGCATCAAAGACAGCACTGACATTATTGTCGTGCTTCCAAGCGTGAGGTCTACTGCTGCATGGGCGAAACAGAATTGCAATAGTCTCGTCAATGTGGGAACGGCTGAACTTTAAAGCTGTGGAGAAGAACATGAGTACCGAAAATATGCCTGAAGAGGCGGATAACAATCCGGAGCAAAAGCCGGAAGGTCCAAGCACCAACCCGCCGGCTCAGCCGGACTCCGAAAGCGAGACGCAACGTCGGCCCAAGTCGCCTGATAGCCAACCCGAGCCGTCTCCTAAGCGGTAGGTTAGTGTAAAAGAGGTCGTGCAGCACGCTCGGCAAGAGGGGAATCTTATGAATTTTCATGCGGGACGCAAATTGGCACCGGTTATGGTGGCAGCCGCGTTGGCACTTACTGTGGGACTGGAGGCACGAGCCGCCGGAGCCAAGGATACGGTCAACCACATTATCGCTACGTTTGCCTCGACCCAAGATACAGGTGCGATTGCCAACCAGCTTTCCGGGCTGATCGATTTTCAGAAGATTGCGCAGCTCGCTTTCGCGCCTGCGCAGTGGAAGCAATTCAGTGCACAAGACCAAAAGCAAATCGTCACTACCTTTCGCGAGTTGATCGAAAAACGGTATTATCCCCGGTGGCATAAGTTGTTTTCCAAGAGCAAGGTCGAGGTTGCTGACGAAGCTACCTCGGCGGGCAGCCACTTCGTGCGAACCTACGTAAATCACGGCAAAGAGAAAGACTCTGTGATCTGGCGGCTGCAGGACGACAACGGTAATTTAGCCGTAGTCGATCTCAACGTCAATGGTAAGGGACTGGACGCTCGGTTGGGCGAGCGAGTTCAGACACGCTTGACGAAAGAAGGCGCGCGCAAATTTGTGTCGTGGCTGAAAGAACAGGCCAGAAGCGAGACTGCCGACAATGGCTCAAAGTCGAACATGTAGTGGTTGAATTGGTCCCGCACCAGGATGCTGGTCGGTCCACTTATGGACAACGTCGCTTAGCTGTTTCATCGTCACGGGCTTGCTTAGGTAATCGTTCATACCGGCAGAAAGGCAACTGTCGCGGTCGCCTTCCATCGCCGCAGCCGTCATGGCAACAATTGGTGTGCGAGCGTCGCCGGCAATCTCCATTGTGCGTATTTGCCGCGTCACATCCAGACCGCTAAGGTCGGGCAAATTGCAGTCCATCAAGATCAAATCAAAATGCACGTTCTCAACGAGTTGCAACGCCTCCCGCCCGCAGGATGCGGCCATCGGTTGCACGCCGATTGATGTAAGCTGTTTGAGAACGATCGTTTGAACCACCAGATTGTCCTCGACGACTAAAACCAGTTTGTTGCTGCCTGCCGGAAGAGGTTGCACCGGCTCCGGTTTGGGCGGTGAAAAATCGAGCTTCTTCGACTGTGCCAGAGGCAAGACAAACCAGAAAGTCGAGCCCGTGCCTGGCGCACTGTGTACACCTATATCTCCGCCCATGAGATTGACAAGATTCTTCGAAAGCGAGAGCCCAAGCCCGGCGCCTCCATATTTACGGGTGGCAGAACTGTCAACTTGCGAAAATGGCTTGAACAGCAGTTGCTGATCTTCTTGCGAGATTCCGATGCCGGTGTCTGCTACTTCGAATCTGACTCGACAAACATCGTCGCCGTTGCACGAGTCGAGCAGGATTCGCACTTGTACCGCACCGGCGCAGGTGAATTTTATGGCGTTATTCACAAGATTCAATAATACTTGCTGAATTCTGTCTTTGTCTCCTTCCACTGTAGTCGGCAGTTGGGGATCAATGTCTACCGATAGTAGTAGTCCTTTTCGCTGAGCGGCATCGGCCACGGCCTTTGCCACATCGTGGGCCACAGAGGCAAGGCAGAATGTGGAGGAGTCCAGTGAGAATTTGCCTGATTCGATTTTGGAAAGATCCAACAAATCGTTTACGATGTGCAAAAGAGATTGAGCGCACGCCATTGTGATATGCAAGCTGCTGAGGCGGTCGGCCTCGGCCGCCTGTGACTCGAGAAGGAGTTCGAGATTTCCAATAATGCCGCTGAGCGGCGTACGCAATTCATGGCTGATGTTGGCGACAAACGCCGACTTCAAATTGGACGCTGCCAATGCCTCGTCTCGGGCCTCTTCCAACTCACGGTTCAGCAACTCGAGTTCTTCTTTGCGTCTGACTGCGTGCGCAAGCGCGAGGTCTTTCTGGCGATCTAAACGATCGACGGTGCGCGCAGTCAGCCAGACCATACCTGGAAATAGTGCGGTAGTTGTGATGGCGAGAATCATCATTTCCATGGGTGTTGTTCTGCCTACACCGGTGATCAGTCCGATGGCAGGGACAAGCAGCACAATTGGCAGCAGCCTCCGCAATAATTTTCCGCCAAGACTTTTGCTGACGCAAACCTGTGCGATGCCACTTTCCGGAACCACAAGCAGCACAGCCACTCCCGCCAGCGTCAGCGCGATGCTCATCGGAAAGGCAATCAGCGTGTCTTTGCCGAACGAGAGAAGATCGCCGAAGCCGTACGTGTGCCCCGTTAAAGTGATCAGTCCGATACATACACTCGTGAATGCGGCGATCTGTGACAACCGCGCTTGGCAGAAAGTTAGCGCCGCCAATGATAATCCCAATATCGCGAAGGCCAGTGCTGCACTGCCGGGCAGCCGTCCTGGCGCAAAGGTGTGCCGGATGACGTTCTCATGCACGATAAGTTGGTCGATACCGGCGTTAAAGCCGAATATCCACTCGCACAGCGATAGTCCGGCGATGACTGCCACCACCGCTGCGCAGGCAAGCACTAGGGTAGATCGTAGCCGCCACGTTGTGTGGGCGATTAAGGTGCCTGTCCCGACCAGCAACATACAGCTTGCAGCGTTGAATTTGATGTAGGTTCCCCATGGCGTCGGATTGCGCAATTCATCGATGCCGAACAGGCAGCCGATTATGGCGATGATGGAAAAAACGGTCACCGTTAGTCCCAACAAGCGAGAAAGAGATTTTGCTCGGCTGATCAGCAGAGGTTCAGCCGACGGTACATCCCAAAGTGTCTCTTCCGCCTTGATTGAATGTTCGATGCGCTCGCGAGTAGCGTGCACCTGTGTTTCTAGCTCATCATCGGTATGCATCAGCTGACCTTATGTGATACCACCATTAATGTCACAATCCGTACTTACGTATATCAGCCGATTGGTGTTCCGTTTCAGAAGATCATTATTTTTTCGCTGGGAATAGCCTGTGATGGGTAGGCGTGAAAGCTGCAAGAAAGATTGAGTTTACTGCCGATGCTCAAGCATCCATCCGATGCTCAGTAGCTGACTGTAGTATGTTGTGAGGCGCTACTTCTCGTCAATTTGTGAGAAGCGCTGCAGGCGCGTCAAAAACTCCGGCTGCACAGGACAAACGCCGTCCGTCTTGCCGGCGGATTTGAGCACTTGCTCTTCCTGAGCTGTTAGCGGAGTCGGGCGTGCGGCGGCGACCGAGGCGGGCACCGGTTGGTTGAACAGCTTGGCGAATTTAAGTATCCGATTGGCAATGTCGGGGTCGAGCCAGCATTTGCCCTGGATGACGCTTTTTATGGCTGTGGCGAGCTGAGCGCGGTCGAAGCCGTCCTTCACCATGTAGCCGTCGGCTCCGCCCGCGAATGACTCCAGCATCAGCCGGTCGTCATTGTTCGAGGTAAACATGAGCGCTTTAATGTGCGGCGCTTTCTTTTTGAACTCCTTGGTCACCTCGATACCGTTTGCTCCGGGCAAGCCGATATCGACAAGCGCCACGTCGGCCTTGGAGGCGAGCAACCGGCTCACTGCCGTCTTGCCGTCGACCGCTTCTCCTACAAGTTGAAACTCTGCTTCTTGTCCCAAAATGGCGCGTAGCGCCGAACGAGTGACATCGCTGTCTTCGATAATGAAGATTCGGACTAAGCCGCTGCTCAAGGTTATGACCGCCGAGGATACCCGCGGCTCTTGGGCCGCTATTAGAAAGATACCCTGGAAGGCCCCGGATATACCACTTGGATCGGTATGCCAAGCAACAGTCGTCCCAGTTTGGGCAGGGCTGCACCTTCCTGGTTGTCCGGCAATCCAGCCGAGGAGACGCGCTGGCGACCTATGCGCGGGACGATGGCGCTACAATTAGCTCGACTATTCCCCAAAGGTGTAATGTGAGAGTTCTGCTTTGTAACGAGAGCTACCCGCAGGCGGTTGAGCGGCTCAATGCGCTCTTGCCCGGACATCAGGTAAGCAGTTGCCGCCCCGATAGCGTCGGCGAGAATCTGGCAGGCATCGACGTAATCATCCCATCGGTGGCGAAAATTGATGCTGAGCTAATCGAAAAGGGCGCATTTGGATTTATCCAACAGCTGGGTGTCGGCTTAGATAGCGTAGACATAGGCGCCGCCACCAAATGTGGTGTTTATGTAGCGAAGGTGCCCGGTGCCGGATCGGGCAACGCCGAGTCGGTAGCCGAGCTGGCGATTATGTTCATGCTTGTTTTGTCACGGCGCCTGTTCCAGGCGCGTGAGAACATTGCCAAAGGCGTGTTCTTCAGACCGGGCGGCAAATCGCTGCTGGGTAAAACGGTTTGCATTGTCGGTTTCGGTGATATAGGGACTGAACTGGCCAAGCGGTTGCTGCCCTTCGGAATCACAATCAAGGCGGTGAAACGGCGACCGGCGGTGGCGGACCATGGTGAATTCGCCAATGTTGGCATCTATGGTGCGGATCAATTGGCTGATGCATTTAGCGACGCCGACTTCATCATATTGGCATTACCGGAGACTCCGGAAACCGCTTCGATGATTAATCGAAGAACGATTGAAATGATGAAGCAAGGAGTGTTTCTGATCAACGTAGGTCGGGGTGGACTGATCGATGATGAAGCGCTGCTCGAGGGGTTGCGCTCCGGGCAGATCGCAGGTTGTGGTCTCGATGTGTTCCGCAACGAGCCAATGGATCCTAACGATCCGCTTTTTAAAGAAAATGTCGTAGCCACTCCTCACATTGGCGGCAATACCGACGCATCATTTCTAGGCGTGACGGCCGCCATAGCGGACAACGTCAAGCGTTTTGCCAGTGGGCAGAAGCCACTGCATGTGGTGAACGCTCCCGCTCGACCTCGGGCAAGAATCTCGTAGAGGCCGCAGCGCGCCTGCCGCCTCCCGCTAACTTCATTCAAGTCCCGACAAATACTCGGCGAATCTGCGGTCGCTCGGTGCCAACGGCAAGTCCAACAACTCGTGTACCGTTGCCCAGACAAAATCAGCATGCTCGAGCAATTCGATGGTGCCTTCGGCCTCAATCTCGACAAACTCGATAATGAATCCGGATTCGGCATCCGAAACCGACAACTTGATGTCGCCCACCCTGGTAACCTTAAGCGCGAGCTCCTCTTTCAGTTCGCGAGATGCTGCCTGCGGGAGTGACTCGTCAGGTTCGAGCTTGCCGCCTGGAAATTCCCACAAGTTTCCGTGATGCTTATGCGCGGGCCGTTTGCAGACGAGAAAATGCCCGTTGCGTTCGATTACCGCTGCGATTACTCTTTTGTTCATTCCGGTATATTGTACGAGCACACGAAAAATAACTCGACTGCGCTAAAATGTATCCATGACCGCGACTGACAACCCCGCCATAGTCATTTTCACCGATGGTGCCTGTTCAGGCAATCCCGGTCCGGGAGGATGGGGAAGCATCATCGCGTTGCCTGATGGAACTGTCCGCGAGATTGGCGGCGCCGACAGGCAAACTACCAACAATCGCATGGAAATGGCTGCTGCTATCCGCGCCCTCCAATTGATTGAGACACCGGTAACCTGTCCGGTGATTATTTACACGGACTCGGTATATGTGATTCGTGGTATCACTCAGTGGATCTGGGGCTGGCGCTCGCGTGGATGGAAGAGCGCCGAAGGCAAAGATATTGCCAATCGGGATCTTTGGGAAGAGCTGTCACGGCAAGTCGCCAGGTTGAAACCGACGACCCCGGATTGGAAATACGTCCGCGGACATTCCGGCTATGCCGGCAACGAGCGCTGCGACGAAATAGCGGTCTCGTTTGCTACCGGCAAGCGAGAAGCTTTATATGTCGGGCCGCGCAAGGGATACTTCGTCGATTTGACAGACCTGCCTGAAGAAGAAGGATTGCCTGAGCCGCGCAAAAGCGAGAACGGCAAGAGCTCGACGAAAGGCTCAGGCGGCCCTGCGTCATACTTGAGTTATCACAATGGCGTGGTCATGCGTCACACTACTTGGCCCGAATGCGAGCGCCGCGTAAAAGGACAGTCAAACGCCAAATTCAAAAAGGCCAAATCAGACAGCGAGGAAAGAGAGATCCTTGTCAGTTGGGGGTTAGATCCAAAAACTCGGATCGAGGAGTAGCGAAACAGCGGGCTTTCGCCCGCCGCTACCAGATCAATTCGAAATCCGAGACTGTTACTTCGCAGCTTTGGCGCAAACGTGGTGACCCAACTCGAACACTTCGCGCGTGGCGTCAGTGTGCTTGAGGTTGAGTTTCTCGTTAGCATGCAGGCCCCGGGCTGCTTGCACGTACGTTCTGCCGACAAAACGGCGTCCGCCGACTTCAACCCAGCCGCGGCCGGACTGAGCATTGCAGATCAGATGCAGTTCTTTTTCTTTCGATTCGCAGACTGCTTCTTCGAGCAAAGCCGCTTCCCGAGTCAAAGTTTCCATTTCGGTTCCCCTCAAAAAATAAAACGGGCCTTGGGCGGCTCGTTTCTCAACATTGGCTATTTTAAGCGACGTTCTCTTGACGGCCTGTTAAGGAACCCTTAAAAACCACGGATCGTTTACATTCGGATCGCCACCGATGAGATGACCGTCCAGGCATTTTTAACGCCGATATGGCTCAGCGAGGGGTCTGAAAAAGGCTAATGGCTCGCCACAGGGACTAACGATCCGCCACGATAGTCAAGAGGTTTGCTCACGAGACGCGGATGCTCCAAACCCTCATCATATGGCGATCTTTACTCGCACCAGATGAATACGCAGACGTCACCCGGTGCTTTGCCCAAGAGCATAAACTCCTTTTCGGAGATGACTACCGGCTCAGCTATCGAGGGGTCGCTCACAGCGACACGCAAAATCTTGGTCTTCGTTTTGAATATTCTCGACTGCGAGCTGTGGACGGTCATCGACTGGGTCGGCTTCAATTCCTTGAGTTCGATGGTTCCGGATGTGACTGCTGGTATCGGGGTGGATGGTGTCGTCGTCGCATCACTTGTCGCCTGACAAAATCCCGGCAGGTTTGAAAGGGCCGTCAGTAAAAATCCGAGCAAAGCTGCATGAAAAAGCGTGCGCATGAATGGGTCCATCGATGGTGTCAGAATTCAGCGTAGCACTTGCATCATTTCCGCGCAGGCCAACGACAAAAAAAACGGGCGGCATTAATGCCGCCCGTAAGTTTCTTCGCTTGCCGAGAAGACTCGGTGGTGTGGACTACTTGAGTTGTCCAGCAACCAACTTGGTCATCTCGAACATCGAGACTTGACGCCGTCCGCCAAATACAGCTTTCAGCTTGTCGTCTGCGTTGATCATGCGCTTGTTGGCGCTGTCTTGCAGCTTGTGCTTCTTGATGTAATCCCAAATGCGCTTGGTGATTTCGGTGCGTGGCTGAGGCGAGGATCCGATAACTGCGGCGAGCGCAGGTGACGGTGTCATCGGCTTCATGAACGCAGCGTTCGGCTTGCGCTTTGTTTTGGGCTTAGCAACTTTTGCCTTTTTGGCGGTTGCCTTTTTCTTCGGGGCTGCCTTTTTGGCGGCTGGCTTTTTAGCGGCGGATTTTTTTGCCGTCGCTTTTTTGGCCGGTGCCTTTTTTGCTTTGGTCGCTTTCTTTGCTGCTGGCTTTTTAGCTGCAGACTTTTTGGCGGCCGGTTTTTTAGCTGCCTTCTTTTTCGCTGTTGCCATTCCTAGGCTCCTTGACAGGGTGCTACGAAATCACGTTGGTCCGTGCACCGAATAGAGTGGCGCATGACTCCGATTTGCGCAAGGGGGGATCGCGATCTTTTTTTGAAAATGGGCATCGATTTTACGAGGAGAAAGACGAAAATTCAGCTCGCGCGGCCCTCTGAGGATTAGCTATTCATGCGCGTTTTCATCAAGCTTCCCTCTGCCCAGAGGGGGCGAAAAAATTCTCGGAAAAAATTTTTTGGATTTTCTCCTCTGGGAAGTGCGAAATCGCGTCTGGATATCGCCCGCATATCCGATCTGGGCCGAGGAAACGCCGAGGGAAATTCAAAAATATCGGATCTTCGAGCAGGAAAATCGCCGGGAGGGGATCGCCCCATATCAGATCATAGGGATACACATGTGGGGATTCATTCCTAAGCGGAAGGAAGGGGATCAGTTTGCGACCGGTGGATCCTTCGGCACACAATGGCGGGGCAGTCTGAATACACGCGTGTCAGGGTTTTTTCTATCGCACCGGCGAGTTCCTCAACTGCCTCGACGGATCATAATTGGTTGTAAACAACGGCTGAGTCCGTCCGAGCGAAGCCGACGTTTTCTCATTAAACTACTTAGTATGCGAAGTATTTTTCCAGCCAGAAAAGGACAGGCGCGTAGGGTCCTCCAATGGTTGAGCCGTGCATTTGTCGTCGCTGTAGCTTTTGGCCCTTTGACCTTTGGTACCACAGCAGCAGCTGCCCCCACAGCCCGGGGCGATGCGCACCAACAATTGAAGAGGCAGCCAACACAGCCCCTGCCTCTGGCAACGGAAATTGCACATAGTGCCAGCCGGGTGGCTGAGAATATGGATACTGTGGGGTGGTGCTATGCCGGCGTGAAGCAAGCACTGAATTCAGTGGGCGTCGCGCTGTCTGGAGCTGCTGCCTGGATGGCAGCCGGACAACTTGAGGAAGATCATCGATTTGCGGTGGTGAAGCAAACCGATTTGCACACCGGGGACATCCTGGTCCATGGCAAATCAGCCACGCACCCCTATGGTCATATTTGCGTTTATCTCGGTCATGGGCAGGAGGCTAGTGATCATATACAACATTTGATCTTGAATGGATCTTACGGACGCACCCTGGTATTCCGCCCTACCGGTACGACACCAAACAGAATACGTACATCTGTAGTGGTCGCGACAACAGACGCGGCGAAGCGGGCTTTCGCCCGCCGCTACCATACTTGGGCCGACCACAGCTCGGCCGACCACAGCTCACCTGTTGCGATCGCTTCAGGTCGGGTGTCTCAGCCGGCGAGAGCCCCGGGTTCTGTCACCGTGGCCCAGGTCGGACAGCCGCCGGCGCCGACGGCTACCGAGATCGCCCAAGCCAAACACGAGGCCGACATGTATGCCTACCTATATGATCAAGGTTGTGTTAGCCGCAACCAGGCAACCGCAAAAATGCAAGCCTGGAAAGCGCTGCAACCTTCCGGCGGCGACAAGCTAGCGTCTTCACGATAGCCTGCGAAACAGCGACGGCTCGCTGCCGGAAATACCATTTGGGGAGCCCTTCATTACCAGCTTAAACGCCGGATCGTTCAAGAAGCGCACCGGCATAATCGGGTCGAAGAGCGTGGTTCCAAATCCCAGCAGTCCGGTGCCGTATGGATTGGTCTGGATACCGGCTCGATGATAGAGTTCCAGCGCCGCCCCGATGCAAGTCCAACGGTCTTTTTGAACGCGCCCCATGAACATGCCTAACCAATCGTAGCCCGTGCAGTGATAAAGCTTGAGCAATCGTTTTTTTGACGCATCCGGTAGCGGCAAACCGATAATCAACCTCTTCCATCCGCGGTTGCGTTGCGTCTTCCAGGCAATGTTCTGCTTGATCATGTGCTGCGCCAGGTTGGTGAGCAATTGGCTTTTGTCTTGATCGATATGCTCGGTAGGCTTCAGCAATATATAGAAGCCTTTCACTTCGCCTAGAACATCGGCGAGTGGCTCGAGCGTGCATCCACTGTCCATGTGTGAGCTCAGAGCGTATAGCTGCCCGCCGTTCTTTACCACGGCGGCGGCGTGACCGACGCTTTCATGCAAGCCGGTGGCCACCGCACCACTTGTAAGGATAAGGTCGCCGGGTGCCATTGCATTCGGTGGCGGGTTCACCCATGTACCGTGCGGAAGCGGACCGTGCCCTTGTTGAATGAACTTCTTGCGGTTCGCCAGGTACTTACTATAGACTCCGCCCCATGCAAGCAGCGCAGCTCCGTTGGCGAACTTGATAACGTGCGTCGAGTGTCCGAAGAGTGAGACGAGGGCAAGACACACTCCGAATACACATGGTAAAAGCAGCTCCAACCGGGAGAACACATCATAGTACGTCTGCAGGAAGTGCGACAGCTTGAACACAATGAGCAAACACCAGAGGGCGCTCAATAGCGTGCAGCCCATCGCAAACTGAACATCCAACCGACCTCGGAAAAAACGAATGGTGAGCCAGAATAGCGCCAAATAGGCGAGCGTTGTCGCCGCTTTGTGCAGGACGAAGTAGAGGCTCGTTTTATTAAAAGCAGAATCGGACACGTTAATATTCCGGGATGCCACACCACCGACGTCCGCAAGCAGTGCTCAGTTCCGCCATGGCTGAGTTAATTAGTCCACATGGCTGTGGTTTCGTCAACAGTTGAGTTTGGCGCCGCGCATTTTTCCGGATTCGAGTCGACCCATGATGGTCGGGTACGAATTGAACACTTCGCCAATCTCGACTCTGTATAATCGCTTTGCCATTAGCAGGAGAATCTCGCGGTGGCACATTTGTCCGATCTCACAGATGCAGACGAAGTATACGTCTTTCTCTTTGCTCATTTGCGAGTACGACTGCAGCAACCCGACGCCCTTGGCGCTGAGGTCAAACCGTTGCTCGTACTCACTCTCGTCGAATGCCAGATTGTGATCTTTCAGTTTCGTTTGCGCTTCATTGAAGTCGTGCAGCAGCTCTTTCGGTGGAGCAAGCTCGCATTGAAAGTCGTCGCGCAATTCCTTCTTGAGAAACCGTGGATAAAATCGCATCGTGATTACGATGTGTGCGTTGTCGCGCTCAAGCGCTGCATGTTTTACCTGTGCAATCGAGGCTTGTTTGAGAACCATGATGCGATCTTACATCAACGATGATGCAGAACATGGTAATCAAACGTATATTGGATGCTGACGGAGCTTGGAGCGCCTGTAGGTAACGGGCGAAACGGAGATGCTTGTGAAACTGCCTGCAGTGCTGCGCGATCGTATTCGGCATTTCCGCACGATCTAATGATATGCAATCCAGAGATCTGTCCGGCTCGATGGATATCGAAAAGCACTTCGACGCAGTGTCCGCCGTTGCCACCCGGCGGGCTCCAGGCTTTCGCCAGCATTCGGTGCAAGTAATTCATATACGGTCCGAAGTCGGGACTTGCATTTGCTGAATATGACGCATCCTTGTCGTCGGTGTCGCGGTCAGGATTCAGGCCGCGTCCCATCCACTTGCGCATAAAGCTGTGGGTTCGTGTCGCCGTTTCTGTTCGTGTCGCTGTCTCTGTTCGTGTCGCCGTTTTGGTTCCTTGTTTTTCGTACGTTCCGCGGTTATCGTAGCGGCGGGCGGCAGCCCGCTCTTGCCGCAGGCGAGCCGCCTGCGCTCCTACTGCTGCGACCATGACTGACGTGGATTGCTTGCGTTCTGCCCGCTTATGCTCCTGGTGCCGGCTGCCTTTAGCCCGCTTTGCCGCGGTTAGTGCTCGTCGCGGTGTCGCTGCAGATTGCTGAGCCAACCGGGCGCCATCAATTTTATTGGGATCGTCATGGGGATCATGCCGACCATGCGCTTTCGTTGAGTGCAGTGCTATCCGATTGGTCTTTTCGTCATTTTTTTCAGATTGCTGCTCAAGCACAAACTCGCAAACCGTCATTGGTGTCGGTGCCTTATGCGGAAGCCCGAAAAGCGCAACCCACGCTAGAGCAAACAACAATACGCCATGCACGACATAGGAGCGGAAAATCCATTCATAAAGCGGAAGTGGGTTTTTCATAAGACGTACGTCTGTTACCAATGTCCGGCGGAAGACGTGCGCGTCGTGTGGTCGTTCCTCGGTACTCCCCATGGTGTCATTGTCAATGGCACCAGCCTTTCGAAGAACCGTCGTTTTGTGCGTCCGCGCAAGCTCATCCATGTGAGAAAAACGAAAGTCATGCCCATTCCAGAGCGCATAGAGCCGAAAAGTCTTGCCGACTACTTGGATGTCTTGACGAAGGCTGTATTCCAAGCCGGCGTCAGTTGGAAATTGATTGACGACAAATGGCAGGCTTTCCGGGAAGCCTTCGAAGATTTTGATCCTTCGAAAGTCGCCAGATTTACCGAGGCCGATGTTCAACGGCTGATGTCTGACCAGCGACTGGTGCGCAGTAAAAAGAAGATCCAGGCCACCATACACAACGCTCGCACGCTGCTCGAGCTGGATCGAAAGCACCACGGCTTCCGGAATTATTTGCACTCGAAAGGTTCGTATGAGGAGCTGAGCACGGATATACGAAAGCGGTTCAAATTTGTCGGTGAGCTGAGCGTGTATTACTTTCTCTTTCGAGTGAACGAGAAGGTTCCCTACTTCGAAAACTGGCTGACAACGATCGAAGGCGAACATCCGCGAATGCGCGAAATGATCGACTTGGCGCGGCAGACTGACCCGGGAGCTGCCTGTTAGCTCGTTGAACGCGCGTTCTCAAGCGGCCGCATTAATGGCAATATGCCAAATGGGCCGTATACTTGCAACATGCCTAAAGACACGGACAAAACATTAAAACGGGAGCGGAAAGGTTACGACCAGACCATTTCCATAAAGCCCGGTACCTATCCGGACGGTCATCCGCTGGATGAGGTGCATTACGTCGAATCCAAAATTATTTTGCGCGGAGACCGCTTTAGCTCCATCGACAACTTCCACGAGTTCGGCAAGTTGGTGCAACGCGCGGCAAAACAAACGGACATCCCATACGACACCACCGAATTTGAAGGGTCCAAGCCGCGCATCCGCGAGGTGATCTTTCTCGACACGGAAGACTTTAAGCTCTACAACAATTCTTTCATTCTTCGCCGCCGCATATCGTATGAAGACGGTTTCCTCGTCGGCGACCCCGAGATTGTCTTCAAATTCCGGCATCCCGACCTTCAGACTGCGGCCGAAATGGATGTTCGTCCGAATGTTTCGAAGGCCTACAAGACTAAGTTCAAAGCCGAATGTTTGCCGCTCAAAGATAAAATCGGCGGCTATCGCATGCTTTATTCGCACAACGTCGAATTTCCTCTGAGTGCGATTGCAGAAGAACATCGTGACGGCAAAATGGCAGGTTTTGCAAAAACGTTGCCTGCTCTTGGATCTTTGGATGCTCGTGGCTGTGAAGCAATTGATTTTGTCAATCACATGCCGGTTGAAGAAGTCTTGTTGGATCTCGGTACGCTGGATTTCGGAAAGGGCATCGAGCCTGTCGCGAACATTTCCGTCTGGCGCAGCCGCGGCGATCAAAAGCAGCTCGTCGGCGAGTTCGCCTATCAAGCTAAATTCCAGCGGCGCAATGAATTGCACGACAAAGCAGTGCATCGCTGCAAAGAGTTTTTCTGCGAATTGCAATATCTTGCCAGCGATTGGTTGCAGTTGGGTACGACCAAAACTGCAGCCGTGTATCGGTTGAAGGGCGGTAAGCCGAACTCGCATGAATGAGTCGACCAGAGCCGCGGCGCTTGAGGCGCCCGCGATTACGCTTGCGCACATATTTTGGGTATTTTTAGTAGTTGGTGCCACCAGTTTCGGTGGTGGCGTTGTGGCATATCTGCGCTCGGCAGTCGTCACCCGTTATCAGTTTGTTAGCGACGAAACATTCATCGAGTTTCTTTCTATCAGCCAATCACTTCCGGGGCTTAACGCCACCAACATGTCCGTGCTCATTGGTGAACGTTTGCGCGGTCGGCTCGGAGCGCTTGTTGCCACCATCGCGATGTGTTTCCCCGGAGCTATTTTTATGCTGGTCGCGGCAGCTTTGTATAAGGTGCACGGCGACGTACCATGGGTTGAGGCGGCTCTTCGTGGCGTGGCAGCGGCGGCAGTCGGGCTGGTTCTCGCCACATCCGTGCAACTGGGCAGAAAGTCGCTTAAGGATATCCGCGATTATGTCTTCGTATTGCTGGCGATACTCGGTATCCACCTGTTTCATTGGAAGGTTCCTATCGTTTTGCTAATCGTGGGTGCGATGTCCATCTATTCCTATCGACCCTCGACACGGGACAAGGAGATAGAGAAGAGCCAATGAACGACTTGTGGCAGTTGATGACTGTATTCTCTTATCTGTCACTGCTCACTGTCGGTGGTGGCATGGCTGCATTCCCTGAACTCAAGGAAATGACGGTAAACATTCACCATTGGCTGACGATGAAGCAACTAATCCATCTATATAGCGTCGGGCAGATGGCACCAGGACCGAACATGATGGTGGTGGCAGCCATCGGCGATCAGGTGGCGGAGTTGTTGGGAGCTCTGGTCACAGTGTTGGCATTCTTCTTGCCGACGGCGTTGCTCACTTACTGGGTGGGACAGATTTGGGACAAACTCGAAAAATGGCCGTGGAGAACCTCTATCCAACGAGGACTTGCACCAGTATCAATCGGCTTATTAATCGCCGGCTGCATGACGCTGGCTTTTGAGGCTGTCACGGGATGGATCACGCTGGCAATGTCAATGTGCGTCTTCGGAATACTCTTGCGCAGCAAGACGAACCCGGCCGTCTTGGTGCTGCTTGCGGCTGGTGTGGGAGTGTATTTATTGCGTGGCGGCTAAGCTGTCGATGACCATGCAGCAGGTTGGCGTTTGGTTTACTTGCCTGCCGGATGAAGGTCCTTCAGGGTTCGTTTGAGGTCCCATTCATTCGTAGCGAGATCGGAGATTCTCCAACCTTGGGAAGTTTTGTGCAGCGAATAGGTGATCTTCTTTTTGAACCCGGATTCCTTGAGTGTGAAAGTTACGACAACCGTCGCGGCGTCGCCGGCAAATTTGGCAGCGCCGATCTGCAAATTTGTCCAGGCGGGGTTCCCGTTGGTATCTGCTATTGGATCGAACGAAATCTGATTCGATTCATCGGCATGGTGATCCGCGAGAATAAGATCGCCCAGCGATTTGTCGAAATAGTTTTTGATGCGCTTGTCGTCGTCGATGGTTCCACGAACGACAATTGCCGAGTCGTGTTTGTAGAACTGCCGCACCACTTCGTCAGGAGCTTGCATGGCGGCGGTCTTCCCTTTCGCCGGCATTATAGCCAATACCACGATGAGGACGAGCACGAGTACAGATGCCGTGAAGTAGTTTCGCTTCATATTGTTGATCGATTTCATCGTGAGTGTACTTAACGCTGCGTGATGCCATTTCCCTTGCTAAACTGCGATGCGCCGGCGCTTAGCATTGAATCTACGTGGGGTTTGATTGCTCCCAGCATGTGCTGGTACCCCACCACCTTCGTCGGATGCAGGAAGTCGTACATTACATCGCGGGCGATACTGCCATCAGGTTGCAGCAAGGATTTGCCGATGTCTGTGTAGAAGACGTGCTTGTTGTCCGCGAGGGATTGCAAAAGCACGTTCGTATCCTTAATTCGCTGGCGCGAAATAGCATCCGGCTGTTCGTCTCGTGGCAGAATTCCGACAACGAGAATCTTTGTATCCGGGAGGTGTTTCTTCATCTCATTGACACAAGCTTGCACGCCTTCAAAAATTTCTTTATTGGTGCATGCCATTACACCTACTTTCTTATAATGCGTTTTGCCGGTGGTCACATCGGTTGCCCCCACAGTGGCCCATTTGCTGAGATTGTTGGTGCCAATCAAAAGAACGATTGCCCGCGGTTTCGGCGCGGTGAAATCGAGCTCGCCATTTTGCAAACGCCAGAGGAGATGTTGAGTCTGGTCGCCGGGGATGCCCATGTTAATGGCGTTGGCTCCCACGACTTCGTGCAACACCGTGGGATTGATGAAGGCGGTAATTGAATCGCCGAAGAAGACGGTGTCAGGGTGACTGGTATGTGCCACTTTCACTAATTTGTCGTGGCTGGTAATCCACCACTGCTCGGGAATGAGAGTTGGGGTTACAGACAAAGGTTGCCTCGTGCTCTGTTCGTATTGCGCTTTGGTCGGTTCTGCAATGCCGTCGAAACCAGCAGCGGACTCCGCGGCGTAGGAGGCAAGGAAACATGCCGCGATTAAACCGACGCTCGCCGCGAGCGAGAAAAGTCTCTGCTTGCTTTTTAGAGTGGTCATGACAGCTCCTTGCTGAACGGACAGACTGAGGTAGAACTACGTATTTCTACCAGATTCTGCGCGGATATTTGTATCGCTTGCCCGTGTAATTCGTATTTCCACCAGTCCGCTACGGCGGGCGCCCGTGCTACTTTGATTCCAGCGATTTGAGCACCCGCGTGCCTGCAGCTTGGTATTGGAGAACAATCAAGTGGAGAATTCCCCCTCCCCACGATTTAACCCAAAGGACGTCGAGTTTTTGCCTCGATCAAGTTTTAGCGTGTCCGAGGAGCAAGCGAGGCAGGCCGGCGTCAATTGGCTGCCGGACCCCAAGGATTGGCTGCCCTATCCTTTCGGACACCGGACGGATTCCAACTCGCAGCATCGCGAATTTTATGTGAGCAACTCGGGGGATGACAACAACCCCGGAACCAAAGGCAAGCCCTGGAAATCCATCGACCGGGTGAACAAGGAGCATCTTGTCGCCGGCGATTCCGTCCACTTCCACGCGGGCCAAAAATTCACCGGCAACCTTGTTATCGATGGATTGGCGAAAGCCCCTGCCGGAAGCAATGCATCGCTCGGCGACTGGCTGCATTGGCTGGCATTTCCGAAGGATTCGATAAACATCAGCACTTATGGTGGCAGTCGGCGCGCCACTATAGAAGCGCACGACGGCACTGCGATTCTGGCGAAGAACACGGGCAACATCAGCGTTCGCAATTTGGAGCTGTCCGGCGACAGGTCTACGAACAGCGGTTTCGGCGTCGAAGTACTCAACCAAACCAAGAGTCGCCTCAATAACGTCTGGTTGGACAATCTCGATGCACACGGCTTTAAATGGGTTGGACTGTACGTCGGTGGCGCGCCGCCATTGCCCGGTTTTCACCCGCAGCAACGGCCGGAGCGCTGGGGGTTCAATCACGTGCTCATCTCCAATTCAGACGCGCACGACAATACCTATTACGGTGTTTTGACGAGTGGACCGTGGCCCTATGAAATTCCACCGGACGGCAGCCATCCGAAAAATCCAGGCTATGCCAATGCGGATGTCCGTGTCATCAACGTCAATGCTCACCACAATCCTGGAGATCCAAATTATCATGAGAATCATAGTGGTAGCGGCATTCTCATCGACGATACGGATGGCTATTTAGTCGAATTCTCCAAGGAATGGCATAATGGTGCCGACAACGGCAGTCAGTCGGGCGGACCAGTGGGCGTCTGGGCTAATCAGGCGAATCGCGGCCTGATTCAGTTTAACGAGTCGTTCGACAATAGATCAGGCGGCTTGGCGGATGGAGCCGGCGTGGACCTCGATGGTGGCGTCACCAACTCCATATCGCAGTTTAATTACACGCACGACAACGATGGTGCTGGTCAGCTTGTGTGGAACTATTGGGGATCGCTCAGAGATCTGGCGCATAATACGGTGCGGTACAACCTCAGCGTCAATGACGCCCGTAAGTTCTCTTATGGTGGCATTCAGATCGGAAATAGCGGACAAGAAGTTCACGACATCGATGTCTACGGCAACATCACTTACATGACGAAGAGCGGCAATCGTCCCGCGCTTGCCAGTCCAACCGGCTTATATATTGTTGGCAGTAATCCGAACACCAACATCAATTATTGGAATAACGTGTTGATCACTGGCAAAGGTGTTCCGCAAGTTGAAGTGACGCCAAATTCCAGCGCATGGATTCGCCGCAACGTATTCATTCATCCGCCGGGCGCATTGGAAATTAAGTACAACGGTAAGATCTATCATTCTCTGAAGGACTTCGAGAACGCCACCAAGAACGTGAAGCCGTAACATGTAAGTGGCCACAAAGCATTTCGGCCATTGTGGCCACCGAAAACGGCTAAATCTGCGGATCTTCAGAGAAATCTGAACCATATTTAGTGTCAAGCAGTTAACATACCCGGCGATGTCGATGGAGTTCTGCCATGTATTCGCTTGGTATTGATTATGGAACCAATTCCGTTCGTGCTTTGATCGTCAATTGCAATGATGGAAGCGAAGTTGGAACAAGCACCGTCGATTATCCCAGCGGCGAGCAAGGCATTCTGCTTGATGCCGCAGATCATAATTTAGCTCGCCAAAACCCGGCTGATTATCTTTTCGGACTGGAAGCATGCGTTCGCCAAGCATTGCAGGAAGCAAGTCGGGATGGCAACTTTGCTCCGAATAAGATCATTGGCATCGGCATTGATACCACCGGTTCAAGTCCGATTCCTGTTGATGAGAACAACATTCCATTGGCGTTATTGCCTGAGTGGAAAGATAATCTCCACGCGCAGTGCTGGCTTTGGAAAGACCATACAAGCTATAAGGAAGCAGAGCAAATTACTGAACTTGCGGCGAAGGTTCGCCCGCAATATATTGCTAAGTGTGGAAATGCATATTCGTCCGAGTGGTGGTGGTCAAAAATCTGGCATTGCTTGAATGTCGCTCCCGACGTATTTGAGGCGGCGTTCAGTTGGCTGGAATTGTGCGACTACATTCCGGCAGTGTTGGCCGGTGTCACTGATCCGCAAGACGTGCGCCGCGGCGTTTGCGCGGCGGGACACAAGGCAATGTACTGCGACGAACCTGGCTGCTGGGGCGGACTGCCTGATAAACAATTCTTGGCGATGCTGCACCCCAAGCTTGCTGAATTGCGCGATCGCTTGTATGAGAAAGCGTACGATGCAAGCCATTCCGCGGGCAGCCTGTGCAAACAGTGGGCTTCAAAATTGGGGCTGCCCGAAGGTATACCGATTGGTATTGGCGCATTTGATGTTCACTACGGCGCAATTGGCAGCGGAATCGACGAAGGAGTTCTCGTCAAAGCTATCGGAACGTCAACCTGCGATTGTGCTGTGGTGGACGGCAAGAAAATGGTGCCACAGATCGATGGCATATGCGGAATTGTCAAAGGCGCAATCTTGCCTAACTACTTCGCAATAGAAGCGGGCCAATCTGCCGTTGGAGATATTCTGAAATGGTTTGTCGAGCGTGTTTGCCACGGTGATGAGCAGATGCACTTGCAACTTACGCGCGAGGTCGAATCGCAGAAGCCAGGGCGCGGCGGGCTGATCGCCCTCGATTGGAACAACGGCAATCGGACGATTTTGGTCGATCCGCTTCTTACCGGATTGATCCTTGGACAGACTCTGCACACATCGCGTGCTGAAATTTATCGGGCGTTGATCGAGGCCACTGCATTCGGTGCGCGAACGATTATCGAACGCATCACTGAGGGCGGTGTCCCTGTAAAACGCATTGTTTGCTGCGGTGGAATCGCTGAAAAAAACCGTTTTTTCATGCAAATTTATGCCGATGTGATTGGTTGTGAAATATATCTTGCCGCGTCCAGCCAAGCATGCGCGCTAGGTGCCGCGATCGCAGCGGCGGTTGTGGCAGGCAAGGATAAGGGCGGATATGACGACTTCAGTGCGGCACAACGGCACATGACCTCCTTGAAGGATGTGGTGTATAAGCCGAATCCGGAAAACCGACTTGTCTATAACAGACTTTATGCCCTCTACCGTCAATTGCACGACGCATTTGGTGGAGTGACCAGAAATGCGGATCTATCTCAAGCAATGAAAGAACTCATTCGTGTTAAGCAGGAGCAAGCGTGAACAAAAAAGATTCAATTGAAATATGGTTTGTCACCGGCAGCCAGCATCTTTACGGAGAGGCTGTATTGAAGGATGTGGCATCAAATTCCAACCAAATAGTCGCCACTCTCAATGAGAGCAAAAAGGTGCCGCTGAAGGTGGTGTTCAAGCCGGTGGTGGTGACTACCGAGGACATCAGGCAAACATGTCTCGAGGCAAATCATGCTCCACAATGCGCAGGATTGATCCTGTGGATGCATACGTTCTCACCCGCAAAAATGTGGATTACCGGCCTTGGATTGTTGCAGAAACCCTTTTTGCATCTGCACACACAGTTCAACCGTGATCTGCCGTGGAGCGAGATCAACATGGATTTCATGAATCTCAACCAGGCTGCTCACGGCGATCGTGAGGCAGGATTCTTGCATGCGCGCATGCGGTTGCCACGGAAGGTCGTCGTCGGGCACTGGTCGGAAGCGGATGTGCACGAGCGCGTTGGATCGTGGATGTGCGCGGTGCGTGCATGGTACGATATGCAGGGCGCCCGATTCGCTCGCTTTGCTGATAACATGCGGCAAGTTGCGGTAACCGAGGGGGACAAAATCGCCGCTGAAGCCCGGCTCGGATTCTCGGTGAACGGATACGGTGTTGGTGACCTTGCTGCCTATGTCAACGATGCCGGCGACGCTGCAGTTACAACGCTTTGTACGGAATATGCCGAGACATATCGTGTGTCACCCGAGTTGAAGAAGGGTGGCGCGCGCCACGAGTCGCTCCGTTACGCGGCCAGACAAGAGATCGGCATTCGGGCATTTTTAGAGGAAGGCAACTTCAAAGGGTTCACTACCAACTTCGAGGTTCTGCATGGGCTCAAGCAATTGCCTGGACTGGCAGTGCAACGTCTGATGGCAGACGGTTACGGATTCGGCGGAGAGGGCGACTGGAAAACTTGCGCGCTGTTGCGTTTTATGAAAGTGGTGGCAGGCAATGGGCATGCCAGTGCCTCTTTCATGGAGGAATACACATACCATTTAGATCCGAGCGGGCCGCTGGTGCTGGGCGCTCACATGCTCGAGGTATGTCCTTCAATTGCCGAAGGAAAGCCGAACATGGAAATCCATCCGCTCAGCATTGGCGGCAAGGACGATCCTGTGCGTCTTGTGTTCAACGCGCGCCCAGGAAAGGCGATTACCGCGTCGCTAATCGATCTCGGTAATCGGTTCCGCATAGTGGCAAGTGAGGTGGAAGTTCAAGATCCTTTGCAGCCATTGCCGAAGCTTCCTGTGGCGCGGGCAGTATGGAGATGCAAGCCCGACTTCAAGACCGCCGCTGCCGCATGGCTGTACGCCGGTGGATGCCACCACACGGCGTTGAGTTACGACGTGACGCGCGAGCAACTCGAGGATTTCGCGGAAATCGCCGGCGTCGAACTCGTCATGATTGATGGCGAGACGACGATTCCCGATTTCAAGCAACAACTGCGCACCAACGAAGTTTATTACCACCTAGCACCGGGGATTGGCCGATGACGCGATACGCAAAACTAAAACAAGATTGCTGCGAAGCAAACAGGCTATTGCCAGCAAGGAATTTGGTGGATCTGACTTTCGGCAATGTGAGCGTGGTCGACCGCCGGCTCGGCGCCTTTGCTATCAAGCCGAGCGGAGTCGATTATGCAAACTTGATGCCCGACGACATGGTGGTGCTTGATCTCGATGGAAACGTTCTGGAAGGCAGATTGAAGCCCTCATCGGATACGCCCACTCACCGTTGTCTTTATAGGGAGTTCCAC
The DNA here is from genome assembly GCA_036703785.1 of Candidatus Obscuribacterales bacterium. Taxonomy (GTDB): domain Bacteria; phylum Cyanobacteriota; class Vampirovibrionia; order Obscuribacterales; family Obscuribacteraceae; genus JADYXS01. Next base: position 27,688 of record DATNQY010000140.1, read on the forward strand.
ACCATCGGTGCGATAGTTCACACACATTCGCGCAATGCGACGGTGTTTGCGCAGGCCGGCATACCGATACCCTGCCTCGGCACCACTCATGCCGATTATTTCTCTGGCGAAATACCTGTGACGAGATTGATGACGGAGTCCGAAGTTAAAGGCTCTTATGAATGGCAGACCGGCTCTGTAATTGTCGAGCGGTTTGCTGAACTTGATCCGATCACCATGTCTGCAGTTCTGGTGCAAGGACATGGATCTTTTGCTTGGGGCACCGCGGGACTGACGGCGGTTGAAACTGCGTTTGCACTCGAGATTGTTGCTGAGATGGCCCTGAAGGCAATGCAGCTCAATCCTCAGGTGCAGCCCATTCCGCCTCACCTGCTTAGCAAGCATTTCGATCGCAAGCACGGGCCCAATTCATATTACGGACAGTGCGATGCGGCGCCATATTCCGAATCTACCGCCACATCGCAACTTATAGTAGCGGCGGGCGACAGCCCGGTAGTAACTCTCCCCTCCGAGGCTCATAAGCCATGACACCCACAACAACGTTGACTTCGCTCGATTGGATTATGATCGGCGGCTACTTCGCAATGCTATTCGGCGTCGCATGGTGGGTAGTCGGTAAAAGCAAAGATACTGCCGATGATTTCTTTCTCGCCGGTCGTCATTTGTCGTGGTGGGTAGTTGGCGCGTCTATCTTCGCATCCAACATCGGCTCCGAACATGTGGTGGGGCTTGCCGGCTCCGGCGCCACCGACGGCGTGGCTATGGCGCATTACGAACTTCATGCCTGGTGCTTGCTGATGTTGGCTTGGGTGTTCGTGCCTTTCTATATGCGTTCGCGCGTGTTTACGATGCCGGAATTTCTCGAACGTCGTTTTTCAGTCGGTTCGCGCTATTTGCTCTCGGTGGTATCTCTTATAACCTTCGTTTTATCGAAGATTGCCGTCGGAATCTTTGCCGGAGGCGTCGTGTTTTCCACCTTGCTGCCCGAAGTGCATCTTCAAGTGGGCGGCTTTTACATGAATAGCTTTTGGGTTGGCTCCATAGCCGTTATTTTGCTCACCGGACTCTACACCATGCTCGGCGGCATGCGTGCTGTTGCCTACAATGACGCCATTCAATGCGTGGTGCTAATTCTTGGCTCAGGATGCTTGACCGCATATGGATTGATGAAACTCGGTGGCTGGCAAGAACTGCGCCATATCTGCGGTGCGGAGATGTTCAATTTGTGGAAGCCGCTGATACCGGACGGCATGGTGGCAACTTGGGAGCCTGTGAAGGAAAGCCATCGGATGGCGTGGTATTTCAACAGCTACTTCCCATGGCTGGGCATGTTGTTTTGTGCTCCGATTATCGGTCTTTGGTATTGGTGCACCGATCAATATATAGTGCAACGCGTCCTCGGTGCCGTCGACGAGACCAACGCCAGACGAGGCAGCATCTTCGCGGCGTTCTTGAAGCTGTTTCCCGTTTATTTGTTCATCATTCCGGGATTGATTGCATTCGCTCTAGCCAAAAGTGGGAAAGTGCCGGGTCTCAACGACATGATCGGTCCTGATGGCAAGACAGTCTCGTACGCTGCTCAGGCTGCATTTCCCATGATGGTGAAATATCTTTTGCCTGCTGGATTGCGTGGACTTGTGGTGGCCGGCTTACTGTCAGCTCTGATGGGATCGCTTGCCGGCGTCTTCAATGCATGCGCCACGTTGTTTACCGTCGACCTTTACGAGAAGTGGAAGCCGATGGCGACTCAGCATCAAATTGTGCGCACCGGGCGCATCGCTACCGCGGTCATGATCGTGATTGCACTGGCGTGGATCCCCGTGATTCAAGGAGCACATGGATTGTATGGTTACTTGCAATCTGTGCAGGGTTACCTGGCACCACCGGTGTTCGTCGTGTTCTTCCTCGGAGTTTTCTTTAAGCGTCTCAACGCTCAGGGATGCTTTTGGGCGCTGGTGGTGGGCTTTGCAATTGGACTCTTCCGCATGGCGGTAGACACGCCAGTGACGCTGAGCCTGCCAGGCTTCGAGCACGGATATGCGGAAGGTTCTTTTCTGTGGATCGTAAACAACATCTATTTTCAATACTTCAGTGTCTTGATTACGTTGATATCTGCAATCGTTATGGTGGCAGTCAGTTTGGTCACGAAGAAACCGGATGAACGAGCAATCGCCGGCTTGGCGTTCGGAACCGACCGTACCAACCGTCACGCTCCCGCGCCTGTGAACGCTCATGGCGCCGGCGGGCTTCAGCCTGCTTCTGCCGTCTCGCCTGGTAGCGGCGCGCGCGAGCCCGCTGTCGAGAGCGAACACACGAGGATATCCACCGCAACTCTCGAACGCGAGGAAGTGATCCCCCCAGTGGCGCACCACCGTCAATCACGTGACTGGAGAGGGATCGTCGGCTCCGCCGTTGTGGTGGTCGCAATCCTTTGTGCGTATATGTACTTCAGAGGCTAATTTGATGAAAACGATTCTGTTGCTGTGCATGACATTTGTCATGACGTTGTGTACGCCCGCACATGTATTCGCTGCCCAACTTGAACGTGACCAATCATTCGACGACAACTGGCGATTCCATCGGGGCAACGTGCCGGGAGCAGAGAAAGCGAATTTCGACGATTCCGCATGGCGGCTTCTGGATCTTCCGCACGACTGGAGCATCGAAGACTTGCCCCCGCGTACACAAGATGAGATTCCGGTATTGTCGGTGCGCGATGGCGAGTGGAAGTTCCATGCCGGCGATGATGCCGCGTGGGGCAACCGCGATTGTGACGATCAGCAATGGACATCCGCATATTTACCGGCTCGATGGAGGGATCAACCTGGATTCGCCGACGGTAAAGGTTATGCCTGGTGCAGACGACACATCTCGATTCCTGTAAACCAGCGCGGAAAAAACCTCAGGCTCGATCTCTCCACCATAATGGGCGCCGATGAAACTTACTTCAATGGAGTGCGCGTCGGCAAGACCGGCAGTTTTCCGCCGGACTTCGAGGACTACTGGAGTAATATTTATCAGCAGCAAAGGACGTACCCGATTCCTGCGAACCTGGTTGCCGATGGCGATAATGTGATTGCCATCCGCACCTATTCACCAAACCAGAACGTGGCGGGCATGTATGATGCTGCAGCCGCCGTATCGCGAAGAGGTCCATTTGATCCCGGTGCCAGTGTCGGTTCGAATTTCACCGGACACACGGTTGGTGGCATAGGATGGTATCGAAAGAGGTTCGTCTTGCCGCTTGAGAGTTCGAGACGTCATGTCGCCGTGCGCTTTGACGGTGTTTACATGGATAGCGACGTTTGGATCAACGGGCACTGGCTCGGAAATCATCCTTATGGTTATACGAGTTTCGCCTATGACCTGACGCCGGGTCTCAATCGGCCCGGTCAGCCAAATGTAATCGCGGTGCGAGTGAAAAATTTGGGCGCCAACAGCCGCTGGTATAGTGGCTCCGGAATTTACAGGCACACGTGGCTGACGATAACTGATCCGGTGCACATAGCAATGTGGGGTGTGCACGTCACCACTCCTAAGATTGACAAAACTTCCGCCACCGTGAAGATTGCAACCAAGTTGGATAATCCGCGCAGCAATGACTCACACATAATCGTTGGTGTGAAGTTAGTCGCGCCCGACGGAACAATCGTCGCGCAGAGCGAGAGTAAAACCATGGAACAAGCTTTCGTCGTGCCAAATCCTCGGTTGTGGTCGCCAACGAGTCCGCAACTGTATAAGGCTTTGGTGGCAGTGCGATCGAACGGGAAGATCGTGGACGAAACCTCGACGCGCTTCGGGATTCGTACTGTTGAAGTCGACGCCCAAAACGGATTGCGCATAAACGGACAATCGGTGAAGTTGAAGGGCGCTTGCATGCACCATGATAACGGACCTCTCGGCTCGAAGGCGATAGATCGGGCTGAAGAACGCAAAGTCGAATTGTTGAAAGCGCAAGGGTTCAATGCTCTTCGAATGAGTCACAATCCTCCTTCGCCTGCATTGCTGGATGCTGCTGATCGGCTGGGAATGCTGATCTTGGACGAAGCGTTCGACCAATGGTCGCAGCCGAAGAATCCTGACGATTATCATCGATTCTTCAGCGACTGGTGGCAACGAGACATCGAGGCGATGGTATTGCGCGACCGCAACCACCCCAGCGTCATCATGTGGAGCATCGGCAATGAAATCCCCGAACGCGATACCGCCGAAGGTGCTGCCGAAGCGCTGAAATTGGCTTCTATGGTGCGCACCCTCGATCCGAGTCGACCCGTCACCGCCGCCTATAACAGTGTGAGTCCGAAAGCGGATGCATTTTTCTGCGGGCTCGATGTGGCGGGCTATAACTACAATCCTGAGCACTTTCTCGAAGATCACGCCCGAGTTCCAAAAAGAGTGATGGTCACGACCGAGTCATATCCCTACCAGATTTACGACTACTGGCATGAGGTGGAGAAGATGCCGTGGGTGATTGGTGATTTTGTCTGGACGGGGCTGGATTACATCGGTGAGTCGGGCGTGGGACACGCCAATCTCGATAATGATTTGCAGAGCTATATAAAGCCGTGGCCCTGGCACCTGGCGAATTGTGGCGATATAGACATTTGCGGTTTTAAGAGGCCACAGTCTTTCTATCGCGATGTCGTTTGGGGCAGAAGCAAATTGGAGATGGCAGTCCGTACTCCGAGACCCGAAGGGCATTCGGAGGTACTAGGGCTTTGGGGATGGCCGGATGAGGCGCAGCATTGGACGTGGACCGGACATGAGGGCCAAACGTTGCAGGTGAACGTGTATTCAAGCTACCGGCAGGTTCGCTTGTTCTTAAACGGCAAGGAAATCGGCAGCAAATACATGTCGTTCGGCAGCAAGCTCGCCTCAACCTTTGCCGCGCCCTACCCACTGACCGCCGCTAAGCTTGGTGCCACGTTCGCACTTCCGTATGTTGCCGGCGACCAGAAATTGATTGCATCGTTTGCCGTTCCCTACTCTCCGGGCCAATTGAAGGCGGTCGGGATTGGACTTAACGGAGAGGAAGAAACGCGCGTGCTCACCACCGCTGGCGCGCCCGTACGTTTGCGCTTGTCGGCTGACCGCACGCAGATTCAAGCTTCGCGCAACGATCTATCATATGTGACCATCGAAGCAATCGACTCGGCGGGCAATGTTGTGCCGACGGCGAATGAGCGAGTGCAGCTTTCGCTGGAGGGTGCCGGCGAAATCGCGGCAGTGGGCAATGGTGACCCGACCGACACTGATAGTTTCCAGGCTAACGAGCGACGACTTTTTGGAGGTCGTGCGCTTGTCGTCTTGCGTCCTAATATCGAAGCCAAGGCGGGCAGCCGCGTGTCGGTGAGGGCCTCGGCCGATGGTTTGGAACCGGCTTCGCTTCAGGTCTCGCTGCGCTAGTAGCCAAGCGAAAATTTGCATAGGATGCAAGTTTTCATAGCGTGATACCGAGGAGCTTAGGCGGTTCTGCTGCGTTACTGCTTCCACTCGATGGATTGGCGGCAGGCGAGATCGCGGCTGGATTGACCGACGGCGATTTCGTACTTGCCCGCCGGCGAAACCCAATCGTGTTTTGCAGTATTCCACAGCGCAAACGACGAATGGTCTAGCGGCATTACCACGGTGCGTTTTTCGCCGGGATTAAGTTGTGCGCGGACAAATCCCTTCAGCTCTTGCACGGGACGGTCAACTGCACTGTCCTGTGGGCGAACGTACAGTTGGACCACTGTAGCGCCGGCGCGGCGACCGGTGTTCTTCACGTCAACCGACACCGTCATATTAGATCCGGACGGGGACACTTTGAGGTTGTCGACGGAGAACGTCGTATACGACAATCCGTAGCCGAAAGGAAAACGAGGCGCGATGTTCTTCTTGTCGTACCAGCGGTACCCACTATAGATGCCCTCGGTGTATTTCACCGTGCCACCATTTTTTGCGTCGCCGGGGAAGCTGTTGTAAGAAGGAGAATCTTCCCATTTCGCTTCGAATGTGTCGGGGAGGCGGCCGCTGGGGTTGATATCTCCGAAGATGGCTTCGGCAACAGCAGTGTTGCCGTTTTGACCGGGATACCAGGCATGAATCAGCGCTGCCACTCGGTCGATCCAGTTGCTCATCCCTACGTTGCCGCCGGCATTGAGAACGACAATCGTGCGTGGGTTGATTTTGGCAGCGCTTTGAATGAGCTTGACCTGGTCGGCAGGCAAATCATAGGAGCGGTCCGCTCCTTCGTGCTCGGTGCAACGATTGAAGCCGACAGAAGCAATTACCGCATCTGCCTGTTCGATCTGTTTGGTTTCTTCGGTGGTCATCTCCGGATTCTGTTTGCCCCAGACAAATTGAACGGTAGCTTGACCAGGATTGTTGTGCCGATACTCCACGAGAAGATCGTGCGTTTCTCCGCCCTTCAGTGCAATGGTTTTCGACACGTTAGATACATGGCTTTGATCATCGGCCTCTAAAAGCGTTTTCCCGTCGAGCTTAACCCGACCGCCATCACTCGACAAAACAAACATGTACTCGTCGGTTTGCGGTGCTGTGATCTTTCCGGTCCAACGCATCGAATAAGTCGATGTCGTCACAGCGGCATCGGGGTGTTCGTTCCACTCGCTGTGGACATAGTCGATGTGTGCATCGTCACGCGTCGCAGCGGGTGTGCCCGTGAAATCCGGATTGGCGTAATATTCACCGCGTACTCCGCGCAAGCCGTTTTCGCCTATGGGCTCGTAATATCCCTGACTGTTGAAGCTGTCAGCGGTGATGGCTTTGGCATCGATTCCTATGGGGCTCGGAATATAAGATACAGTTGCCGCCTTGCCCGCACCAGTTTTTATGGCATCGAATAAGCTGACTGAAGTGAAGGGGTCGGTGAGGCTGCTGCCACCGCCGCCGGTGACAGCCGGGCAGGCGTTGGGTCCCAGTACGACGAGCTTATGCACTTTCGTTCGTGCAAGCGGCAATACATTATCATTGTTTCTGAGCAGAACAAGCCCTTCCCGAGCAACCCGCAGCGCAGTCTGTGCGCTCAAAGGATCGTTCAACGGAATGCTGCTGTCGAGTTGTTGGCGATCCAAGAATCCGAGAGCCGCTTCCATACGCAGGACGCGCCGGACGTGATCGTCGATTTGAGCTTGGGTGACTTGGCCCTCTTTCAACAGCGAGTTGATGTTGGCTTCGGTGTAATGAGTCGTCTTGCCCATTTCGAGGTCGGTGCCGGCAGTAAGTGGTCCGGGCGCTTCGTGCACCGCGCCCCAGTCCGACATCAACACGCCCTTGAATCCCCACCTATCGCGCAGAATATCGCTGAGCAAAACCTTGTTGGCCGTGCACCAGTAGCCGTTCACCTTATTGTATGCTGCCATCACCGTCCACGCATTGCTGTCTTGGACGGCTGCTTTGAACGGCGGCAAACAGATTTCGTGAAGCCGCCGTTCGTCGACGAGCGTGTTGACACTCTCGCGTAACGTTTCCTGATCGTTGGCAGCAAAGTGCTTAACGCTGACGGCAACACCTTGGTCTTGAACCGCTTGGACCCAGGAGCGAGCCAGGCGAGCCGACAAAAACGGATCCTCGCCGAAATATTCGAAGTTGCGTCCGTTTTGAGCCTGGCGATAGACGTTGACGCCTGGGCCCAGCAAAATGTGCACCGCTCGCGCGCGTGAATCGCGCCCCAGAGCTTTGCCGATTGCCGTCGCCGCATCCACGTCGAACGTTGACGCCAGCATGGCACCACAAGGATAGGCAGTCGATTTACCCCAGCAGCGAACACCCACCGGGCCATCGCTAAATTTCAGTTCTGGAATGCCGAGCCGGGCGACGCCCGGAATGTGCATCTGATCGGCTTCACCCGACAATAGGGCAATCTTTTCAGACTGCGTTAGCTGGGAAAGCAATTTATCCACGCGAGCTTCTACAGCATCGTCGCCTTTTATATTGGTTGGGGTGCCGATGACGGCGAACGCCGGCACTCCAAAGCCAAGAATTAAAGACGCGACGAAGCCCGAAAAGACGCGGGCTGCAAGCCTGCGTTCTGAAGGGCGCGGGAAGTTGGACATGGCTAAATCCTCTATATGTATGCAGCCGAAGCCCAAATTGTAACGTTAGTGAACCGCCGACAGATTAAATCCGACCGCTATTGTCAAGCAGTGTCAAGCGCTGTTCGCTATAAGCCGGCGTTTCGATAACCGTCGCCGTTGCCCCAATAGAATTGTGGTGGCACTACTTGAGAGGTCGGATCATCCGCACTCACCATTGCAGTGACTAGAGCGAATTTGCCCTTGGGCTCCCCCGGGGTCCACGTACTGCGCCCCCATGCGACCGCTTTGCCGTAAGCGCGAAAGTTAGCAACCTTGCCTGTATCGGTCAGCACATCGAACGTCCCTTCGAGCTGACCCGTTTGTCCGCGTTGGTGGTCTGCTGCTTCTTGTCCATACTTGGCGGCAAAGTGAAAACGCTTGGCGTGCGCTGTTGTCGTGATCAAATTTGCTGAAAAGTCGGCTTGTTTGATGTCGGACGGCTGCCATTGATCAGGCTCGCCGCGCACGTTGTCGATTAGATGAAAACGCACCAGCCGTCCCACCAACGTCTTCGGCAGAGGAAACTGGGCTGATGAATTACTTGCTGCAAGTAGTTGTTGCACTTCGTCCGCGTAAATCCACAAATGATCTCGACCGACGCTTTTGTTCAATTCATCACAGCCGTCAGGCAGAGGACTGATCCGATTGAACACGCGCACCACGGATGTGGTGGCATCCGGACTCGCGGAAAAACGTTCGCTAAGCTGGCTGTCCGCAATCTCGATGTGAGCCGGCGGCCGTTTGTGGAAGTCGGACAAACCTTTATCGATGAATTTGATCACGTTAGGCAGATAGTGGCTATTGTCCCAACCGTAATACGTTCCATCGGCACCAATGATGTAAAAGCCCTGGGCGGTATCGCCGCCGCCGCCGGGCAGCCGTCCGAGTTGAGCAGTAAGATCTGGATTGTTCGCGTGCATGACAATATTCATAAACCAATCGCGCGCCGATGAATGGCCGTTTTGCAATTCCTTGCAATCGCCGGCGACGACGACAAAATTGTCGTGCAATCTTCGAACTATTTCCGGATTGACAAATGTAGACCGCCGGTCTAACTGGCCGTTATTTCAAGTGCAGCCGAGCGGGTGGCCATTCATCAACCACACGAAAAGGGGACGATTATACCGCTGCGCTTCCAGACGCGCCTGCATAAGATTAGTGCGCCAGCCGATATTTAGCCATGCATCTTCCTGCGGTGTCGGGATTACCGAAGCGATCTGTGTATCAAAGTTGGTCATTGCCAATGCCACTCCAGCGCCCACAAATGTCGCGACTAGCGACAGGAAAATTGAGTGTTTGAGAAGCGCCATTTGCCGACCTCGTAGTTATAGGGCGATGCCATGCATCGACTGTCGGACCTCTTCCATTATTATAATGGCTGCAAGACCTCGTTGGAGACTGTATTGACAATTCGGGTAAGTAAGCTATCGATAGCACTCATGTTGCTGGGCATGCTCATGCCGGCAAGCGGGCTCACGCCCGCCGTTACAGGCGCATTCGGACAGTCGACGCCGACCGCTCCGGCACCAGGACAGACGCTGCCCGGTGCCACGACTCGACCGCTCGAAGAGTTGAAGCAACTGACCGGACACATTGCCTGGATAAGATCATTGGCGTTCTCGCCGAACGGACAGCTCGCCGTATCAGGCAGCGATGACAAAACGGCACGCGTCTGGGATTTGGCCAGCGGTAAGGAGCTGCGCCGTTTCGAACAGATGACCGGTGCGGTTAAAGCCACCGCTTTCATGCCCGATGGATCCGCTGTGGTTGTCGGATCGGACGACTTTATCGTAAGAATCTTCGACGTGCAAAGCGGCGCGGAAACGCGAGAGTTCAAAGGGCACACGAACAGCGTGACGGCGGTGGCCGTATCTTCCGACGGCAAATACATTTGCTCCGGCGATTTCGATGGCGGCGTGTTCATCTGGAATTCTACCGATGGCTCAGTCATCATTGCTCTTCCGAACAATCATTCTGCTGTGCGTTCGCTCGCCTTCTCGCCGGACGGCAATTCCTTACTCGCCGGATCTGCTGACGGCAGCCTGCGATGGATAATTCTCGGTGGCGACAAACAAGTCGCCACTTTAAAAGGACACACTGACGCCGTACTGGCAGTCGGGTTCTCCGCCGATGGAACGCAAGGTGTCTCCACCGGCGCTGATACCAGGGTTTTGCTCTGGGATCTGAAAAACGCGACGTTGTTGCGGCAGCTTGACGGCAATGGTGACTGGGGATTGGCGGCCATTTTTCTTCCCGATGGAAAACGCGTCCGCGTGGGCGGATTGGACAAAACCATCCATGAATGGGATGCCGCCACCGGACAGGAAGTATGTCGCTATACGGGTTTGCAAAGTGTATGGAGCATGGCTTTAAGTAGCGACAATCATGCGTTGACCGGCGCAGACGATAAAACAATTCGCTATTGGCGAATTCCCGGCGATGGGACGCCCTAACGTCTTTTGTCTGCCGGCTGTATCGTGTTTGTCAGGGCACGCAAACCAGCTTCGTCGCCGTTGAACCAATCGAGATCGACATCGCCTGCGATGCCCTTCACCGTGCCCTTATTAGAATATTGCCAGAACGACCACGTCGTCCAACCCTCCGGGACACGCGGTTGCTCCACTCGCCAGTGCGCGACCCAGAGCAGATTGCGCTCTACTTTATAGCTGGCAAGATGCGCTTTCCAGAAGTTGGGCGAAACGTAGATGATCGGCGCCCTGCCGATCACTTCGTCTATCTTCCGGACAAACTGCTGCACGCAGTGACGTAGGTCGGCATTAGAGCAGCTGCCGGCATCTTCGAGATCCAAAACCGGCGGCAGTGCCGGCGCCGACTTTGCCACATCGAAAGCGACTGACAGGAAGTTTTCGACTTGCTTCGCCGGATCGATGTTTGCCCTGAAGAAATGATAGAGTCCAGGAATTATGCCGGCTGCTACGGCGTCCTCAAAGTTTACGGCGGCTCGGGCGTCGCGAAAGGTGCCCCCCTCCGTGGCCTTGATAAATGCGAATTTGATGCCGCCGGCCGCCACCTGATTCCAGTCGATGACGCCTTGCCAATTTGACACATCTATTCCCGGAAGCATCATGAGCGGTGGACTTACCCCTTCGTGAATCATAATGTATCCGATAACCGATTATCGATCCTGGGGATTCGGAATGGCACTTGATATTCGGCGCAACGATATCTTCCGAACCCCAGGTCGATGGAATACTCGGCTATTCTTTCCACCCTTTATCAAAGCCCATAGGCGCCACTATCCAAAACGTGCCGAGGACTTTCACGAGATCACCTACCGATGTGGATCGGCAATTTGAAGTTGGATGCCACGCCTCATCGAGATTTTGCGAGTCGTGGAATATTTCTTCAAGCTGCTGCTCCAACGGCTCTGCTGGACGTTCGAATGTGTGTACCTGTTTGTATTGTCCTTGGTAGAACGCCTTTCTAATCTGTTTCTTCGTTGTACCATCGATGCCGTAATCGAGCGCGTGAACAAAAAAATCATCTCGCGAATGGAACACCTCATATTCGACCACTTCAATTGCCGGTACTGTTTTTGCCGCGACACTGGAAGCTTTTCGCATAATGTATTTCCTCCGGTTGTGGTATCAAGGTAGAAACGTCCGCAACCGGAAAAAAGTTCAATCCATTGGTCAAATTTAATTGAGCAATACTGAATAATTCCTCTGGCCGAACAGCGTTCGCAAGGGCGAATACCATCGATCCGCGCCCATCCCACGGTACTGAAGCGTTTGATTGTTATGGCGATGTTAGTGGCAAGCGTAGCCGACGGCGGCTGCGGTTTTCAAAACTCGTTGCATTTCACCCTTCGGCAGTGTCGCTACCAGATTGAACTTCTTCAGCGCTCGCAAATAGTGGCATTGGCAGACGAGTAAGCCGTACTGATCGCTTAAACGTTGATTGAGGTCGATGCGCGTCGCTACAATATTGCTGGTAGGTTGGCAGTCGAGTTTGTAAGCTTCAGCAATCTGTCCCGGCTTGGGATGTATGGAGCGACTGCCTGCGCCTTCGTTGGTCGGTAGCGTCATCGTCACGTCACCCAGGGACTTATCCGTGAGGTTTAAGACCGTGGGCTTGCCGTCGAAAGCGGAAACGAGCACCAGCGAACCACCCGCGATTCGCGTGACGACGTCTTGTCCGTCCAAAGACGTAGACACATAGACTGGCCACTTGCCGGCACGCACCAGAACAGCACCATCGCTCAGCCTCAAGTGATCGTTGTTCTTCTGCGTATAGGATGCATCCTTGGTCGGCATGAATGCCGGCTCTGAAGCCCCGAGTTTTACCGCGGTAGCTGATTGTTGGTCGGCCCCGGCGTGCGTCACGAGAGCGACCGGGCTCACGGGTGAGGCCACTGCGTTGGACGCAAATGGCAGCCACTTTCCGACGAAGACGAAGCGCGGATCTTTGGCAAACATGGCACCGAGATCAGCTTGCTGTTGGTTTCTGATTGCGGCTCTTCTGCCGGTAGTAGCATCCGTCGGCAGAATAGTATTTGGCTGAGCAGTTGTGGTGACGCTGCCGGAAAGTTGAGGCACCGAACTTTGTATGGAGTTGATAATACCGGCATTGCCCGGCAAGAACATTGGAATGCCGCCCAGCGAGCTGGTCGGCACTGATCCGGGTTGAGAAATTGGCGGTGGCGTGACCGTAGGCGGACTGCTAATTGGAGGTGGACTTATGATTGGCGGTGTCACCGGCGGTGGTGTCGTCAACGGCGGTGGTGTCACGACCGGCGGTGGAGTTGGTGGCGTGACGGGAGGTGGCGGCGTGAAAGGCGGTGGACCTCCGCCATTGTTCAATCCAGGCGCACCGCCGCTGCCGAGTCCGGGCGGTGTTCCACCAAGCCCAGGAGGTGTAAACGAAGGACCATTGCCATGATCGAAGGCATTGGCACAAGGACACGCAGCCAGTCCGATCGCGAGTGTCGCGGCGAGAGCGAAGCACCTCTTAAACATCATATTTCCCGTCGACAGGTGTATACGACCACAGTTTACTAACATGCAGCCGCTGCCGGTTCTTGATAAGCAGAAGTTGTTTTTGTTCGCGTATATTCAGGATATAGGCGTCGGCTATTCGATCACTGGCGCACATCGGTGCCGAGTTTGCGCTGGCTCGCAAGAGGTATGATCACTGTGGCAGTCTCGATAGTGATTGTTCGTGCTGGAGGCGTTCATGACCGGAAAGAAGACCGGCGGCAAGAAGAAAAGAGGCAAGTTCAACCTGGTCAATGCTGCTCTCGTAGCTTTCGTTTGCTTTGCGTTACTCGTAGGTGCCGGCATCGGCTGGTTCCTTTATCAACAACATGCGACATTGCAAGCAAAAGAGCAAGCGAGAGAGCAGACAATCCAGCAGGCCGAAGAAAAACGCCAAGCCGCACTCCGAGCAAATCCGCCGCCGGCGACTTTGGTGAATGATTCAGTCGCCGAAACCATCAAGTATGCCTCGCAGCATGGGTGGGTTCCGTGTCCTGGAGATTGCTTGAAACTAGCTATGCGTGGCTGGCACCATCGGCACGTAGACGGTTTCCCTCCGAGCTACGTCTGGATGGAATACAGATACAGCGATGGTTCGCATTTATACAGCCAACACCACATCGGACATATTATCCGTACTTATGTGGATCGCCCGGCCGAAGATGTGGGAATTTGTCCCGTCTGTGGTGGAACCGGCTGGGTCAAGAAAGGCTCGCAAAATTAGCGCTCAACCTGGAAATTAGGTTTACGGCGCCGAATCTTTGGTTGCCACCATGAATGGCTGCGCTTTGAGTTCTGTCAAGGTTGGCATTGTGATGGAAATGTCCGTCGATTCAGCGATTTTCGTCGGCGCCGGCAGTGGTACCTGCCAGGGGTGCCACCACATCGTTTTTGCGCTTTTATCGAACGCTTGTGCAGCATCATGTTTGCCCGCTGATGTGAGAACCGCAGCCGCGGTTGCATAGGCATCAGCCGAATATGGATCGAGACCAAGCGCCTGGTTGCAATCAGCGGCCGCTTTCGCCAGATTTCCATGATGGTACTCAATACGCGCGCGATTGATATAGTTGATGGGAAGGTGCGGCATGAGCGCAAAGGCTTTGGCGATGTGTGTTTGTGCGAGATCAGATTTGCCGAGCAAATCCTCATCAAGAGCAAGGTATGAATATGCTAGCGCGGAGGTTGGTCTGAGTGTCACCGACTTGTTCAAATCCGGTTCCGCGATGTCATAACGTCCTAATGCGATCTTAGTTACAGCTCGCTGCCAAAACCCTGGCCCATATGTAGGTTCCAGACTCGTCGACTGATTGTAGTCGGCGAGTGCCCGCTCCCAGAGTCCGGCGCCACGATATATTTCGGCTCGCAGGCGGTAGCCGCGCGGTGGGAATGATTCCAGTGCAAATAAGACCTTCGCGGCTTCTTCAGCTTTGTTGATTTGATCGGTTGCCGCGTAAATGTAAGCCAGGTATGCCCAGAGCTGGGACCACTCGCGGCGCAGTTGAATCCCTTTGCTGAGGTCGTTAAGAGCCTGGTCGTATTGATGGGCATTCGACCATACGAGACCGCGATCTTGATACGAGTAATACAAAGCTTGCGTTTGTTTTTGCTCTGTCAATTCCAGATCGTGGTTGGCAACGTTGAGGGCCCGCTGATGATCTCCCATTTCGTCATAGTCATGCCCCAGCGTGGACAAGCCCTCTGTTTCCGTGGGATTTTGTGCCAGCACTTTTTCGATGTCGGCAATTGATTTTGAATATTCTTCGCGAAGGTTCTCGATGCGTCCCCGCTCTGCCAGAGCGGGAGCCCATGCAGGGTACATCGACAGGCATTTGTTGATGTCGGACAGAGCCTCGTCGCTGCGGTTGGTCATGACATACATCTCGGCTCGGCGGAAGTAGGCTTCGCCGCCCTTCGGATCCGATGCTATCGCTTTCGTGTAATCGGCGATCGCTGCGGCACGTTTGTCGTCGTGCTGATCACGACGTCCTTGCTCGTAAGCTTCAAAATATCCTCGTGGACGCATCTTAATCGGCGCCTCGAAATTCGTTTGTCCCGGAAAGGCGGTTAGCGCCGTGGCTTTATCGCCTGCCTGAGCCGCGAGATATGCCAATTCGCCGCGAGCATGCAAGGAGGCGGGATGTTGCTTGATCAGCGCCTGCAATCCCCGCTTGACACGGGACCAGTCAAAATCGCTGCCCTTGGTCTCGTAATCGTCGTGTATACCCAAATGCATTGCAAATTGAGCATAAAGAATGTCGCCGGCTACACCCGGGCGTTTGTTCGACTCGGTAGTGACGAAGTTTTTGGCTTCGCCTGGCTTGCCGTACCACTTCGGTTGCAACCAATAGGCTTTGTTGAAGAGCACGGGATTGTAATTCGGAAATGCTTTGCGTGCGGCGGCGAAAATGGCATCGTATTGTTGCTGATTCCAACCCTTGCCAAGCGCGACGGTTTGCGCTACGGAATACCATTCCGGAGTTCGTGGGGTTGCTTTATACAGCTGCCGCCACGCATCATCGAGCCGTCTTTTGAACAGGTACCATGCCTGCTCCGTCACATCACTGGCCCAGCCGCCTCCGCGTGCTTTCCACGCATAGGTGGTGAGTATATCTGCAAGTACGATTCTGGCAGTGCCGGATTGTGGCTCAGCAGCGATCCAGTCGTTGACGAACCCAATCCTTTCTTTCCATTGCGACTCGGTATTGTGCGCCGCTAGATCAATTGAATTGAGGAATGTATTGATCGGTGAATAGCCGTCGATGGTTGGTGTTTGATCTGCGCGCAACTCATTTGCATACGCATCCAAACCGGCGAAGTCATGTTTTTTCATGAGTATGTGAACTCTGGAATAGACTGATGCATCTTGCGCAGAGTTCTTGTTCAACTCGTCGAAATAATATTGCTTGGTCCAATACATCTCGCTCGGATGGCTCTCAGCCGACGCCACCAGCAACGCGGTCGCGCCTGCATAATTATGCTGAGCGATACGCAGTTGCAAAAAGGAGCGTGTGATTTCATCGACTCGCTCTTGCTCGTCCGGCATGCGATCACTCTCGGCAAGGGCCTGCTTCAAATATTTTTCAGCATTGGCATAATCCTTGCTATCTAGGTAGGCATCTCCTATAGCCTGCAGACAAGTGACTCGGAAGTCTGTTGATGTGTTCGGATCTTCTGGGCGAAGCTCCAGTGCTTTCAAGGCCGGTGCCGGATCGTTGGTCGTTTCCAATCCGAGTCTGACGGCTTCATGAGCGTTGCGCGATAGCATGACAAGAAAACGTGCTTGCCAATTTTTCAGGACATTTTGTTCGGCAAGCGAAGCACCTTCTTGATAAATATCGCGGGCTTCTTGCACGCGGTCATTGACGTACAACAAGTCGCCGCAACTCAAGAGCAACCCGAGGCGTTTTTCGATGGGAGCGTTTTCGGCGGCCGCGTCTTTAATAGCAAGACGGTACATCTCGATCGCGGCGGTCGGTTCTTGATCTTGAACTTCAATGGCTTTTTGTTCGCTCTCCCGCCAAAAGGAGGCGTGCGCAGGCAAGGTGCTCTGCAGCATAAGCAGGCATAGCACAATGACGCGGGAATACCGTCGGTAGTGTCGCATAAATTAGTCCGGCCACCGGAATATGGGATTGAAGCACTCGACGCTGGATGATTTTACTGCTTCTGCCCGCTGCTGCCATCCATCGTGATGTTCTATGCGCGATGTTTTGAATCCTTCGGCGTAATTGTGCAATGTATGCACATCGCTGGCTTCAAGAACCGTGAGGTGTTTGTATTGGTCACCGACTTTGGTGGCATACTTGTGGCAGCGCGTCCAACCCGGACGCTCAGCCATTTCCGAGGGCAAATATTCCTGCTGATACCATTTTTGGAAGTCAGGATCTGAAGCCGGCTTGATTTCCAATTGCCACAGCAAGAAGGGTCCGGAGAAGACCTGGCGCTCCTGACGCGGGTGCTCCCATGTCGGGACAAACAACGTGCGTTGAAAGTTTTTCAAATGTTTGTCTTTGTATTCGCGAAAGCGTGCCACCAATTTCTCAACGGCGGCGTTTTGAAAAATGTCGTTTGCCTTTTTGGCGGATTCCGCACTTGCGAGCTGGTAGATCGTCAAATATTGCTTGCGGTCCCAGAAAACGCTGTCTTCGTCGTGATGATCTCCATATCGGCGAATGTTTGATACGTCCGCGCTGTTTGATTCCACAATCTTCGGAAGAAACTCGCCATGATAGAAGCGAGTAAATTCCTTTCGGATTTCAGGCGGAACGCTGAAGTTTACGATTATCAATGGCTTAGCCATTTGCATTGTCCCCTCGGTCTCGCACGTGCTAACAATATCAGGATGGCATTGGTTCTGCCAACGAGCCGACTTGTGACTTCAATTGTTGGAAAGTACCGCGTAGAGTGCGGTATTTGTAGCCTGCGACCGTCCATCGACCAGCGTCTGCATCGGCAATCAGGCCGGTGCTAAGTTGGATCATGAACGATAGCCCAAGGGTAGCGCAAGGGCCTTTCAAGGCGTGGGCAAAATGATGAACGCCCTCCGTATCCTTATCTTGAATGGCGAACTCGAGGCAATTCAGCAAAGTGGCATTGGAGCCAAAGAACAACGAGACGATTTTGCCGGCATCATCGCCAAACTTGTCCTCCAGCTTAGCCATGTCAATGCGCGCTGCGGAAAGATCTTCCTCACGCACCGGTTCAGGAGGCGATGCTGATTTCTGTTCACCGCGTCCGAAGACGTAATGCTCGATGACTTCCTGCAATCTGGCCCTGTTCACGCCTTTGAAAAGATAATCGTCCATGCCGCTGGACAAACATTTGTCGCGATCGCCTGTGCGATCGTAAGAGGTCATGGCAACGATCGGCACGTGTCCGCCGGTGACCTTCTCATTTTTGCGAATTTGTTCTGTCGCTTCGAAGCCGTTTAAAATCGGCATGTCGCAGTCCATGAACACCAGTGAATATTGCTGCTTGCGGCACAGCATAACTGCTTCCATGCCGTTAGTTGCTTGATCTATTTGCACGCCAAGCGATCGCAGCTGCATTACGAGCAGTTTTTGATTGACTGGGATGTCATCAACCAGTAGCACTCGTGGAATCATCGCCGGCTTGGGCGCGGATGCCTGTTTGGGCTCGTCTTGATCTACAGTCCACTCCTTTTCTTTGACTCCCATTTTGTCGGCCAATAGCTCTAACTCCTGATGGGCCGCCTCAATGGAATTGACCTGCTTGTCCAAACTGAGAGAAAGGCTCTTGATGTACTGTTCTGCTTTTACAGGTTCTGTAGAATCGATAAAAAGAACAACCACTCCGCTCGTGTGCTGTCCGGAACGCAACGGGACGACTCCGACTTCCAAATGCACCTCGCCTTCGATGTGCGGATGGCGCATTTTGAGTCTCGTGCATGGCGCTACCGCGTCTCCCTTCAGGCAACCATGCCACGGAAGATCCCTTTCGGACACCTCGTCACCGGTGGCGTCGAAAAATGTGCATGCGGACAGTCTACCGGTGACAGGATCAATAGGCAGAAAGCGCTGTGCGGTGAAATTGTGCATTACCACTGCACCTTCGCTGCCCATAATCAGCGAGCCGATTAAGTGATTGTGGGTCAACTGACCAAACACCAGCGGCAGCTGATAGAGAGCATCGCGCGCGCTCGTTGGCTGGTCGAGCAGTTGCTCGATATTGCCGCGTGCGTCGAGAATTGATTGCCGGTGTGACTCCGCAAGCTTTTCGTTTTGACTGAGCGTTTGCCGCAATTCATCGAGCTGCTTGCGAACGTGGTCAATAGATTGGTCCCACTGGCTCATTTCTGCTCCTGATGCAACATTGAGAGTTCGTCTTTATCTTTGCCGCGCGCGCCATGCTCGATTCCCTCCGTTCGTCGCGCAAACGGCATTCTACGACATTGCGGCGCCCGGCTGCTCGCCAAGAGGTATATTCTAATGGCGGCTCAGCCCATTAGGGAGCTGACAGCATCTCACCTTTAAGGTATAACCACCTTCCGTCGATCTTCTCGAAGCTGCCGCGTTCGGTGAACGACGCATCCTTTAGCCCTTGCATCAATCCTGCCTTGAAAGTCACGGTGCCGGTGGCACCGTCTTCCGTTGAGTCGAGAATTTCGAGTGAACGAAATTGTGTTCCGCGTGAAAAGTCCTGGATGCTTTCTTTCCAACTCAGGGTGTGGGCCGAGTATTCCTTATGTTTCGGATGAGTTGTTTTGATCAGATAATCCGGCAGGTTCAATGCGTAAGCACAATAACGAGATCGCATGAGTGCTACGGCATTTTCTGCATCCTTGCCGAGGTGATATTGCCGGCAACAGTTTTGATAATTCTGTCCACTGTGGCAAGGACAATCTGCATAGCGGTTCACAAGCCAACCCTCAAAACTCAGTTAGCTTGCAATGAACGTAGCCACATAGTCTTCGAGTTTATCGAACGATCCCGTCCATCCACCGGTCATGCCGGCGCGAGCCTTGGCAAAGGTTTCGCGCTCTTCTTCCGTGGTGGCGCCGTAGCATTCCCAGGTGACGGTGACGCGAGTTTGATTTGGACCTTCCTGAGTAAGTTGCACCGTCGTCAGCATGGTGGCAGGCCAAGTCGGCGACATCGGATGACGGGTGAGATTCTCTGTCTCGTCGCAAAATTGCTGCGTATAAACAAAGCGATCGGGGCGTCGAATCTCCAGGTACTCCGCTCTACCGTACATTTTGTGTCCGGCATCATTGCTCATGCAGTAAAAGGAACTGCCGCCGGGTTTGATGTCAGCTCGGAAAAACTGGGTATTAAATCCGGTTGGAGCGATCCAGTTAGAAAAATGCTTCGGATCTGTCCACATATCAAACATCAGATCGATCGGCGCTTCAAAACTGCGATTGATTACGAATTTGTCTTTTCCGGAGGACTCTTTTTCAAGATACTCTGCCAGGCGATCCCAAGTCGCATTGCCGCCGGCTTTCTTGATGAACTTAGCCGTCTCTTCCGCAGCTTCCGGTGAGGGCAAGGTCATCGTCATGTCAATTTTCGTTTGGCCTTTGTCTTCTGAGAACAGCACCGTCACGCGAAACATTGGTGGCTTATCGCCACTGGCTCCGTGATCGTAAACAAGCTTCCGGCACGGTTCCACTTCGAAGTAGGTAGTGTTGTTGGGGTAATCGACACCATCGGGGCCGTGCATCGTGTAAATCCATTGTCCGCCCGGGCGCAAATCTTTGCTGTGCGTTGTGATGGTGAAGCCGCGTGGTCCCCACCACTGGGCAGCCTGGTTGGGATCTGTCCAGGCGTCCCACACTGCTTTTGCCGGCGCATCGTAAACGCGCGTCAGTCTGAGCTCGTTTGATTTAGTCTTTACGGACATTTTTTTTACCTTTTTTACTCTTCTTGGAAGTGACGGTTTTCAAATAAGCATCGAGGCGGTCGAAACTAGCCTCCCAGAATACCCGATACTCGTCGATCCAGTCCGACGCCGGCTTCAGTCCGTCGCCGTTGAGTTTGCATGGACGGTACTGGGCGTCCCGGCTCTTGGTGACGAGCCCCGCTTTTTCAAGCACCTTCAGGTGCTTGGTGACTGCCGGCAGGCTCATATCGTTGAGAAAGGGCTTAGCAAGGTCGGATACAGTGCATTCGCCTTTAGTTAGCTGAGCCAACATCGCCCTTCTTGTCGGGTCTGCCAGCGCGGCGAAAGTCAGGCTGAGACTGTCCTGCATCATATTATACCCGGGGGTTAATTAACCAATGAGTTAAGTATATATTGCAGTTGTCCTCGCTGTCAAACTTCGTACTTTCCCCCATGCAGGTGGAGGATGGAGTCAGCGCAACCAGGTAAGGCGCGTAGATTTACGGCTGACAGGCAAACCGTCCATATATATGATTCTTTTCTCTTCCGCAACACCTCACAGGAGTGCCACGCTCATGGGCATCGATTCTCCAGCATCCTCCTCTGCTTCGCCTGAGGCATCCGCCAATGAAAAATCGTTTGATGCAGCATCGTTGTACCAGAAGGTGATGAATCAAGCGGTGCAAATTAAGTCGATGCCGGGGACTGAAGCCTGGATGGGTTCATCGACTGGTGTTTTCGTCGCCAGCGACGATCAGCATCGATGCGAGGTCGCGGTTTCCGGACATGTTACCGACGGCGAAGCAAAAAACGGCCATAGCGCCATCCGGGTGACCACAGCAGATGGTTATGCGTTTTCCGCAAAACAAATTCTCAATGATGCCGAACACCAAATTCGAATCTTCGAGCTTGAGAATGTAAGCGATCCACAAAAGATGTGTCACCCTGCCACCGTAACCGATGCAACTCCGAAGAAGGGTGATCTGGTGCTCGGCTTGAGCAGCGCGATGAATCCGGTTGAGCCACGCGCATTCATTGGTCAGGTGCAAGAGTTGACAACGCGGTCGAATCAAACCGCCATTCCTCGCGAACAGCTGGTACCACTACCTGGTGAGAATCCGAACCGGCAGATGTATGCCATCTTCGGACGCGGTGAGTATGGCGACTCAGGTGGACCGAAGTTTACCGCCAATGCCGAAATGTTTGCCATACATGCGGCAAGCCACGCCACTGAATCACTTTCGGAGAACGCCAAATATTTGCTCGAAGATCTGGCAAAAATCCGCGCTCAACGCCAGGACGGCAAACCGTGATGTGTAGGGGCGACGCCGTTGCGTCGCCCTGAGCGCAGTAATAAGAGAGGAGGCCCCTTGCGGAACCTCCTCTCCGTTTCGGTGAGGCGAGCCTTACTTGGCTGGTGTGCTCGGCTGGGGTTGGCCGCCGTTGGCTTCGGGGTGTTTGTCGCCAACTTTGCGCACGATCGGCGCCGGCATCTCTTTATTGCTATCGGCATCAGGTTGTCCAACGATTGGCGCTGGAGCACCTTTGCCAGTCTGCTCATCGGCCGCCAGAGCGGCAGAACCGACAAACAGAATAGATGCCGTTAAGAGTGCCAGTGAAAGTGCGATGTAATTCATATGCATGAAAATTCTCCGTGCGATGTTCAAAGCGCAGCATTCTAAAAACCCGCAGCGCGGCTGTCTAGAGCCGTTTTGCATGGCGGTTTTTTTAGAGAGGAACATCCGAATGCAATTTGCGTCCCATCGCCGGTCCATCTTGGTCATATGACGAAGCGCCTATTTTGCCGAGGATCGGCCACTGCGACACTTCGCAATCCCAGAAGAAATATCTAATTGTTGGCTGTGAACTTCAGTTGCAATCTCTCGATGCTGTTGCCGATGATCCGTCGGGCTCTTCCTTATATCCGTGCGATGTAATTATCAGCACTACGCGATCGCTGAGCTTTAGCTGCCCGAGTCCCCCTTCAGTTTTCGCATTGCCGCCGGCGCCACCGTACGTGGTGCGGCGCCTGATTGTTCAACAATTTCGTAGGCGATAGTTTTATGTCCCTCGATGCCAAAGGGATTGCTACTCCTGCAGAGCCTTTACTTGAGCTTTGGTTAATCTGCTTCCATACTGCATTCCAATTGCCGTTGAATGTTGTCGCCACGGGTTCAGACTATTTCGTACTCTCTGGGGCGGTATCAGCAGCTTTTCTGACTCGAAGAAGAAATATCCTCAGGCTGAAAGGGAACCTTCACGATCTTTTCATCACGTTTGGTGCTTCGCCCCGCATCAATAAGGCGAGATTCGCGTCATGATAGCTATGGACTCCCTGTCACCGGAATTGAAGCGGTGGCATGGGAAGAGAACTGAAAGGATGCGAAATGGCAGGCAGCGGAAAATTTCAGACCGCGCAGAGTGCTGAGGGACATGATCGAGCCGCTGCCGCATTGCGCGTACTTGGACACGTAATAAAAGATCGCCGAGTGGAGTTGGGGCTGTCGCAGGAAGAGCTTGCCAGCCGATCCGACTTGCATCGTACGTACATCAGCCATCTCGAGCGCAGCGAACGCAACATTGCTTTTATGAATCTCTGCAGAATTGCCTGGGCTCTGGAGTTGACATGCTCTGAGCTAGTAGATCGCTGCGAGCCGTAGTTGAGTTATTGAGCTGCTTCAGCTGTCGGCGACAGGCAAGTCGACTGAGAAAGTAGTACCTTGTCCAAGTTGACTGTGGCATGAAACAGTTGCACGGTGCGCATCGAGAATCACTCTGGACAAGTACAAGCCAAATCCAGTCGAGCTGGTAGCCGTGGGTACGCTAGACGCAACGCGACTGCGATCGAATATTTTTGAGAGCATCTCTTCCGACATGCCGGAACCGTGATCGACGATTTTCACCCTGACTGCTGTCGCTGTGCCGGAAACGATGATATCTATCCTCGCGCCGGGCGTGCTGGCTTCGATCGCGTTTTGAATCAGATTATGGAATGCTTGCCGCAAAGCGGCCGGAATGCCGCTGACCGCAGGAATGTCTTCGCCAACTTGCAGCCCAACGTTTACTTGGGCTGTCTCGGATTCACGTGCATTCATTGCCAGCGCATCGCGCACTATCTCTGCGATGTCCACGTTGATGCGTGATGATTCTAATTCATAGAGATCCGTGCGGTACAATTCCAGCAACGTGTTTGCAATATCGAGAAAGCGACGATTGTTGGTCGCGATCTCTGAAATCAGGGTCAACATCGAAGCATCCAGGCTCGCGGCAAGTTGCGAGTTGAGCATGGACATGGTCATGCCTATCGCCGCCAGGTGGTTTTTCATATCATGGGCGATCAATGCAGCAAGAGTATTTCTTTGTCGTTCGAGTCTTTTGTTTTCGCTGATATCAGTGAAAGTGCTGACCACGCCTATCACATTTCCCAAGTCGTTCTTGATAGGCGACGCACTTAAGCTGAGCGTGACACCGTCCTCTGGAAAATCGCCGCCGTACACGATTGCCTCGATCGAATGAGATTTTCCGGTGCGCGCGATCAAAGAAGGATACTCTTCTATTGGGATAGGCGTGGTGCCGTCGAGTTTAAATACCTTATACGGCTTGAGAATTTGGCTTATCGTCCAGCATTGTGGATCTTTGCCAATGATTGCAATGGCCTTGCGATTGGCGAGAATTGCTTTCCCCTGCGCATTATAGACAACCAGTGCCGCGTTCATAGACTCGATTACACTTTGGAGAGTGTTGGCGCGATGGTCGATGTGCGCGTGCGAGTTCAGCAGCTCATCAACATGCGCGCGGAGCAGCGTGTCGATCTCTTGCTGTGCCTTGAACAAAGACTGTGCGCGCCAGGAAAAATTGGCGGAAGTGAGAGGCTCGTTCATAAAGACGACCACCGGGAAGGGGCGGAACAGACGACGGATCTCAGGGGCGAGGTGCCGCTTTGTTACACCGGCCAGGTGGCTATAGTGCGAGCTTCAGTTGCTGCGCGCGTTCAGATGATGCTTGCTGAGTAGACAGGCTTCCGAGCAGCGCCGATAGACGCTGCGCAAGTTGGTCCGGAGCATGACGGGGGTCTGCGCTGTTAGAGTTTTTGTCGCGAATTGTCCTAAAGGTTATCGAATAACGCAGGTTGCTAACCGAGTTCATGCCATGCTGCCAAACTGAGCGGGCAGGACCACTGATGAGGTAAGCAGACCCGTGTTCAAGCTTGATTTTGAACATTTCCTCCGTATCCTCAACGAATCGCCTGAATCGCATCTCCGCATCTGAGCCAAGTGAAATGCCGAGGACGGTGGGACCGAATTGTGGTCGATCTCGATGCCAGCCTATTCCGGCACCCGGTTTGTATTGTGCCACCAGTGCCATTGCCAGCTCGTCTCCATGCAAGCCGATCAGCCCGGCGAGCTTGTCCCGGACAGGCACCAGCCACTCGGGCATTGGTTCTGCTTTGTCTTCGGCGCCGACGCCATTGTAGCCACCTTGCACGCCGAAATAAACGACTTCTCGATTTGCTTTGTAGCCGTGATGATCATAAGGCTCAAACGGCTGAGCAGCGACATTCTGCAGCAATTGGTTTTCTTCGGCGGCAGAAAGATAACTGGGAAGGTAAAACAGTCCTTCCGGTGGTTGATCGACGTAAGCAATTCTCTTCCGAGCCTTCATGCTATGACGATAACAGGTGCCGGCTAATTTTTCAGCAAGTGCAGCAGAACCACACAACCTGGAACGATGATAAGTCCGGCGTCGCGGCGGAGACATGGGGCAATCCCGAGATAAAAATGCGACTAGCTATTACTCAATGCCGTCCGAAAAACCGGATTCCCTTCCAGTTATCCAGTGAGAACGAGAATGTGTTTTGACTTGGTACCAGCGGCGCTCTCGTGGGCTGTTCGAACTCCGCACACATTCCCCGGTAGTGGAAGGTGAAGTATTCTCTTGCGTATCCCATCTCGTTCGTCCTGATATCGCGAGCGCGTATCCAGGGATATTTCACCGTCACGTCGTCAATGAAAGCATGCGAGTCGATCTCAATTTTCAATTCCGGCATGCCGTCATCCTGGGCATGCATGGTTTGATTTTGCTCTTGTGCAAGCGAAGCAAGAGCCTTGCGCTCGCCTATTGGCAGTTGCGTGAGCTGTTCGTAAAAAGCTTTGCTCGCATTGAAGGCGCGATTTTCGTTGGATTGCTGATCCTCAACACGTGGGGCATCGAACTTGCTTGCTTGCAGCAATCTATTAAACGCGTCGGCTTCGGATCTTAGCTCCGATAGACGCTCAGGCGTGACGCCGTGATCTTTGCCATCGCAACGGGCAGATTTGGATTCAGCTGGGGGCTGGTCGGACATAACATTGCTCTGCGTGCCGGTCCCTTTATAAGATACTCGGGGCGCAGCTCACAACCGTAAAATTACGAAGCCGGCGGCTATAAGCCCAATGCAGCGTGCTTTTCGGCATTAATGCAAACAGCTTCACATAGAAGGTATATTTATTGACGTGGCAACCCTGGCGACCTTGGCTTTACTGCACGAGTTTCCCATGCTAGCGGAAACTAGGAGGGCGAATGAATAGCAGTGGCTCGAAGATCTGCTGGTTGATGGCGCTTTGTTTAATCCAAATGCCTATGGCTGCGGTAGCTGAAGGTGCTTCGACGCAAAAGTCGACGGGCATCACTGCTGTTGTTAAGAAGGACAAGAAGAAGCCGCCACGGATGATCAGTGGGGATAATGAATCCCCGGCCCAAAGTCGTGCATATCTGCCGGGAATCGGTTCCCTCATTGGTCAACCGAGCAGAGGAGCCTTTGCGCCGAGCATGAGTGAGCTAACGTTCGGGCAGGCAGGCGAAACGCAAGGTGTGTCTGCTGACAGAGAATCTTCGACGCCAAGCGTGAGCCAACTAATGTTGGGGCAGGCAGGGGCAACCCAAGGCGGATCTGCCGACAGAGAATCTTCCGCGCCGAGTGTTAGTGAAATTACCATTTCCAAGACAAACGCAGGCGCTGCGAGCACCAAGTCTACTTTTGGTGGCTGCGTATCCGCGAAAACATCGCCGAGTGGCACGGGCTGCGTATCCGCGAAAGCATCGCCGAGCGGCACGGGCTGCGTATCCGCCAAACAGACCAAGAGCCTTTTCCCGTCCGGGTCTACAGGCTGCCGACCGGCGGAGAGTCGTGTTCTAGGAAGTGGCGGTGCGTCTTCCACGGGATCAGGCGCCGACAGAGAATCGTCGACGCCGAGCGTGAGCGAGCTCACGTTGAGAAAGGCGGGAGGCACACCGAGTGCCACTGGCGGAACTAAGGACAGAGAATCGTCGCAGCCGAGCGTGAGTGACCTTACGCTGAGAAAGGCGGGAGGTACGCCGAGCGCCACTGCGGCTCCCACTGGCGGAAGTGCGGACAGAGAATCGTCGCAGCCGAGCGTGAGTGAGGTCACTTTCGGAAAGGCGGTTGGAAATCCAGGATCAGGCGGGCAAAAAGACGACATACCGCTTGCTGAAGACGGTGGAGGCGTCAGCGCCACTGCCGTTCGCGGGGGCGGAGGACCAATCAGAACCGGCTCTACCGCCGGGTCGCCTCTCGGTTGTGGATCTGCGCAGTTGAAGGGAATCACCAAGGGCGAGAATCCTCTCTTTGAAGGTAAGAATGCTCAGGCCAAGACCGCCGGCAAGGGCGAGAATCCGCTCTTCGAAGGCAAGAGCACCCTTAAGATGAGCGCCCCCGGCTCCGCGACCACTGGTATCATGAAAATTGCGGCTCCTAACGGCGGAGTCGAAATGAATGCAGCAAAAATACACGGCGCCAACACTACCACTGGTCACACGGGCAGCATGTCAGGCAATCATAAAGACGTGATGATGGGAATCAAGCAGAACAAGACTTTCGGTGGTGGCGTGCCTGGTGCCGGCAAACGGTAATGCAAGTTAGTGCCCTGAACTCTTAGAAGACGCAGGCGAAGCTACGGCTTCGGATTCCTGCAACTGCTTGCGCAGCTCTTCTATGTCCGTGCTGAGCGGTGTCTTTCCAAATGCCATGCGTACTCCCCAAAAGAGTCGGAAGTCCATGCCGGCAAAGCCTGGACGGTTGTGAGTGTGCAAATTGTATACCGGCTCTGCCCTGACGAATGTTTGGAGGGCAGAGAGCCTGTGTGACAACCGCCTTGCCACTTCGAAATCCACAATGAACGCATAGCTATTGATTGGCACAGTTGCATTGTTACCGAAGGGTTGGCGAAAGTTCTGCACGAACGTTCCTGAATTTGAATACGTCCACAAGCCATGCTGATAAAACAAGCCAACGGTGTAGAAAGGATCGATCTCCTTGGTTGGCGCTTGGAAGTAGCGTCGACCGCGAAGCTGCAAAAGAGTGCTCGCGAAAGCTGACATGCGCGGCGTAATTGTCTGCGAGAGTGTGATGCTTGGCAGAAAGTCGAAGACTGGTCTCTCTTTCGTCTGGAAGAATTCGCGAAACTGTCCGTCAAGCGTGAGCCCGGTACGGCGCGATAGGTTGGCACGCCGCTGTATTCCAGCGGAAACCGATTGAGCAACAGTGTTGAGCGAAGAATTTCTGAAAAGCTGATCGCGCAGCAAGAAATAATTGGAGTAAACGGACGTGTATGGTGTCAAGGCCCAGCCCACTGTTACGTTGGGCACTACGCGGAAAGCGACGTTGTTGCTGCCGGCCTTGCCTAGTTGAGAGCTTTCGCCGGAGAGGTCATCTACAGTTGGCGGATTCGGACCCAACTGCGAACGGAATTGCGAAAGCAACTTTCGCTTGGTCGGATACTGGAATGGATTGGTTTCCAGGCGGAAAGTGGTCTCTGCGTTGACATTAAAGTAGAGGCGGCGAGGTAATCGGCGGTAAAGTCCGTATTGAAGATTCTCCAGCGCGGAACTGCGTTCTAGCGAAGAAGGCAGAGGAACAATATCCGTCGGCAACACCGTGGACTGTGCAATCAGTTGCCCGTTTGGCAGAAGCTGCGCTGTCGGTGCCGGACCACCGGCGCCGGTAGTCTCCGCACCAGCAGCGGTGCCTGAACCCTGGGCGCTCGCTTTGTGCGGGCTCAGCGCCATTAGTAGAGTAATTGCAAAAATTGCATGAGCCGGAAGCTTACATCTGTTCTGAATACTGAGCATCGTTGTGAAACAGAATTCCCGGCACCATCAATTAATGAGATGTTAACACGACATAGGAGCAAATCAGCGTCCCGGTTTTGTTCTCCGGCGTTGTCAGGTCTAAAACTCGTTGCGGCCGCGACTTGTCGGAAAGGGGCCGTCGAGGCACAATAAATTCAGCGAACGAATGAGGTTTATCAGGATGATCTCCGGCAAGACCAATTTGAGGCGGCTTGTAACCTGCGTGCTGATGTATATCGCACTGGGCTTGTCAATGTCTGCTCTAGCGAAAGGCAGCACCGGAGGATCAACCGGCTCAACGGGATCAACCGGTGGTGGCACCGGGTCAACCGGCGGGGCAACGGGCGGTGGCGGACATAGACACCTCTTTCTTAGACCGGCGGTTCCTACCGCTCAGCCGGCTGCAACGGCTTTTACCGCGTCGCCGCCACCAATTATTTTTGTTTCGCCCCCTGCCAATGCTGTTTTGCCGACGGATCAAAATTTCGGCAAGACGGGAATTACTCTGATCGATCAGTTTGCCGATCGCAACTTTGCAAAAAACCGAGACCTGTTTCACAAGCGGGATAAAACCGCCGGCGAAGTCATGTATTCCGTCACTGGCAGTCGTGTAGGCGGGGATGAGCAGTCTAAACCATTGATGTTCAAGCGTGGCGCGCTTTGTCCCCCTGCCAATGCGGTGATAATCAACACGGCGGACAGCACATCGGGCGAGCACCTGCTGCCAATCGCTTATACGGAAGGGACTGCTTCGGTGACGCGCAACGGTGCATCGACACAGAGCCACCCGCCGATTGTCATTCACGTAAGTGCGGCACGCTCCAATCTTGTTTTGTTCAATAAGGACAATCAGCTTTCGCTTGGTGATATGGCAAACAACGACCAAACTTTGTTCAGCGGATCGTCCGGCACCGCATTTAGTGCCAACAACGGCATTGTATATCTGCATGTGGGTCGATTGCTGATCGACAGCGGCTCAGAGACAGTGAAGGTTGCCACTAAAGCTGCGGGGCTGAAAGTCGAGCCGGGCTCCGCCGCTTTGTTCGAGTATTGGCCGGGACAGCCCATTCGCGTCGTTGCTCTCGCTGGAGCCAATCCGTCGCCGGTGAAAGTGCGGGTAAGCTTTCGGACGGGAGAACCGATTGAGTTGCAGCCCGGGCAAGAATTGGTTATTTCGGATCAGCACACTGTTGAAACATCGACTATCGCTTTGGACAAGCTCGACCGCCAGCTAACGCTTGTCGCCGACCAAACGCAGCAGTTGAGTCCTGCCGAGAAAACCGCGTACGATCGGTTGCTGGCACATCTGGCATCCGGCGCTAAGAAATCAACATCCGATCTGTCACCGACTTCATCAACAGACTCTCGCACAAAGGGATGGATAGCGGAGCCCCTGAGGATCTTCGCAGCCGATGGCAGCGAACTAATGACAGACGAGGACGGACGAGTTACTTTGTATTCCGGCAATATTTTTCTGCGAACTGCCGGTCCGGCCGTTATACAGACAGAATTTGCCGCGATTAGGATTGAAGATGCTGCCGTGGTGGCAGCTCAATATTCGTCTGGAACCCTCCGTGTCGATACGTGCGACGGCCCTCATGCTGTCTGGGTGGTCACCGGGCATTATAGAATTCCGTTGAATCCAGGCACCGAGTTGTTGCTCACGGACCATAAGCCGCAACAGTCCGAAGCGTACGCGGCGGACGGGATTGGCCGGCGGCGTGTCACCGCTGCGGGACTGGATAACGGTTTGACGGTGGCACTCGCTGACTTTTCGATATTCTCGATGCTGAAGAATATGCCGTACCTGAGACCGCTCAAAAGGCCTGCCACCGCCGTCGATGCTCGACTCGTGGACGGACTCCTGGGAGAAGCGGCCACTCTGAATGCGATCACGTCGGCGCGTGGCGAGTTCTTCGCGCAGACAGCTCCTTAGGCAACCGTTGGAATTTGCTCGTCATTTGCTGTCAATCTTTTCCAGATAGCCGCTGCTCTCGTCGGCGTAGCAAATCCAAACGTCGTGCGTGGCTGTGTCGACAGCGAGAGTATGCGCGCCGGCATGGACAGGGATGTTCTTCACGAAACGCACGCCGTCATCCGTTTCTTCCACTACGGACACCGAGCCTTTGCCTGCGCAATAGATCCGTTTTGTTGTCGGGTCAAAGGCAATCTGATCGACACCGGATGCGATATCGACTACGGCGAGTTGCTTGCCTGTCTTCAAATCAATTGCTGCCAATTTGCCGTTTCGTCCGGCTGTGAACGCGCGATTCGATTTGCTGTCGATGGCTAGACCGTGCGGGCTCTCGACGGGCACCGTCGAAATTGTTGATACCACACTGTTGGTGGCAGGATCGATTGCCACCATTGTGTTGTTCGTTTTTACATTTTGGTAGAGTTTGCCATCAACCGGATTAAACTCGATATATTCGGGCGCGCCACCCACATCAATCGTTTTCACCAGCTTGCCTTTTACGAAATCGATTACCCAGACATCGGTGCCGTCATCGTGATCGGCATACACAAGCTTGTTGGATGGGCAGTAAGCGAGACAATCTATTTCACCTGGAGTTTTGATTTCCTTCTTGATCGAGAGCTTGTCCGCATCGACCACGACCAGCTTCTGATCCTTCTCGTCGCCGCAGAAGTAGTGCCCATGCTGGTCAAAATCGATGCCTTGTACGTGTCCGACATTGACGGCCGTCGTCTTGCCCGTATGCAGATCGAGGACATCCAGACTGCCGGCATCTCTATGGGCGGCCAGCAGACGGTGCCGCATTTCGTCGACCCTCATAAAGTCGAATTTGCCATGTCCGCTCGGCGATTTGATTGCTTCAGAAGCAGTCGTAATCGCCATGACCCCGCTGCTGATCGTACAAGCGGCCAGCAAAGATAAAATGCCGGTGCTCAGAAGATGGCTTCTCATATTTCGACTCCCATACCGAACGAGCTTTATTTTAGCGGCAGGAGAGATTAAATCTGATCTGAAACACTCTCTGGTAACGGGCTGATCTCTGGAAACTACTTGGCAAGGTTAACGTCTTGACTTAATATGCTGGTGTGGGACTCCACACTTTGCGGGCTGCGTTGCGGACCCCGTCCCCATTACTAAGGTAATTCGTATGAAATCCACGTGCTTATTGCTTGCCGTGTCGGTGGTACTATCTGCCACCGTTTGTGTCTCCGCGGTATCCGCGAAACACTCGGACAAGACCGCCAAGACTGATCCTGCAAAGAAAGAGCCCGCCAAAAAAGACGCGGATAAGAAAGATCCGGCTGCCGCGATGCGCGGCTACGTCTCGAACACCGCTGCTCACGACGAGGTTGCCGGCTGCATTGACGAAGCGTTAGCAACAGCGATAACGCGCAGCGCCGAGGCCCAGAAAAATAACCAAAAGGTCAACAAGTATCGCAGGGCTACGCAACGCGCCTGGAAAGCGACAAAGTGCACCGTCAACTACATGCTGGACGATCGTGGATTTCTGCCGTCGATTGAGGGCGGACAGCTAATACTGGATGAGAACCTTAAGGTCCACGACAAGGCTTCGGCTGAGTGCGCCAAGCAAATGTGGCTCGATAAAACCCACGACAAGGTCGTCGCCGACATCGTAGAGATGGTCACTGGTCTCGGGGCGAGTGATGCCACGCAACACCAGCAATTGGTGTCAGACGCGATGCAGTCATTGATAAGCTACGACGGCGAGCCTGTGGCCAGACATGTCTACGATCGGTTAGCGGCATGGAGCGACAACCAGCAACGCATGTACAACCCGTGGCCTTATCCGGCCAATATGGCTGAGTGGACGGTGAAAGAGCGCCAATCGAAGATCGACATCATTGTTTCAACGGTCGACAAAGGCGATCCTATAGTCGAAGAAGTTACCAACCGCGTTCACAAATACACCAAGCACAGCAAGTTTGCCCTGAGAACATCGCAAGTAGTTGAGACCGCTTGCAACGTCGCATCATTGACACCCACGCTAATTGGGCCAGCGGCGCAGGGCGCGTTGCTGGTGTTTTCGCTGGGAACAGGTGGCTTTGAAGAGGACAAGCTCCTATCCGAAATGTATCTTGGCAAACGATATCAGAGCCGGCAAGGCAGCATCAAGAATCAGGCATTGATGGCTCTTGACGCATACCAGCTCGCAATGCACACGCACAATGCTGCTCTCGGTAGCTGTAGCGCATCATTGGTTCGCAGGCTGGGCGGCGAGGATTTATGGAGATCCGTTTGCTTGAACACTCCACTCCCGACGAGCCCAGCGCCAATCCCGCCGTCGCCTGTGAGTTCGCTATTACCTGCGTCGGCAACGCCTGCTCCTGTGACTACGGAATCGGATAATGGAGTCCGGCCTCATTGAGGAAGCTTTTGTAATACGTCTTTCGTGGTGCCGGTTTCCCCGAGTCTCGGAAATATTCGTGAGACGCTGTTTTCATGGGCCTCGAGGCTCATGTCGGTCATGGCATCAGTTGCCAGCGTGACGTTGAACCCCAACTCGTGTGCCTGTCGGGCAGTCGATTCGACACCGATACTGGTGGCGATTCCCGCCAGAACGACTTGGGTAACGCCTTTGTGCTTGAGATATTGTTCGAGGTCGGTGTTGGTGAACGCTCCCCAGGTGCGCTTCGATACGATGTGATCTTGCGGTTGCTGGTTCAGTTGTGGAATGAGTTCGGACCAGTCCGCAGGAAACGAACCGGTAAACTTCTGCTCGGCTCTGCCGGGCGCCATCCCCAGCACGTTGACTAACACTACGGGTAGCTCGTGCCGACGAAATGCGTCTGCCAGCGTTGCCGCATGCTGCACGACTGATTGGACGGAGTGAGCAAGTTCGCGGCCGACGACGCCTTTCTGTAGATCAACGACTATCAGTGCCGTCTTCGGGTCGAGTGTCGTAATTGCCATGTCGTTTGCCTTGTGCTTCCGTGGGGGTGTATATAATATGCTAAAGTTGTCATGTTCGTTTTAAAAAGCTGAGAGTATTGAGGCAAGGGTTACGTTGAAATTATTTCGAGTGATTTGGCTTTTGCCGCTTATCATGGTTGTTTTGTCGGTAGCGGACGCAAGAGCGAATTCGGAAGATGTGCCAAAGTTTTTCCGCATTCCCGTTTTCTACGCTACCGATCGCAATCGCATTGCGACGAAAGGTCGGGACGCAGGCGAAGTCGTTTTTGGCAATGAGCGCAAGTATCGCGGTGAGTGCAAACACGATCTATTTCTCGGTGTCGCTTATTGCAACATAAGAAACACCGAGGGCAAGAGTTTCTCCGACGAAATGAAGAAGCTTGGCTGGACGCTTCCGCGCAAAGGTGGCGAAGGACCTGACGGCACCGAGCTGATCGAGGCGCCAAGCTACAAGGAGGCGACCGCGACATTTTTCGATCGTGTCTACGACAAAGCGGTGATCACTGCCGATGCCGAAGTGTTCATGTTTATCCCTGGCTACATGAGTACGTTCGATTCAGGCTTACGCAGCGCGGCGCGTTTTGTTTATTACTCGGAACGCCCGATGATTTTGTACTCCTGGCCCTCGAAGGGTAAATTCACTGAGTACTTCTCTGATGAAGCCACCATTGAATGGTCGCAGGGGCACTTCAATGACATTCTCAATTCAGTGAGCCTTCTGGCTTATCGCACGCCGGCTGTTCATAGTCGCGTCTATGCTCATAGTATGGGCGGCAGGCTGGTGATGCATGCTACGCCTTATTTGAAAAACAGCAAATCGGTGCGCGAGCTGACTGTGATTTGTCCGGATGTGGATGATGGAGTGGTGAAACATTTCGCGGCAAATTACTTCGACAGCAAGTCGGACATGCTCGTCAGGTTGTACATCTCCAAGCGCGATTACATGCTCAAGCTTTCGCAGTTTGTGCATGGCGGCTATGGACGTCTGGGTGAGGACACTCAACCGCTCGACACAGTGTTGCCCAAGAATGCCAGGCGAACGGTGGCTGATGCTCCGGTTAAATCAGAATGCCCGGAGGGGCTCAATCGTCGCCTATTGACCGTCGATTTCACGCAAGTGGACGCCGGCACGCTTGGACACCGCATTCCCGTAGAGGTTCTTGCCGGACTCTCGCAGCAGGGATCACCCGGCGGCAAATTGAAACTCTCGCTAGTCACCCTTAAGTCCAAAGGTGACCAGGATGCCGACACAACAGAAACCGATGATGGTGTCGTCAGAATCTGCAAACCCGGCTGGCGCGGCACACCCATACTCGGCACCATCTACCGCTATCGTCCACGCCTCAAACTTCTGCGCACAAAGGATTGGTCGCTGCAATAGATAATCGACGGTTGCGATTTACACCGGAAATGCTGTTTTAATCTTCGGAAAGTCATTTTCCGTTTTCGCCACAATGTTGAAGTAATTGGCGAATACGTTTAATCCGACGTGTGCAATGGTCTCGGTGACTTCCGCGTCGCTGAGCACGCCCTTGAATGGTGCGAAGCTCTCATCACTGATTTCGCCCTTGCGAGTCAGCAGCAATCGCGTGAAGGAGAGAATGGCGTCCGTTTTCGGATCTTCGGCCCGCTCCATGCGTGCTTCGTCGAGCTCTTTGTCGGTCATGCCGATCGCTTTGCCGCGAGCATAATGTGCCGAGAGACAATATTCACAGTTGTTCGTTTCGGCACAAGTGATGGCGATTTGTTCGCGCTGTTTCGGCGAAAGGACGCCGCCGCCTAACGCAGCCGTCATATCAAGATACGCTTTGACGGCTGCAGGCGAATTCGCCATCAGCTTCATGATATTAGGCACGCGCCCCATGCGTTGTTGCACGGTGTCGAGAACTGCTTTGGTGTCACCGGTGGCTTTTTCCACATCTACCGGTTGTAGTCTTGTTGTCATGGACGTTTCCTCTGATGCAGGACATCTGACGACGTATGATACCTGGTTCGTAGATGAAATTGCTGGTCGAGCAATCGTGTATACTTGGCATGCGAAGGACGAACGCCGGACGCGGCGCTGCAGGCATGAAAACTAAACCCAGTCAATCATCGGTGCAACCGGACGTCGTCCTTATAGGCGCCGGAATTATGAGCGCCACGCTGGCCGTATTGCTGAAGGAACTTGAGCCAGGCATTAAAATCGAAATCTTTGAAAAGTTGGAGACGGCTGCTGAAGAGAGTTCGAACGCGTGGAACAACGCGGGCACCGGGCACGCAGCGCTGTGCGAATTGAATTATACGCCTCCGAAAAAGGACGGCAGCATAGACATTTCCAAAGCTTTGGAAGTCAATGCCGAGTTTGATGTTTCTCGGCAGTTATGGGCTCATCTCGTTAAAGATGGAACGATCAAAGATCCGCGTTCCTTCATTCATCCCGTGCCTCATCTGAGTTTTGTACGCGGTACTGATGATGTTGCGTTTTTGAAAAAGCGTTTTGAAGCGCTGTCGGCGCACTATCGCTATCAGGGAATGCAATTCTCGCAGGACAAAAAGCAGATTGGCGAATGGGTGCCGCTGGTTATGGAGGGGCGCGACCCGGCAGAGGAGGTTGCGGCTACACGAATCGATTGCGGCACCGACGTGAATTACGGCGCCCTGACGAATATGCTTATTGATTCGCTGAAGGAGAAGGACGGCGTATCCGTACATTTCTCGCAGCGTGTGCACGACCTGCATAGGGAGGGTGCGCTGTGGAACGTGA
>DATNQY010000141.1:0-21636 GCA_036703785.1 Candidatus Obscuribacterales bacterium
CGAGACGGTTTCGACGCAATTCCCAAGGCTTGTTAGAACTGGGCGACCCCAAATTTCACCTTACCGACATGCAGCTATATGCTGAAGATTACAAAGACATCCAGAAAATCATGGATCTACGGGAGAAAAATACTCTCGAGCGTCGAAGGAAGCAGTATCCGACATCGATATTCACTAAAGGAACTCAGGGAGCAACTCGCCTGGCCGACATGGAGACTACGAATGTCTGGTTTCCCGGATACATAAGGAGCAGAGGCTCTGCGACTAAGGGGTTGTATCAAAAAACGC
The DNA here is from genome assembly GCA_036703785.1 of Candidatus Obscuribacterales bacterium. Taxonomy (GTDB): domain Bacteria; phylum Cyanobacteriota; class Vampirovibrionia; order Obscuribacterales; family Obscuribacteraceae; genus JADYXS01. The sequence continues at coordinate 289 of DATNQY010000141.1, forward strand.
AACAGGAGCGGCTAGATTTCTTGAGACAGAACCCGTATCTAACCGCCTTGAGTCTCTCGCGACCGACGGAAGAAGACGTAAAGGCTTTCGCAGCCATGCCACGGCTTGAATATCTGACTTTAGACTGCGCTTTCTTGGATAGTCGCACTCTAGCTCCGTTGCGGGCATCACAAAGCCTTAAGCGCCTTACAATCCGAACTGGTTTTGACGATTCTCATCGACTGCCAAGCAAACTCGACCTAGACAACATCACGTCAATTGACTTGAGCATTATTCCATTTTGGCAAAATGAGGCCTCGGGCGATGCATACAACAAACTGTGGGAAATTCGAAACAGAAAGCCTCAAGAGACCTCTGGTCCGCTGGATAGGGATGAGAATTTTCCCGACGCAGCAGTTGCGCCAGTTATCGATGCAGCCACAATTCCTCGCGACAGCAATATTCTGCAGTTATTGCTGGTTTGCTCGACTGTGAAAAATGGGAAATCACTCTCTGACCTGCAGTCTCTTCGCTCCTTGCGAGTGGAGGCGTACAGCCTGCCTACAGCAGCTTACGATGCTATTGCATCTCTCAAGAACTTATCTGAACTCGGGATATATTGCCATCAGTATGACGTGGCTGACCTCAAAGTCATTCTAGAGAAAAGCAAAGTCGGCGTAATCTCGGTGTTTCGTCCACCCTTGGATGTCATCTCCGCGACTGCACGCTGGGCTAATGCGCCTTCAGTCATTCTTCGTGCTGAGTCTAACCCTGTGGTTACGTTCAAGAAGGGCTGCAACACTTTTCTGTCTAACTTTGCTTCCGCAGAACTCTTAGAGTGCCTGATCAAAAACAGCAAGGAGCTTAGGTTTGTTCAAGCCCACGATGCAAACGACATCAAGGTCATTGAAGCGCAATGCACGAAGAACCTCGGATGGCATCGAACGGACCAGTAACGGAGACAGCGATGAAATTGACCAACGGATGTATTGGCGCTCAGTAATGTGTGCAATCGTCACCGTAAGGCGCCATTGGGCGACCCGGGTTCCAGGGCGACGACCAGGGATCTTGCAGCGTTGGATATCTTGTTTGGTTCGCCTTGAATGACTTTTCGGCGAATGACGGACTTTTATCTGGTGATGATGCCTTATCCGATTGCGATTGATTGGGCGTGCCTGTGTTCGCTGGTACCAAATGCAATGGCAACGCTGCGCCCGCTGTCGAACCGGTGCAGCAGATAGTTGCGATGCACGCGAACAGGCGGCTGAAAAACTTACGAGAGTGAGTTGTCCCCAAAATGTTTTTTCACCTTCGTTGTACTTAGCTCTTCTTATCCTACCAGAAGGGGCCCCAAAGGGGCCCCGACGATTTCTTGAAGTCTCTAGAATTGGAGCGGGCGACGAGTCTCGAACTCGCGACCTACAGCTTGGGAAGCTGTCGCTCTACCAACTGAGCTACACCCGCGTACCTTTTATTGTAGCAAAGTAAGTCCCCGGTAGAGCTTGACAGCCGGGGCTGGCTTTAAAGCCAGGGAAAAGGGCGTTTCGGGCTGGCTTTAAAGCCAGCCTGCAGTTAAATGCAGGCTAGAAGCCTGCGATCCCAGTGTTACTGCTTCGGAAACGCGCGCATGTTGATGGCAGAGCTGTCCATTTCTTGGCTTTGAATGCTGCGCAGCCACGCTTCGACGTTTTCGAAGTTCTTGCCGTAGTCGAAGGCAATGTTGGAATTCAAACAACTGCTGGTGCAGCGCACGCGCCAAATATTCTCGGTTGGTCCCTTCTCGATGGAGACAATCATGTTCTCGCCCGGGGATTTCCACGACTGCCCGACCATGCCGCGGATGTGATACTGATCTTCCTCATCAATGACCGTCTTGATCGACGGAACACGTTGCAGCGCGATACGGCTGCGTGAGCGCACTTCGCGCAATGGTGCTTCGATTTCCACCGTGCGTGTTTGCTCGAGCTCCCAAATTTCGTCGTGCGGATGTCCCTTCGCCGCGTAAAGGCGGGAGCTCAGGTCCGACAAGAGCAACAGCAACGCCAGGCAGAACCCGAACCCTATGCCGAGAACCGCGCCGAATGTCAGCGCCAGCGAGATTGCGGACGGCTGCTGTCCCTTGAACACGAGGATGGTGATGATCGTCATCAATCCGATGCCACCACCAAAGCCGAGGCTGCTGACGATTACCGCGCGGATGATGCGCGCGAAATACCGCGACGCACTCGGCTTGCCGCCGGGGGCGACAACCGGTCCAGACGAATTGCCTTCATCCGCACTGGGAGGATTTGCATTGCTGTCAGCGCCCGAGGTCACGTTTACGTCTCTTGTTCGCGACCCTGCCGAGCGTACCAGCGAATGAATCTGAACATGATGTATAGCGGCGGTCCAAACACCACCAACCCCAAAATCCGCTCGAACGATTTGAACATTGGTATCACCCCGTCATCCTAGCCTTCGTCACCGGAGAGGTTGCAACTGTCTTCGCTTTCCACGGCGACGGCTCCTTCCTCTAAATCTTCGAGTTCTACTGCTTCTATTTCTAATTCTTCCACGCGAACACCGGCAGCAGCGACGCTCTCGTCGGTGCGTTCTTTCTCATCGGCCATCTCGGCGGCAAGAATATCCGTTTCTACTAGGCGAGAATCACTCTCCGCCTCGGCGGCCGCCTGCAGCTTGCTTGCCGCCAGCGCCAGGCGTGCTTGCGCCTTCTCCGCGTTGCTGCGCTTCGGATACAGGCGCGCGCGGCATTTCGTGCAAAAACAGTAGCTGCCCTCGCCCAAATGCGAAAAATCGGCTTGCTTAAAACCCACGGGCAGCCAGGCTTTGGTGGCAACCAGCCTACGCTCGAGTCCTTTCAGCTTACGCTGATAAATGCGAACGTGCTCGTGGCGGCAAGGCGGCGGTCCTTGCGGTACTTCCGGCGGCGCTTCTTGGGGCGCTTCCGGCGGCGCGTCTTGCGGTAATTCCTGGGTCATCTTAGAGACACTGCTCTGAGTCGGTCAAAAGCCACAGCCATAAGTCTATCACCGTTCCTTGACCACCGGCAGCTCTTTCAAAAACAGCCCTTTCCACATGATGATTACGGCAAGCTGGTGCTCTGCCTTGACAATGTTGGGGCAGGAGAAATAAGCGGAAGAAACATCGTTGGGTTGAAGCGGATGCGAGGCGGTGGCAGCAGTGACAGTGACGGAGCCGTTTTTGCGTCGCGACGTGTTGTCATAAAAGACAATGCTGAACGCAAGATCGGTCACTGGTTCGCCCGAGATATTTTTGAAGCGAATTTCGCCTTCGGGAGTGAAACTGCCCTTTCCAAGCCAGATCCGCGATGCCACCATGGACACAGGCGGGCTACCCGGGGCGAGTGCTTTCGCGTCGGCATCGTCGTCAACGCCCTGCAATGACTTGAGCAAGTCGGCGACGCGGTCTGCATGGCCTTTGACGGACATTGCTTCGTCCTGTTTGCCCTGCTTAACGAGCAGTGTGTTCCATGAAACCAACGTATCATGCAGCTTCAGCAGAAGCGGAATATCGTTGGGGCGCAACACGATTGCGTCTTCCAGAGCGCGCACCGCGCCTGCATAATTCGAGAGCTGCAAATTCAGCGAAGCCAGCATGTCGAAATTTTCCACGCTGCGCTCTTTCTCTGTCAGCTCGAGCAAAGCCGCTTGGGCGCCTTGCAGGTCTTTGCTCTGCAAGTACAAATCGACGAGATGGTGGCGCGCCTCTAAGTTGTTGGCGTCTTGCTGCGCGACATTCTTGTAATTTTCTATTGCTTCGTTGAGCTTGTTGTTGCGCAGATACAAGCTGGCGAGCGCCATGCGCGTGGTTGGCTCGTCGCACCATTTCAAACTCTCTTGCAAAAGCGACATTGCTTTCGGTTGATCGCTCTGCTCAGTCTCCGCCACCGCAGCCAGCTCTCGATAGTATTCGCCTATTTTGTGCGGCAGCGTCGGCTTATTGGGATCGTTGTCCGGCAGCAGCGTGTAAGCCGTCTGCAGGTGATTGAGCGCTTCTTCAGTCTGTCCGCTATTGGCGTTTGCATCGGCCCAATTCATGTAGAGTATTGCCTTGCCGGCGGCGAGATCCTTCTCCGGAACAGCAGCTTGCGCCGAGGCGAATAGCTTTTCCGCTTCAGCGAAATCGTTTTTGTGCTCGTAGAAATCAGCGTAAGAAAGCACGACAGGGCCCGTCGACGTGCCCGGAAGCTTGAGCTTCAATGCCGTGTCCAGCGCGGTGCGTCCCTCAGCCAGTCTGTCGGTGCGCAGGTAACATTGCGCAAGCCAGGGAAATACTTCTGCGTTTTCCGGTTGCTTGGTGGCGATTTCTTCGAGAATGGGAAGCGCGGCGGCCTGTTTGTTGGCTCGAATCAGAGAAATTGCTTCCTCGAGTGGAGTAGGCGCCGGCTTATACATCACCATAATGCCGATGAGCACACCGAGGATGGCTGCTAGAACAAACCAAACTCGCCAGCTCGGCTGTGACGAGGCGGAAGCTTGGGCGGTCTGCGGAGAGCTGGTGCCTGGGCGAATTTCGGGAATTGCCGTATGCCTCGTGGTTTTGGCGTTGGCGCATTTAGATTGCACGATTCGTTAAACTATAATAGCCTGGCTGTTTTAGTTGCAGCAACAGAAAGCGATGCTATGAATGATTCCCGAAATTAGCCTTACCCCGACAAGCTCGCAATTTGAGATTCCGCTGACCACCGGCGGCGCCATCCCTGCCCGCTCCTGGGGCTCGCCTCAAGATTGCAAAGCAGTCGCGCTTCTGATTCATGGCTTAGGCGCGCACAGCGGCTGGTTTGAGGCGTTTGCCAGACAGCTCAAGGTGCGCGGCATATATGCCGTCTCCTACGATCATTCGGGTTTCGGAAAACGGCACGGGCACGCCTTTGGCGGTTATACCCAATGGCTGGATGACCTGGTGCGTGTCTTCGATTATCTGAAACAGCAATTTCCGAAGAAGCCTATCTACGTTATCGGCAACAGTATGGGCTCACTGCTGGCGCTGGTCGCTGCGCAGTATATGCAGCCGCAGGGCTTGGTTTTGCTCTCCCCGGGTTTTGACGGCTGCCCGCAAACATTCACGCTCGGCTATCGAGCAATAACAATCGTAAAGGCGTTTTTGCGCCCCGAGATGGAAGTTGCACTGCCTTACGACGAGGCTCTCGTCACGCGCGACGAATCCGCGCGCCAATTCATTCGCAACGATCCGGAAGGTCACTTTCGCTTGCCTGGCAAGTATTTACTGGAGTTGCTGAAGCTCAGCAATGCAGTGAAAGACACTGCTCAGTCGCTATCCATGCCGGTTTTCATGCTTACGGCCGGCAAAGACCGCATCGTCAACAACCATGTCAACCAGACTTTCTTCACCAAGCTTGCCGCTCCCCACAAGAAGCACAAGCACTTTGTTGAGGCCTGGCACGACTTGATGTTCGACCCCATGGTCGATGAAGTTGCCGACGAGGTTGTTTTGTGGATGTCAGAGCAAAGCGCCGAAAGGGTCACCACCGGATGACGCACGACGACCCGGTCAACGAGCTGGAAAGCAGCTTGCTGTCTTTGATGAACGGCAAGATTTCGCAGGCGGATTTTTTGCGCGTCTTTTTGCAATCTCGGCTGTTCATCATGGTCAACGGCGAGCCGCAAGGCAGTGTCCTGGGTGACAAGCAGCCTATGGTAATTGCCTCTGCTCAAGATGCTCCGCGTCTGTTGGCTGTGTTTGCCAGTCCTACGCGGGCGCACAAAATGGTTGAGCTGTTTGCTGAGTATTCGTTTCCCATTCAGGTGGACGCCGAATGGGTGCTTGACCACATTGGATCGCACATGGGTATTGCCTTTAACCCCGGCTGTCCCAACGGATTCGAGATGGCGCCTGAGGGCGCGCAGCAACTAAAGATTGGGCTCGCTGAAGCCCGCTCCCAATCTGGCAAATGAAGATTTATTTCGAAACAAATTTCATCTGTAACCGTCTGGATAAGCGCTGCCTTATATGGCAGCCACGCCAGATGCAATGGAGCTTACGGCGAAACCAGGGCAGACTTGACCAGGTTTGAGAGCACTCGATAACTCGTTTTATAATATCGCTGTTCTAGGGGCGAACGTCACGGTGAGGGTTTGATTGTGCATCAGTCAATTGCCGCTTTGTATTTGGAGCGAATTGCCACTTCCGGCAATGAGATCGCGGTGCAGTTCAAAGAGGGCAAAACCTATCATTCGTTGAGCTGGAATGAGTTCAGCGAATGGGTAGAGCAAATGGCCTTTGGACTGGCGTACCTGGGACTAGAGCCGGGACAATGTGCTGCCATTATGTGCAACACGTCCCACTTATGGGTGGCGGCGGACTTATCAATCATCACCAACGGCGCGGTCTCAGTGCCGATCTATCCTACAAGCGCATCTCATGACGTTCAACATATCTTGAACGACTCAGGCGCAAGCATCATATTTGTGCAGAATGAAAAACTGCTCGCCGGCGTGATCAAAGTGCAGAAGAGCGTACAAGGCTTGCGCACCGTAGTTTTGTTGACGCCGCCGAAAAACGGACGCACAGTCGCCGAAGTCGCGCAGCAGCTCGGAGCGCCGCAAGGGCTCATCATCGGACTGGAAGAGCTGCAGGCACTCGGCAAGGAATATCGCACCAAGGCTTCGGATCTATTGAAGCAGCGTATTGCAGCCATCAAACCGGAAGATCTGCTCACGATCATTTATACATCGGGCACCACCGGGACGCCCAAAGGCGTGATGTTGCTGAACTCGACAATTCTGCATCTCATTCATGATCTGCCTAACTTGCTGCCGATCGGGAGCACGGATGTTTATCTCTCATTCTTGCCGCTCTCGCACGTATTCGAGAGAGTGTGCGGTGAGTTCTACTGGCTGCTCAATAGCTGCCGTTATACATTCGCTGAAGGACTCGAGCACTTGCCGAAGAATATGCAAGAAGTAGAGCCCTCGGTTATGCTCGTGGTGCCTCGTCTGCTCGACAAGATTTACAGCAAGGTAATGAGCGGCGTCGAAGGCGCCTCGCCACGCGCGCGCAAGCTGATTCGTTGGGCGCTCGTAGTCGGTGCCGAAACTGCGCGTCGTAAGGGCGAAGGCAAATCGATTCGACCAGGCTTGCAAGCCAAACATTGGCTGGCAGAAAGGCTCGTCTTCAAAAAACTGCGCGAACGTATCGGCCGTCGTCTCAACCTCATTGTGTCCGGCGGTGCGCCTGCCACCCCTGAGGTCATCGAATTTTTCAACGCCATCGGCATGTGCGTGCTGGAAGGATACGGCTTGACTGAAACAGCCGCCCCAACCAATGTCAATCGCATTGCCAAGAACAAAATCGGCACCGTTGGTCCTGCTTTGCCTTCAGTGGAGATGCGGGTTGCAGAAGACGGTGAAATCCTCTTCCGCGGCCCGACAATTTTCCCGGGCTACTTCAAGCATGAAGCGCAGACTCGCGACGTGTTCACCGACGGCTGGTTCCACACAGGCGATATCGGCGTCATCGATGCTGATGGATATTTGAAGATCACCGATCGCAAAAAAGACCTCATCGTCAACTCTTCAGGCAAGAATGTTGCACCGCAGAAAATCGAGGCGGTATTGCGGACGGTACCATTCGTCAGTCAGGCGGTCGTGTTCGGCGACAAGCGCAAGACATTAGTCGCTCTGCTCACGCTGGAAGAGCAGTCCGTGCTGCAGTATGCTCGCGAGCAAGGCTGGAACGCCAATGACTACGAAGAACTGATTAAATCGCCAGAACTCAAGCGCTATCTGCAAAAAGAAATCGATAGCCGCGCAGGTAGTCTGGCCGACTACGAGCGTGTGCGTAACTTTGCTATACTTCCGCGAGAGCTCTCTGTGGAAGGAGGCGAGTTGACGGCTACCATGAAGGTCAAGCGTAATGTGATGAAGCAAAACTACACCGAGCTGGTGGAGGCGCTTTATCGCGAAGAGGGCTTGCTCGTCAGCTCGCGTTAAGGACGCGTGTACAAGCTACTTGAAGGGCAGATTTCCTTTGCAGGCATGCAATATGCGCTGGAATCGGTGTGTCGCCTCAACGGTGTGAAAAACGGCATCCTGCGCATCACTTCCAATGAGGGCAGCGGGTTAATCGGCATCTTTTGCGGCCGCTTTATAACCGGCGCGGCGATGACGCTTTCAGGAGACACGGGGCACCGGGCGCTCCGCCAGCTTCTGGCCGTCAGCGACGGCAGCTATGCTTTCTTGGACGCCGGCGATGAAGTCTTTGACGATCTCAAGCAAAACCTTGGTGTTGATGTCGAACAGTTGCTCGCCGCCGGCTTGAAGGTGCCGCTGACCGATGAAACGCTGACAGGCATGCAGGTGAGCGGCGACGAAATCCGGACGGTCGATACCACAAGAGATCTCTCGCTCGACGCGGAGGAAGACCACCGCGTGGAGAGAATCCAGGTTACATACGACAAGTTGCTGTCCTTATCTCGCAGACCCACGCCGACGGCCACCACCGCTGTGGAACCGGAGCTTCCCGCCTCGATAGACCCGCAGTCCGCAAATTATGAGTCGCCCGACGCCGGAACCCTCCGTCCCGATGAATTTGAAAACGTGCCCAATCGCGTAAGTGAACCCCGAGAGCTGCCACGCGAGGTGACTCACGAGCGCACTCCCTTGCCGTCCTGGGATCAACCATGGGAGGCACCGAGAGAAAAGAAGCCGGACATGGCGCCCACTGAGTTCCGCCGCATCAAGAGCTGGTCGCAAACCGGCCGCATCTACAAAGCTGTGACGCTGACGACCTTCGCGATCGTATCCGGCGGCATTCTGTATTTCTTATGGCCGACCATTCTCGGACTGTTTCACATAAAGGTTCATTGACATGTTCGTCCGTTCTTTATTGCCCTTAGCGAGTTTGGTGGTGGCAATGTCTACCATTCTTAGTGCGATCTGCTCGACAGCGGCGGCTGCCGTAGCAGACTCTTCCCAAACTCGCAGTCCTTTGATTATCGCTCATCGCGGTGGCCGCAGATGGGCTCCAGAGAACACACTGGCTGCGTTCAAGCGCAGCGTCGACGCGCACGTCGACGGCATCGAGCTCGACATACATCGCTGTAAAACCGGCGAGCTGATCGTCATACACGATGAAACTTTGCAGCGCACCACCAATGGTGCAGGACTGGTTAAAGATAAAACGCTGGCAGAACTTAAATCGCTGGATGCAGGCTCCTGGTATAAGCCTGAATTCAAGGATGAACGCTTGCCCTTGCTGAGCGAAGTCTTGGATCTTGTCGACGGCAAATGCAGCGTGAACGTTGAAATCAAAGACACGCCTATTGCCTATCCCGGAATTGATGATGCGCTTATAGAGCTTCTTTCGCATTACAAATATCCCGAAAAAATCATTGTTAGTTCGTTCGATCATGCGATTCTCAAGTCCTTTCACGCGAAAGCTCCCCAGTACAAGGTGGGTTTTCTCGATGCAGCCATTCCGGCGAGCATAGGGGAATACGCTCAAATAGTCGGCGCCACCGCGTGGAATCCTGACTATGAAGTACTGCGCACCGATGCGGTCACCGACGCCCATGCTGCAGGATTGAAAATTTTTACCTGGACGGTGAACAAGCCTGAGGAATGGAATAAGTTAAATAAGATGGGGGTCGACGGCATCATCACTGATGATCCCGTAGGAGCAATCGAGGCGCTGCGCAAATGAGTCCGACTGAACAAGCCAAAGTACATTTCGACAATGCATTCGCGTTTTTGCAGCGCGGAAGAATTGACGAGGCGATCAATCAATTGTCGATGGCCATATCAATCGAAGATCGCGCCGAATATTATTACCATCGGTCGCATCTCCATCTCGAACGCGCTGACTTAGCCAGCGCCACTCAGGACTTGAACAAGGCGGAACAACTGCTGAAGCAGGGACAAATCTGTGACTTGGCCAAGGAAGACATAGAGGCGCTTCGCGCCCAAATCGACAATCCGACGCGCACAGGCGGGCAAGACCGCCGCGGACAGTTGGGGAGCTATGCGGAAAAACGGCAACTAGAGCCGCTGCTTAACGAGCTTGGGCTGGGTAAGTTCGCGGCACAATTGAAATCACTGGTGCTTCCGTCGGTGCGTCTGAAGCCGACCGGCGGCACCGCACCTACTTGTGGCAGCAAGCTGGGCGGCTTTCCCGACCTGCCTTCCAGATTCGATTGGCCGGTTAACGGTCAGAATATTCCGATGGCTTTCGTGTGCCAGATAAACCTCGGGCAAATTGCCCCGTGTCTAAACCCTTCGCCTCTACCTTCCAAAGGACTCATGTACGGCTTCTTCGACGCTGCTTCGGCGGCGCGTGGAACGGAGGCGGAGTTCCGCGTTGCCTATAATTCGGATACGGAGCACACCTCCGTAATCCATGCGCCCGACCGTACGCCTCACGAGAACAGTTTCTTCGAAGCTGCCGTGGCAGTGGTGGCAGAAGACAGTTTGCCCGATTGGGATCATCCATCCATTCAAAAACTATTGCCTGCCGGGGCCCGTGCCGAGTATCAAGAGCTGCTCAATATCTGGTACGGACCGCAGCCCTGGCACCGTTTACTTGGATATTCGCAAGGCGTGCAAAGCTGCGTGGAAGCGGAACTCGGTGAAGCATTCCGTCTCTTAATACAGATTGATGACGATTCCGACTGCTGCATGGAGTGGGGGCGCGAAGGGCGCCTATATTTCGCTACGTCGGAGAAGCAACCGCTCAAGCTCGCGCAGGCCGATTGCCGCGTCGTAATGCAGTCGCGTTAACCGCTTTGGAGCAATAAAGTGCACTCGCATTCGCGAAACCCAGTGGACATGTTTATCTATGCCGGTATCTGTCTGCTAATTGTTGGCTGCTTGATCTTTGTTTGGTGTAGGCTGTGGCATTCGCAGTCGCCAACCGTCGCCGGCGACGACAGTTCTGCTGCGGGCTCGTCGTCGTCTCCGGGCACTGATGCGGTGCGATCTTCAGCCGAACGCGGGTTTTGGCCGACGCCTCTTCCGCTGAAGCAGTATCACGTTAAAGACATGCCGCTAGCCAAAATCTCCCACAAAAAACCGCATGGAGTGCCGCTGCCTGTGCCCCGTCCGGCTGGAAGCGGCGCGCCTGTCTCCGGCGCGTCGGGGTCTAAGCAGCCATCTCCGACGAGAAGCGAAAGTGCTCCGAGTGGCAAATGAAGCGATTGATTAGAAGTACGAGGCCGGGCCGGGCAGCGTTATCGTGAACGAGTAAGGGGGCTTGTTGCGCAGATTGAGTGATGTCGCATAGCCATAACAGGGGATGGCTGTCTTAAAGTTGGAGATCGTCTGCGGATGCAGTTCAAGGATTGCCGGAGGCTGGTAAGCCGTCAAATCCGCCGAGGCCGTTTCAGTGAGCGAAACAGGCACAGGCAACCCGAACGGCTGGACGAGTCCATTCACCTGCACTGTCACGACTACGGTCGCTCCATTGTCGGTCACCGTGGTGGTGGCAGGAGTGGGTAAGCCTGCCACGAAGCACATTTGGTCAACGGCTGTGCCGACCTTCTTCTGCGCGGTAGCAAACGGGCTGCCGGCCAATTGCGGATTTACATTCGTATTCCAGGAAACTACGCTGGCAGCAAACTGGGCCGCCTGGTTGGCTATGAAGCCAACTTTTATTTTGTAGAGCATGGTAACGCTGCAGGCGACGGACAGCATGACGCCGAATACTATGAGCATAACGATCACGATGCAGCCGGCGAGCCCTTCGGCCAATACGCCACCTTTCGCTCTTCTCAATTGTCGGCCACAGGTTTGCATAGTTTCAGCCTTTCAATCAGTAGGACGAGGTGCCGCCGGGCAAAACTGTCATCGTGGGTCCGCCTGTATCGACGTATTCGCTGAAATAGCCATCACCGGTGCTTGGAATCGCCATGGGGATGATGGTTGGTGACGTACTGAAATAGCTCGAGCGCAGATTCATCACGTCATAATTTGGTGCACCGCTGTTGCCCCCTGGTACCCAACCGTATCCCGGCATATAAAGACTGGCGTCTTGTCCGCCTGGAGGTGCGGGCGTTGTACCGTGAATGATGAACTGATTGTTCACGGGCGTCTGATCATAGCGAGCGATACTGCAAGCAGTGTCCGTGAGATCTAGCTTGGCCGGCAGAATTGTTCCATTGCCGACCAGTGGCACGCCCGAAACCGTTATAAACACATTCACCCAAAGCACGTCGCCATCAAGCGGACTGTAATTCACGGTGACGCTCGGTGCTCCCGACCCGGTAAGTCCGACCGTGTTCAGTGCCGCGTTGGCGTAACCTGTTACCGCCGTGGTGGCTGCTGAGTAGTTGGCACCTACCGTTTGATTATGCACGAAGGTCAAGGTGGATGGTGTCACGAGCGATGCTGCATACGCGGCGGTTTGTGTGGTTACCGTCGCCAGTTTCATCTTGTAGTAGATGACCACACCGACATTGAGCAGCAACAAGACGGAGCCGATGAAAACGGTAAATATCACAAACAAACTGAGCGCGCTTTCAACTAGAATCGCGCCTTTGGTTGCCTTCTGCCTGCGGCGGGATCGTTGCTGCATTATGGAACTCCTGGCGGTTTGGGAGCAGTGGTAGTGAGTGTGGCGCCGGAAGGTAGTTGGTTGGCTATCGAGTAGTACAAGTTGCCGTAACCTCTCTCGATATTTATGTCGGGCAATGGCGCAGGTGGTACCGCCCGATCGCTTATACCTTCCACGTACCAGCCCCATGAAGGGCAGACGACGGCCGCTCCGCTGGCATCACCTGCGAACGTAAAGTAGACGAGTGCCGGAGGCTGATCCGCATTGAGATCGGCAGCGCCGGATGCTTGCACATTGATCGTGCCGGGGAGGTTGCCTTTGCCCGGCAGAACGAAGCCGTTTACCTGCACGATGCTAGTGATAACAGATCCATTCAGGGTGACGGTGACCGTGCCTGACGGCAATCCCATGTCTGACAATATTCTCGTCACCATGGATTGCGTGTTGGTTTGCACCGTTGGCATGCCGCCGGGATTGATTTGCTGGTACCAGCAGTATTGGGCTGCTGCATAATGTGCCGCCTGATCCGCTACGTAACTGACCTTCCCCTGGTAATACATCGACAGTCCTATGTTAAGGACTAGACCGATAAGTCCCACAACGATGATGCTGAGCAAGATCAACAAAGCGACGCCGAAGGCCATGATGCCGAGTTTATTCCTCTGGCTGGAGCGACAGCGCATCGAGCGACCTCAGTTCAATCGGGGTTCTGGTTCAGTCTTACCTAGGCACGCATACGCAATAACTAAAGCCAATAGGCGTTCGGGACTGTCGCCAGTCACACGCGAGGGTGGAAGTCCTTGTGCTCGTGCATGGCGGCGTATTGTGCCAAAGCGGCCACGACACGGCTAAACTGCTCGCCTTCCGAACCACGCAAGCGGGCACACTGGTGTGCGTGCTCAAGAGCCTCGTCGTATTCGCCCATGTCGACGCATACTTGCGCAACGTACATCTCGACGTTGCTTAAAGGAATCGGATGATCATCCGGTGCTGCAGCAATTGCCTGCAGATAGAACCCTTTGGCCGCGCGTAAATATGCCTGTTCGCCAATCACGTCGTGATGCTGCCGCGCTTCGTCGGCTTTGGCGCACAACTTGGAGCCTTTCTTGATGGCGGACATGAAATCGCCTTCTTGCTTTTGGCTTCCTGAAGGGGCGAGCAATCCGAAAACTTCGCCCGGTCTTGCTCGATAAACTGACCCAGCCTTTCGTTCTTCGGGTGACGACGTCTCTGTCGGCGTTGCCTTGCGAAGCTGCCAGGACGCAATAAGTTTTTTCAGGTCGAAACGATCTTCGGCTGTCATGTCGCCCGATGATGCGTTCACCGGACTGCCGTCATGCGGGCTTCCCAACCCCGAAAGCACCGCGATCATCCCTTTAACGGATCGTTTGAGCGCCAGCTCGATGGATGTTGCAGCGGTGATCAGTGTTGGAGATTTTCTGGGCTGAAAGCTTGGAGCGACGTCCAATCTTTTCGGTATGCCATTTTCGATTGGTGTGGGCTGCAAGTTAGCCACCGGGCTGGGTTTTGTTTCATTGATTTCTCGCCTATCGATCCAATCGTATGCAGCATTGTCTTTATCGGCATGCCGTGGCGTTCTCGCAGGCGAACGGTGCGTCGCATCTTTATCCGTTTCAGTGACATCTTCGACCCTCTGGGCGATTAGAGGATGCGTATAGATCATTCCTTTCCCGACCTGCAAATCCACCAGCACGATGCTGCTGGCTTCGTGCAGCTGGACGGTGCCTGAATGCCACGGCAGCAAGCACAGTAAGATAAACAGGGCAGTGTGAACGACTAGCGAAAGTGCGATAGCCGGCGGTAAACCGATTTGACCAGGTAACTTCATCGCCCAGAGCATCGCAAATAAACCTGAGATGTGACTTCGCAACGCCTTATATAGCCATATTAGACCGACCAGCGATCATTAATACCGACAATTCCCCTGAATCTAATGATTCGATATCGCCGCTAGGACGCTTGCTTGTCCAGCCAGCGCCTGAACGTCTGCGATTCCTTATCCGCCATGGCATTCACACGTCCGCGTTCTTTATACGCCTCATATCCGTAGTATCCAAGCCCTCCGACGGCCACCGCCGCTCCAATGCCGGCCAGTCCAAAGCCAAAGGCCGTTCCTAAAGTGAACTCTCCAGGGAAACTGGGACAAAACGAACCCCCGACTGGCAGTCCCCAGCCGCTGTGATATATCATGGCGTCGCCGAAAAGGCCAAGCAAGCCTCCTTCTACGACCTTGAGAGCACCCGACCCTACATCCAGGGCAGCGTCGCGCAAGGCGTATCCGGTGGTGTCGTGATTGTTTAAGTCCAGAGCGAACTGTAAGTCGTCGTTCGATATGCCGGGCGTGCCATGAGCTTTGTAGCCTTCATAGCGATTGTACATTCCAGCCATCTCGTCGAAGTGGTCGTGTGCGATCTGCGCCGTGGACCTCACCTTCGCATCGGCATCGTGCGTTGCTATATTTTCAAGCTCAATCTTGTCGAGCGCGTCGTTGGGGTGCAATCTGTGCGGATCTTGCTGCAGGTGTTGCAGCGTTTTCAAAAAATCCTGCGGATCGGTCAATAGTTCTCGCGCGCTCAGCTTTGAACCGTCGGTGTGCGGCGCGGTATCGTGCACCTTCACATCATGAGCATCGGTTTTTACGTCATTCACTGCCATAGAAACGCACACTCCTGAGTATGTAAGAGCGCAGTTTCAATTCTAACGGCGCCGACGTTACGCTAAAGTGACGACGCGTCAATCGAAACTTCATTGCTTATTCAGCCAGCTTCGGAACATTTGCGAATCGCGATCTGCTAATGCATTTGTCGTGCGCCGTTCTTTGTACGCCTCGTATCCGTAGTAGCCCATGCCGCCGACCGCCAGGACCGCACCAGCGACCACGGCTGCTCCGCCCAAAAAGGCGCCGACTCCGATCGCGGTGCCCTGGGCAGCAGCGCCCGTAAGCCCGATAGCCACATTCGTGTCTGCGGCAAAATCACTTATCGCCATGATCGTCGCGCCGCCGAAGGCTGTGAATGCTCCGCCTACCACCATGCCGACACCATGTGCGACATCGCCAACGGCAGTGTCTAGATAATACTTTTTCGTGCTGTGGTTGTTCATGTCTTGGGCGAACTCAATGTCAATTTGTGAAATGTACTTACCAGTGTTGTTATTGAACTTCTCGTAACGGCCCCAGATATCGCTCAATTCCTTGAAATGCTGGGGGTCGGCTGCGATTTGTGCTGCCGCGCGTACTTTTTCGTCTTGGTTGGTGGCTGCTTCCAGCTGCAGGTCAGGAACCCCGATGCCCTTATGACCATGCGAAAGTTCGGCGTAGTGATCGCGCAGCGTTTGCAGAAAATCTTGTCCATTGGAAAATACTTGCGCGCCCAGATGTGAATCCGCGGACTGGGTCGCGCTATTGTCTGATTTCACATCAGCTGATTGAGTTTTTACATCATTGACGGTCATGACACTAAGCTCCTTGTTTATCCAGCCAGCTTCTGAACATTTGCGAGTCGCGATCCGCCAGCGCATTGGCTCGGCTTCGTTCTTTGAACGCCTCGTATCCGTAGTAGCCTACGCCACCAATCGCCG
Source organism: Candidatus Obscuribacterales bacterium (assembly GCA_036703785.1). Taxonomy (GTDB): domain Bacteria; phylum Cyanobacteriota; class Vampirovibrionia; order Obscuribacterales; family Obscuribacteraceae; genus JADYXS01. Next base: position 16,396 of record DATNQY010000141.1, read on the forward strand.
TCGCTGCGCCACAGAAAAACATTAAGCCGCCCATAACGCCACCGACCCCGGCGCCCAAAGCTGTCATTCCTCCGACTCCGAGAAAAGTAAATCCCGCGCCGACATCTGCCGCCGCGTCACGAAGAATGTAGCCGGTAGTGTTGTGGTCGTTCATGTCTTGCGCAAACTTCAGATCCTTCTGCGAGATCTGCTCGTGCGGAATATAGCCCCATTCCGCCTCGTAGCGCCCATAGATGTCCCTCAATTCCTTGAAATGCTCGGGGTCGGCTGCGATCTGGGCCGCTGCTCGCACGTTTGCGTCCTTGTTGGTTGATGCTTCGATTTTGAGATCTTCCAGGGTGACGCCGCTATGCCCGTGCGAGAGTTCGCTGTAGTGATCGCGAAGCGTTTTTAAAAAATCATGTGTATCTGTGAAGACTTGTGCGCTCAGATGTGAAGCGTCGGCTTGCGGTTCGCTCTTGTGTAATGCTGATTCCGGCGATTGCCGCATAGCGTCGTTTATAGCCATAGAAACGTACACTCCTTTAGTGGGAGAGGACAGAGGCAATTCGTTTGCAACTTTTAGTGCGAGAGAATTGCCTTTGTCTATCCGGACCGGAGTGGTTTTTGACAAAAATCAGAAATTTAGATCGCCCGAAAAGCTCACGGCGGGCGCGTTTGGCGGAACGCGATTTACGAATCTATCACAGTCGAGGTTACGATTACGTGATCCAAAAACATACAAGCCCCGGCGGACACCGGGGCTCGTCGTTGCAAACTTATTGGATAGGCAGGTATCTAATTAAGATTTCGCCCGACAACGTTTGCTTTTTTAACTCAGTGTGGCTGCGGCGGCGCGATCGGTCTTATCCAATGCCACCACTCGCAACACGCGTGACCGTCCGGCTTCGAGCACGAAGAGCGTGCCATCCGGTCCGAAAGTAATGCCGGTAGGATTCATCAATCCGTTGAGGAATGTGTCCACCCGTCCGTCGCGGCTGACGCGGTAAACGGAACCGGCCCGACCTGCTGTGACGTAAAGTCTGCCCAAGCTGTCGATCGCAATATTGCCATCGAAGCCGTCAGCGAAGTTGAAGCTTTCCGGCTCGGACACTGTGTTGCGGGCAACTTCGCGTCCATCAAGCGTGCGCTTCACGACAGAGCCGGTAGCGTGCTCGAGTCCCCAGAGGTGTCCGTCATCCAGCAGTAGTCCCTGTGTGCCCTGCCCGCCTCCGCCAACCAGAACCTCATATTCGCCAGTGCGATCGATCTTGAAGACGCCGCCTGTATTGGATGGGAAATTAGAAACGTACACTTCATCACCTGGTCCGATAACTATGTCGGCCAGGAATGTGCCACCACCTGTGAGGCTGCCGTCGAGTTGCGCCAATACACGTCCGCTCTTATTAGGATCGATTTTGTAGACAGTGCCCTGGATGGTTGTGACGTAAAGTATGCCTTTGCGATCGAAACGCAATCCGGAAATAGTAGTATTGCCGCGAATGCGCGCGTACTCTGTCAATTGACCGCTGTGATCGACAAACCATACGCTGCCGTCAACCGCGAAATAAACGCCACCGGGACCAGAGCTGATTCTGGAGAAACGATTGGAATAGGATGCATTAAGTTGAGACAATACGCGCACTGCATAACCGCGAGGTGCTTCCGGAAGATCGATCACTGATAATGATGTGCTCGATCCTGCTTGGCGCTCGCCGCCTTCGACCTCGGAGAAATCTTCGTCGTTTTCTTCGTTAGACTCGGCGCTAGTAATATCGATGTGCAAAATGAGATGCAGAGGAACAAGTATTCGCCGTATGTGAATCTGTCCATCGCTTTCATGCGAGTACGATTCGATGTCGATGTGATCGTGATCGACGGACAAGACACGACCTGTCACTGTATTGTGACAGCCCATGCCGTACCAGATTTGGATCTTTTGGCGACTATCGACAAACGCTTGTAGTCTGGTTCTGAAGCTCATAAGAATTGAATCCTCGTTGCTAGACAGGTTGTTCCCTGCAGTAGCTCTTTTTATTCATTTCGTCGTCGCGTCGTACGTCTGGTGCGCGCTTCGACAGGACTTTGAGAGACGTCATCCTCCAGCCATTCATTGCGATCCACTATCAAAGCGTGGTTCCAGAATTGCTCGAGATTGTAGTAATTACGCTCCCGTTCGTGGAGAACATGGATAATGATGAACTCGTAGTCCATTAATACCCATCTTCCCTCCCTCTTTCCTTCGATGTTCTTCGGCTCCATTCCCACTTGGTCCAGCGCTTCTTCTATCGCATCAACGATTGCGCGCACCTGAGTGGGAGTGTCGCCTCCGGCGATCACAAAATAATCGGCAAGTACTGTGACTTGTCCGACGTCTAATATCAGAGTGCCGTGTCCCTTCTTTTGTTCAGCCGCATTGGCTGCCAGGAAGGCGGCTTGCTGAGAGTTCGTGCTGGAAGCACGTTTTGCTGGCTTTCGCAAACGACTCTCAGTCTCCGATGTCCGTACCTTATTTGTGCCCACTTTGTTCTCCTTTTCACGCTGACTTTTCTGAAAATTCTCGGATTGCGCCTCTGTGTTTTATCCGCTGTGCATTAATGCAGCCATTGCATTAGACGATGGTAGCGCCGGGTGAAGCCCGCTTCCGACGGGGCACTCCGGTCGCTTATCTATATAATGATTTGCCACTACTTGGCTGTCGCGTCTCTTTTCAAGGCTGGGCGAGGCTTTTGCCCTACAGTATATAAGTACCTGTTTTATATCCAAACCCCGAAAAGCCGAACTGTGCCCGGTTTCCGCGCTACATTTGTTAACTTTGTCTTGATGCAGGCCACACAGCAAAGCCGCTAAGGTAGAATGACTGGGCAATGGGCGTTATTGATAAGTAATGACGCAAGGAGAAAACACATGGTTTTTAAGACCAGTTTTTAGCCTTCAGCATCTTGTCTCGTGTGAGGCAGTGCTGTATCCTTGCCCGTTACGTGGTTTACTAGCCCTGTGGGAGGAACCTAGGTGAACAAAGCAGAATTGGCCGCAGAAATTGCAGCTCGTACGCAAAATACCAAAAAGAACGTTGAAGAAATCCTCGGCGCGCTTACCGATGTAGTCATCGAGTGCGTAGCCAAAGGCGATCGCGTGACCCTGGTCGGATTCGGCACTTTCGAGCGCCGCGAACGCCAAGCGCGTGAAACAAACAACCCGCAAAAACCGGGTCAGAAAATCAAAGTTCCCGCGAAGAAAGTTCCGGCTTTCTCCGCTGGTAAAGAATTCAAAGAGCGCGTTGCTCACAAGTAAACTGCTTTAGACAGCAGTGCGTGCTTGCTTTGCAAGCCGCAATGCGTCCACAGCGTGCTTGTTATTTGAAACGAACGTGAGGGCAGGGTTTCGACCCTGTCCTTTGTTCTTGGAAAAAAGCGGGCTTCCGCCCGCCGCTACCTTCCCACGCAAACACTGCGCCCGCCGCTACTTTCCCACGCAAACACTGTAGCGGCGGGCGGAAGCCCGCTTTGCACCGAATATGGTGCCGCTTTTACGGACGAACTTGGGTCGATTCGGAAATTTGATTCGGTAGAGCCGAAGTTGAGGTTCCGGCTTTAGGTGCAGGGGTCACTGCACCTGATCCGTTGCCGCCGTTTGCGCTCAACGGTTTGTTTTGACAGACAGCCGTCCACAAATCATCACCGCCCAACCGTTTGAGCAATGAAGCGCTACAGCTAGCCAAGGGAATGTTGTGCGTTTGCATCGCCAGCTGATAAGCGTCGATGGCCATCAGCGCTTGATGATTGAAGCTGGTTTTCCGGCTTTCGAAGCGCTTTCCTAAATACATCTCCGCCAGCAGCTTGTCTTCTTCGAAGCCGCCGGTGCCTACCGAGAACACAAGCAAGGCTGCTTGAGCGCCCGGGCCGACGAAGCTCGGCGTCAGCGAGGCTACGTTGCACGCTGTTTCCACTACTTGAGAAGATCGCAGTGCGAATTTGCTGTGCTTGCTGTACTTATGGACGCGCTTAGTAACTTCAGCAATAATCGGGTCGCTCTTGCTTATTGTGCTCACGATCAAATCGACTTTATTCTGACGTTCTTTCACCGTCCAGGTACCGTCGCTCGGAAAGTCACGAGTGGCATTTTGCAGCGACTCATGATCGCTCCATGTCGACAGTCGGTCGTGAATATGTTTGGCGGTATCTTCGCCGGCGTACGTCTTTATGGAAGACATCGAATCATTGATCAGATCTTGTCGCTTAGAAGGATCGCTTGCACCGAAGCCGGTAATCATTTCCACTACGTCTGCGACAACTTTGTCGTGAGCGCGATCCAACCACATCTGCTTGGCACACTCAGCTGATCCTTTGTCATGCACTTTCAAATTTTCGTCCAGCATCAACTGCCCACCTTCAATGGAAGGCAGAAAGCCGCGGTCGTCGAGCATGTAGTTGACCGTGCACTTGGTGACTTTCCACGCGCGTAGCGCGATCTTGCTGTATTTGTTGACCTGTTTGTTGTTCTTCTGAGCTTCAATACTTCGCTCGATGGCTGTGGCAAGTGCTTCATCTATACAGCCGGCAATCTCATCTTGCGGAGCGGTCGTGGAAACATAGCCATGCATCGATTGTATGACTTCGGTGCGAGTTTTCTTGTCGGAATCAACAGCCATATTCTTCGGCTTGTCTGTTTCGCCGGCAAACGTGGCAGTACCAACGCTTAAGCCCAATAACGAAGACAGCAATAATGCGCCGATGGATTTCAATGTAGACACCTGAGTATAAAACGTTAAGTCTAACCCAGCTTCGGAAGTATGTGACGTTAAATCCGGTCACAGTGACGGCGTATAGGTGCACATGAACCACCTAGTTTTTGAAGTCTGGCGCATCCGAAAAATAGTCAGTTGCAAAGCGGATGATCGGACTTAAATCATGCAGAGGACGGGCCGCCGATAAGACGCTGGCCGCCGATCAGGTTACCCTGGCCGCCGATCAGGTTACCCTGGCCGCCGATCAGAAAGTTTCGTCAGGCGAAACGCATGATTTCAGTTGCTTTCTGGTGCTGCAGAGGTATTCGATGAATCCCACGATTGGGAAGCCGTTTCGTCTGACGAAACTTTCCGATCGCCATGGAGAGCTATCGATTACCGTTTGTCGTGTTTAACGATCGCGTCTTGGACGTCGGTCGCGATCACGATCGCCGCGCGGGCCACGGTCACCGCGATCACTGCGGTCTGAACGCTCGGCGCGTTCCCCACGATCCGGACGCTCGCCACCTTCGTCG
>DATNQY010000142.1:0-2632 GCA_036703785.1 Candidatus Obscuribacterales bacterium
TGTTACCAGTTCGAACTCGGCTCCACGAAGTGGATGAAAGGGATGGGTTATCCGGAATCGTCCCGCCGTGCTTCCCACACAACCTGCATTCGACGACTTTTGGCAAGGGCAAAGTGGAATCGAGCGTCGGCCATGCGAAAAAGACACCGCTAAAGGGGCTGCGCTTCGAGAGCCTGGAAGAGGCGCAAGCGTATTTGGATCACTGGGAAGAGCGCTGGGCCGATACACGCATTCACGGCACTACCAAGCGCCAGGTGGCGACGATGTTTGCCGAAGAACGGCCTGCTCTGCTGCCATTGCCTGTCGAACCGTTTCGCTACTACCAATACGGCGAGCGCACGGTGCACCTGGATGGTTGTGTGGAAGTCGAGGCCGCTTATTACAGCGCGCCACCGGGCTGGATTGGCCGTCGGGTTCACGTGCAATGGAATGAGTTACACGTCCGCCTCATCGATCCGCGCAACGGGCAGCTGCTCCGCGAGCACTTACGGCAAGAGCGCGGTCGTCATCGCATCCAAGATGAAGACCGCAGAAGAAAGACGCCGCTCTCGACGGAACGCTTGCTACGCCGCGCCGAATTGACTGGTGTGCACATCGGCGTACTCTGCCAGGTCATGTATCGCGACGAAGGGCAGGTCGCCGTGCGCCGCATTCTGGGCGTGCTGGGGCTCGTGAAGAAATACGGCCTCGCTTCCACCGACGATGCGTGCGCAGTGGCACTAGAAACTGGCGCTTGCAAATACCGATTCGTGCGCCGCTATCTGGAGCACCATCCGCAACTACCGCTGAGCTTGCGCCAAGTCGATCCGCTGATCCGCCAGCTCACTCTCTATCGCGACCTTATTGAAAAACGAACTCGTCAGGAGAATGACTCATGCACGTTATAGAACTCGAACGCTCGCTGCGGCAACTGCATCTCAGTGGCATGGCTACTGTGCTCGAAACTCGCTTGCATCAGGCCCAGGCCGAAACCATGGCTCCCATCGACCTGATCGCTTGCCTGGTTTCGGACGAACTCACGCTCCGCGCTGACCGGTTGCTGCAGCGCCGCCGCAAGCAGGCAGGCTTTCGCGATCCCGACAAAACCCTCGATAATTTCGACTTCAGCTTCAATCCGAAGATGAATCGCAGTTTAGTATTCGATTTAGCCACGGGCGCATTCATCGCCAAGCGCGAGGACGCTTTGTTTCTCGGCCCAGGCGGGACCGGCAAAAGCCACTTGGCCCAAGCTATCGGGCAAGCCGCCATTCTGCAGGGCTACAAAGTGCTGTATCGCGAAGTTCACGTATTACTCGACGAACTGGCCGACGCCTTGGCTGGTGGCACGCGCAAAGACTACGTCCAATGGGTCGCCACTTTTCCGCTGCTCATCCTCGACGATTTCGGCATGCGCAAGCTGCCGCACACAGCCGCCGAGGATCTATTGGAAATCGTGATGCGCCGCTACGAACGGTTCAGCACATTGTTAACTTCGAATCGACCGGTGGAAGACTGGGGCAAGCTGCTCGGCGATGTGGCCGCCGTCAGCTCCATGCTTGATCGCCTGCTGCATCACGGCCATGTGCTCAAGTGCGGCCCCCGCAGTTGGCGTACCAAGACACCTGTCGAATCATAAGGAACCGAGCTTCTTTACTGCGAGGGCGCTGCCCTCGCGCTCCCGGGATTTATCGCTTTCCGGCCAGAATGATTCATGAGCCGACGACTGTGCTGTCCTATGAACGGCTTAAGATAGGTTCTTTCACAATGTTTGATGCCGAAGACTTGCATATAGCGGCAGTGGAACGCGAAATACGGACCGGAACTGGTGATAGTGAACGGCTCTTATTAACACCAGTAGGTGAAAATCTCTTCCGCGCGGAGGAGAGTTCTTTCGTCACCGATGCGGTCTATCGAGATGTCATAAGAGCAACAGAAACCCAGGACGGTGCGCTGCTGTTTGTCGAGATCGCGGAGCGCTCGCCCCTTGTAACCAACAGCTGGATACTCAATCAAGAACTAATTCAATCCAATGCCATTCAATCGGTGTTGCAGCAGGTTATTGACCAGGGTGGCAACTGGGAACAGGTGCTCGGGGGAGGGCTTATCGTGCACACGACACCCACCACGGCAAAGGAAATCGAAGAACAGATACTTCGCATCGCGCAGAAAACGCCGGATGGCTCCTGAAGGGCGGCTCACGCCGCCCGCCATTCCGGCTCCTATATCGGCGCTCCGGTCGCATCCCTGCGTTGCCGTACCCTCCGCATAGGTGCCCCCAGCATATCCAGATCCCTCTTCGTTGCAAAAAAGATTTGCAGACAATACAGCCATCAGGTATAACTACTCTTGTTCTGGATCACTTCCGTTGGCCGGTTTTGAAGTGATAACGTATGGCCGGGTTTGAGGTGATTACCGAGGTCGGGCAGACCGGATGCTTTAGCTGCAGTTAGCCAATTCTGGAGGGCTTCGCCTTGTTGACTACGGAACACATTAACGAAGCTTTGCGTCAAGTCGTAGAGTGTCGAGACCTCAGGATATGCCGCAGTTAGCTGTGCGAGCCATCGCTGCTCGTCGGGTTTCAGCTTTTCGGGTGGGCGAGCCAGGAGCATGGCGGCTTGCCGCGGAGAAGTAGTTTTAGCTTTCTTCTGACGAG
>DATNQY010000143.1:0-5684 GCA_036703785.1 Candidatus Obscuribacterales bacterium
TGGATGCAATTTCAACTGCTTATCAACAATCTGTCCGGGCTCGTCGGCGCTAAACGGGTTGATTCCCGTGAGCGATTCATAAATCAAACACCCCAACGAATAAATATCGGATCGCGTATCCGCCTTGTGTCCGGACAAGCGCTCGGGAGCCGTGTAAAGCAAACTGCCGAATACTTCACCCGGGCCCGTAAGCTCTATGGAGTGATGCACACCGCTCCTGGTGCCTTTGGCGACACCGAAATCTATCACTTTTACCGAAAGCTCGGCATCGGAAAATGGAACCATCAGATTAGCCGGCTTGAGGTCGCGATGCACCACACCGCGCGTGTGCAAATATTGCACGGCACGGCAAGTCTTGATGAATATCGGCAGCGCCTCCACTGGATTCAAACAGCCGATGTTGCTGAGTATGATCTCCAGATTCTCGCCGTCGACGTATTCCAAAATCTGATATGGCGTGCCGTCGGACATCACTCCGTGATCGAGCAGCGCGCAAATGTTGGGATGGGCAAGACTCTGAGCAATCTGCGCCTCGCGATGGAAGCGATGCAAATTCTGTTCTTCATCCAACAGCAAACCATTCAGCAGCTTAATTGCCACGCGAACATTTTGAGTGGTATCGATCGCCCTGTATACAACGCTCATGGCGCTGCGCGCTTTCAGCCGATCGATTGAATAGCGGTTGGCAAACAGCGCCCCGACCATCGGATCTTTGATTTGCTCGGACAAATTGTCCACGACCTCAAGACTCGAAAAGGTGCTGGCCGGCAGGGGCCCACCCTCCTGTTCCAACAAGCCCATGATAGCCTATTCCGACCGTGACTGCGAACCGGGATAGTGCTTACGAATGAACTCCAGTTCTTGCGCAGGAGTGCGCACGCGCCCGTCGAGTTTCGCCTCTTTCACCTTGTCCAGCGCTGCTTTGATTTGTGGCCCCTGCTCGAAGCCGATTTTAATCAAGTCGTTGCCTGACAAAAATATGCGCACGTCTCGCAGCTCGTCGAGATAAAGCTTGATCCAGCGCCTGGTTGAAGAACCGGGCGTCGCCACCGAAGCGGCAATAGCCAGAGCCTGGTCGCTATGTCCGTGCAACACTGCATAAATTTCACTACGCGGGGGTGACGAGCCGATACTCGTCACCACGAGCTGTTCGAGCAGCAACAAGCCCGACCGTATCCAATGCCTTTCATCGTTGGCCAGATTAAGGCGCTCCATGACCGCCTCAAGCGCCGGCCTTTCAAGCGGAGCAAGCATGGTGCCGAGAAACACGATCCAGGAATCTTTCAATGGATTGCGATTAAGTAGCCTTTCTGCTCGGCGCATCGCGGATCGCACACGATCGTCGAAGATAAGGTCGCTGGCCAGGTATCGAAGGCCACCTCCTAGATCATTGAGCAGTCCGAGGGCAGCGAGGCGATGGCTCGACTCGAGAATAAGCCGGAGTTCTTCCTTCAGGCGGAACCCGCCCAAGTTGTCGAATACGCTCTCGTTAATCGCGCGCTCGGCCTGGCGCCTGGTAGCCGGTTCAAGCTCGAATCCAAGCCGGGCCGCAAAACGCGCCGCCCTGATAATGCGAGTGGGATCCTCGAAAAAACTCAATTTGTGCAAGACGCGAATCACTCGATGTTCGGTGTCTTCAATACCGTGAAAAAAATCGATCACGTCGCCATATTCGTCGGGATTCAGGCAAATAGCGAGCGCGTTGATTGTGAAATCGCGGCGCAGTAAGTCCTGTTCCAACCGCGAAGCTTCGACGGTCGGCAATGCCGCCGGATGCTCGTAAAACTCTATGCGCGCGGTAGCAAGATCTACCAGCCGCTTATTCTGAGCGAAGTACGAAAGCGTGGCCGTCTGAAAGCGATCGTACGTATCTCGGATCTCGAAGCGTCCGGGATAGAGTTGCTCCAGTTCTTTTGCCACTCGAATGGCATTGCCCTCAATCACAAAATCGAGATCGAAATTCGCATGTCCCAAAATCAAATCACGCACGCATCCGCCCACTGCATAGGCCGCCATACCAAGGCGCTGAGCGGTGCTGCCCAATTGGTGAAACAACCAGTCAGTGGCCGGATCAAGCATTTGCAGGCGCTGCTTCAAATGCACCCGTCGCTTTTCGCCAATGATATTTTCGTCGCAGCCATTTTCTTCGTTGCCACCAAATAAAGTGCGAAGCACTTCCCGTCTTGTGACTATACCCTTCAGTTTGCCCCTATCGTCGACAACAGGCAAGCGTCCGATATCTTCAGATACCATCACTTCCTGGATGCTCCTTAGACCACTGTCCGGCAGCACGGTTGTTACCGGGCGACTCATAAACCCTTTCACCGGTGCATGCCCGAGCTTGTGATGAAGGGCTTTGTCGATATCGCGTTTGGAGACGACGCCGACGATTTCGTCGCCCGCAGTGACGATCAAGCCGTCTTCGTCATAGCGCAGCATCAGGCGGGCGGCTTCTTCCATGGTCACTTCTTCGCTTATACTGCGCACCGGTGTGCGCATAATTTGCTGCGCCGTAGGCTCGGGCTTGGTTTTTTCCTTCAGAAGTTCAATCACCTCGGACACTACTGATGCTACCGAACGATTTTTGACCACCGCCGAGGCTGCGCCCGGATGGCCGCCGCCGCCGAAGGCTCGCGCCAAATCGCGCACATTGACCGCCCGCGTATCGCTACGCGCAACCACGTGCACACGATCGCGCATGTGGACTACAGTGATGGCAGCATCGCCGGCGACAAGCTCGACTAGCCGCCTGGTAAGCGTAGCCAGTCCTTCAATGTAATGCTCGCAGTTGGCGGATGACACAACAATCTTCGCCCCGGACACCGTGATTTGCTCGGCATTGTTTACCAGAGTTTGAAACAGTTGTGTTTGGTTTTGATCCAATTTCGGATTTATAAACGAACTAACTTGAGCCAGGTCGACTCCTTGCTCCAGCAGATATGCAATCGACTCGGCGTCGGCCGGAGTCGTGCCACCATATGTGAGGCAGCCGCTGTCTTCGTAAATGCCAATCGCCAGCAGCGTAGCCTCGAAATCGCTCAACTTGGTGCCGGCCTGTCGCATTTTTTCAACGAGCAACGTCGTGCAAGCACCGGCCGGTCTAACGATGGAATCTTCACGCGCGCCCGGCAGCAGACCGCTAGGATCGACTTCATGGTGATCGAAGATGGTGTATGTGCAGCGTTTTTGTTCTATCAATTGCCGCGCACCGTGCTCCAAGCGATCTGCCTGCTGGCAGTCAACGATGAAAACATGCTTGATCGCCGCGGCATCGACGTACGGCATTTCTACCAGCGGAAGCATGTCTCTATAGAGCGCGAAAAAGTCGCGTATGTTCGAGGTAAGAGAACGGCCGCTGACAATACGAGTGTCCGGATAAAGTTTGCTCACGGCGTATTGCGACGCCAGTGAGTCGAAGTCGGTATTCGTATGCGCAAGAACCAGTTGCATGTCGGCCTGCTTTCCTGAGTCGATTTTGCCAGCATGGCGGCGAGGTCGCAAGCATCTCTTTATGTTTATGAGACGTCAAACGGGGGTATTCTGGGAGAAATCGATATGTGAGAATGCCGGGATTCCGATGCCTCTTGTTGCTGAAATTTATATCTTATGCGCCGTCGGCGGAGCATTCGTGCTCGTGATAAGCGCGCTAATGGGATTCGTCGGTCATGCTCACGTCGGACACGGTGGCCACGGCGGCGCCGGGCATGCCGGACTCGGCCATTCCACGGGCGGACATGGAGCAGTTGGGCATGGCGCAGGGCATGCGGCGGCGGGACACGGAGCGATCGGGCACGCCGGCGGACACACGGCCGCGCACGGCGCCGCGGGGCATGCAGGGGCGCACGGTTCGGCTGGACACGCTTCTTCGCATGCCGCACCAGCTCATGGCACCAGCGGTCATGCTGCCGGCGCTCACGGCAGCGGGCAGGCATCAGCAGCGCATAGCGGCGCGGGCACCGAGCCCGAACTAATGTCACTGGCGACGGCACACGTGCACCCGCACGGCAAAAACCAGGATCGAATCATCGTTCTAATCACCCTGTTCAATCCCAGCACCGTGGCTGCTTTTGCCGCTTGGTTCGGCGCTTGCGGCTTGTTTGCCTGGCGGCTTTTTCCGGCATTGCCGGTTGAATACACGTTGGTGATCGCGGTTGTCGCCGGATTGTTGGGGACAAAATTCATTCTGCACATGATGAGCACGATGAGCAGCCGCATGTACTCATCGGCATCATTCAGCAAAGACAGCCTGATCGGCTATGAAGCGGAAGTCACCGTTTCGCTGCAAGCTGGTCGTACAGGCGAAATAGCCTGCATTGCTCGCGGCCCGAGCTATACCATTTCAGCACGCTGTCTGCTGCCTGAGGGATCGTTCAAGCGCGGCGACCGCGTGATCATATCGGACATCCGCGATGATATTGCTTATGTGGAACGCTGGCCTGAAGACGTTTTGCCGCTTGACGATGAAGCGGTGGACGATGCAACTCTTGACAGTTCGCAATCTCGCAAACAGCCGCAAACGCCCAATCCCTAGCGGCGAGACGATGCCTCGCCCTGCCATTCGCCCAGCCAGTCTTTATCAGGCACCGCGGATTTAATGTGCCGGGCGCGCCTTCTGTCGACGATTTTGCCGCGCCGTGGCATATTTCTACAAGAGTACTAATTTCTCCTGTGCATGATATTGAACCGCTTCGAGATCAAAATTGCGATCGTTACGTTCGTTGGTGCAGTAATCTGCGCGGTCGTCGATTGGCATTTGAGCGGCTCAACCAATGCCGCCATGTTGGTGGCACCACTTATTACTGCCGCCGCGGCAGGAGGCAGTGCGTTCTTTTTCGGCAGACGTCCTATGGCACGTTTGATCAATGCCAAAAAATTGCAGCGCCCTGTGCAAGTACCGGACGATTTTGCTGCTTACGGAAAAGCGATGGACGAGATTGTTGCAACCAACGTCTCTCCATTGAAGTCCGAACTCACCACACTGCGGGCGGATCTCCAGGACTACGTGACCAAGGAGATGGAATTCAATCTGGTTGCTCGCATTGACGATCAACTGCACAACGTTCATGTCACCGACGAAGCGCTGACGCGGATGATCTCAGCCATTCATGAAGAGTTGCAGGAATTTATAACCTGCGCCTTCGCCTTCAGACAAGCCAGTCGGGAAGAATTAAGCGTCGCCTCTTCAATCGGCATCGATCCCTCGCATAAAAAAGCCGTATTGGCCACCGTCTCTCGATCAGCGCCGGCAATAGCGGCCTCGCCGACTCCGATCATCTGGAATAAAGCGGATCTCACCCAACTGGCCATGGTGATTCCAGCCAGCACGGAACGCGTGGTGCTTGTTCCGCTGAAGACGTCCAACACGCATCAATTCATCGGCTGCCTGATGTTGTGTTTGAACACTCCGCAAGAGCGTCTCATTTCACGCGTTGTCCGCATGATGAAAAAGGTCAGCGAACACGCCTCGCGGCTGTTGTATCGCATCGCGCAAGCCGAAGAAAAGGAAGAAAGCCGCCGTCGGGACAAACTTACCCAAGCATGGACACGAGCGGTGCTTTCCGAAAAGCTGATGGAACTCACCTCGGCAGACCGCAACAGCAATTTGTCGTTGTTGCTGATTGAAGGTGATAACTTCGTCCAACTCAACCAGACAATTGGTCGCGAGCGCGGGGATGAGCTCATCA
>DATNQY010000144.1:0-13521 GCA_036703785.1 Candidatus Obscuribacterales bacterium
GAACCGCTTGTTCTGCGCGTTGCTTGGCCAGATACTGGTCAATTTCCTTCTTCGCTTCTTCGGTGCGTTGACGTGCTTGGGGATCGATATGCGACTTGAAAGGATTATTCTTGGTGGCACGATAGAGCCATTCCAATCCACCGGCAGATGCAAACAGAATGCGACGCGCGGTTGCCGCACGGGGATCCTTTACCTGATCAAGCATCCAGTCTCCTCTCGTCGACAGTGAGACGAATGCGGTTTGCGGATAGAGTGCAAGCAGTGCAGCCAGGAAGACGAGCCCTACGGCGAACGTGCGCATGCTGATGCGATCAAACGGAGTAAACCAAGCTTGCTTGATTGGATCGCGGTGGGCGTAAGCATACAGCTCCCAAACTCCGGGGATGATCGGAAACAGCAAAGCACCGGCCGTCCACGCCATCCAATGGGGCGCACCCAGGTAAGCCGCGAGTGAGGAAGCAACCCAAAATCCAATTACTGGTGTTGCATAGAAGATCAGTCCCAGGACAAGCCGCACCAGCAACCCGGCTAAGCGCGCGATCAAGCCAAACATTGTGAATTCCTCTGACGTTCGGTATCGCCCGTGCTACGGACTGTATACCCTTTGGATATCCGCTCGCTATGCGTTTCGCCTTTAAAAGATTCTGCGCTGCGAGTGCGGCTTGATTAGATCGTCTATTCTTATTACCAAGGAAGAAATTTTGTAGTTTTGCTTGCAGAGCCGCTGTGCGCTGTGGGAATCCATATATCTCTTGGATATTTGCGATTGAACTTTTTTCGCCTTGCTGACGTATAGCAAACAGTTCCTTTGAGAAGGCTGTCAATATGGAAAACGATCTGCATTTATCCGAAGGCAATCTCGAACGCCTGCCGCCACAGTCTATTGAGGCGGAGCAAGCGATTCTAGGCTCGGTGCTTGTCAATCCGGACACGGTGACGAAGATCTGCGACGTCTTGCAGCCCGAGAATTTCTACCGCAAGGCGCACCAGGTCATTTACGGCGCCATTCTCGACCTTTTTGAGAAAGGCGAGCCTATCGACGTCGTCACCGTTTCGCAGTACCTGAAAGACCAGGGCAAGCTGGATGGCGTCGGCGGCCGGCAATATCTGACGGATATCGGCTTGTCCATCGCGACCACCGCCAATGCCGAGTATTACGCCAAGACCGTCAGTGAGAAGTCGACGCTGCGAAATTTAATCAAAGCCGGCACAGAAATTGTCGCTAGCTGCTACGAGGACAACGACGCCGACCTTGTCGTCGACAAAGCGGAGCAGTTAATCTTCAACATCGCGCAGCACCGCAACATGGGCGCGCTGATTCCGATCAAAGACATCGTCAATGATTCCTTCGCGCGCATTGAGCAGCGCTACGAGCAACGCGACGCGCTGTCCGGTTTATCCACTGGATTCTATGATTTGGACGAGATGACGTCGGGATGGCAGAAGTCGGATCTGGTGATCATTGCCGCTCGTCCGTCAATGGGCAAATGTCTGGCGTTCGACTCCGAAATCTTGTTGTCGGACGGCCGAATCGCCACGATCGAAGAAGTATATAAAAACGGGCGGGGCACGTTGCTCACTCTGGGTGACGACCAAAAACTTGCGTGGACCCAACCTAGCGTTTTCGTAGATGACGGCGTAAAGCCTGTCTACAAGGTCACGACGCGATTGGGGCGCACAATTGAAACTACGTTGTCTCACCCGTTGCTGACTATTGAGGGGTGGAAACCACTCCAGCAGATTCAGGTTGGAACCCGAATCGCGGTTCCGCGTAAACTCCCGGTCGAACCAATCGGCGAGGCACCCGAGTGCCAACTGAAATTGCTGGCCTATTTGATCGGTGACGGCTGCCTCACAAACGGAAAGGTAAGCTTCACCAATTCAAACCGAAAAATCCAAGACGATTTCAAGCACGCGGTAGTAGAGTTCGGTCCCCTTAGCATTCGCGAAGAACAAAGCACGAACCGCACTCCATCATTTGTGGTTCGCAAGAATCGGGATCTAATCGCGCATCGGCGCGCATCATTCTTGCGCGAGCTCCGACATGCACATGTTCGTTCCGGGTTGTCTCAACGAGAACTCGCCGAGCGAGTGCAAGTAAGTCCAAGTGCTGTCTGCCAGTGGCTGAGCGGTCGGTCGATCGTTAGCAACAACAACTTTCAACACCTGCAATCGGTCCACTCGCTAGCCGCGAGATGGTCGGCGAGTGATATTTGCTGGGACGCAAACAACAAACTAACGGAATGGCTCAATAGACTGGGGCTTAACGGCGAAGGCGCCTTGACCAAGCATATTCCGGGATTCATTTTCGGCTTAAAACCGTCGTTGTTGGCTCTCTTCTTAAATCGATTGTTTGCGACAGATGGCTGGGCAACTGTTTTCGCGTCGGGTCAGTCACAGATTGGTTATGCAACGATTAGCGAAAAACTGGCGCGACAGCTGCAACATCTTTTGCTTCGCTTCGGAATAATCGCAAAACTCAAACAGCGGAAGGTGGCATACAAAGGATCTCATCGCCATTGCTGGCAGATTGAAATTACAGATCATGTATCCCTTCAAACATTTGTCGAAAAAATCGGCATATTCGGCAAGGAGTCGGCAGTCTTCCTGGTCGCTCAATCATTATCTAAACGGGGCATACAAACTAACTGCGACCTCATACCCATGCAAGTCTGGGATCGCTTGCGTATAGCCAAGGGCGAGCAATCATGGGCAGCGGTAGGTCGGCGAGCTGGCATAGCGGGATCAAGCAATTTGCATGCAGGTACACGATCGCTTACCCGCGGCAGACTCTATCAGCTGGCCTCAACAGTGGGCGATTCAACTCTAATGAATCTGGCCGAAAGCGATGTCTACTGGGATCAGATCATCTCGATAGTTCCAGTCGGTGACAAACAGGTCTACGACCTGACTATTCCGGAAACACACAATTTTGTCGCGAACGATGTTTGCGTTCACAACACTGCGCTAGTGTTGAACCTGGCTCAGCATGCGGCCGTTGAGTGTAAAGCACCGACTGCCGTGTTCAGTCTTGAAATGTCGAAAGAGCAGTTGGTGCAACGTCTGCTTTGCGCAGAAGCTCGCATCGATGCGAACAAATTGCGCACTGGCTATCTCCAAAGCAGCGACTGGCAGAATCTTGCCACCGCCATGGGTCGACTCGGCGAAGCTCCGCTCTACATCGACGATAGCGCCGTGGTTACGGCTCTCGATGTACGCGCGAAGGCACGGCGATTGAAAGCGGAAATGAAAGGACTCGGACTCATCATCATCGACTACATCCAGTTGATGCAAGGCCGAGCACGATCCGACGGCAACCGCGTACAAGAAGTATCGGAGATCTCGCGCGGCTTGAAACAACTTGCGCGCGAACTCAATTGCCCCGTTATCGCTCTGTCGCAGCTTTCGCGGGCTGTAGAAGCTCGTCAGAACAAACGTCCAATGCTTTCGGACTTGAGAGAATCGGGTTGCTTGACTGGCGATAGCTTAGTCTTCTTGCCCGGCACCGGCGAATATGTACGGATCGACAGCTTGGTGGGCAAGTCTGGATTCGAAGTTCTCGCTGTTGATACCAGTAGCTGGAAGCTTGTTCCACGAAAAGTGACGAAGGCCTTCGCTACGGGCTACAAACCGGTATTCAAAATGGTGACGAGATCAAATCGAACGATCCGTGCCACAGCAAACCACAAGTTCCTTACACTTGACGGTTGGAAACGGTTGGACGAGCTGACCGTAGGAACGCAACTGGCGTCGCCCAGGATTTTGCCATCCGGCGATAATCAAACCATGCCGGATTCCGAACTCGGACTGCTGGGACTCCTGATTGGTGACGGCTGCACGCTCGCACGTCACGCAATCCAATACACCACCGCGCAGGCGCGCATGAACATGTCGTATAGCGGAAGCAGCTTGTACAAAACTCGTTTGGGTCGGGAAAGAGCCCAAACTGTTGCGAACGCTGTTCAATCTACCCAATTACAGAGTCTTGCAACCAGTGACGTTTATTGGGATGAAATCGTCAGTATCGAGCCGGATGGTGCCGAAGAGGTGTACGACCTCACGGTCGACGAACTACATAACTTCGTGGCTAACGACGTCATCGTCCACAACAGCATCGAGCAAGATGCGGACATCGTGATGTTCATCTATCGGGACGACTACTACAACCAGGAAAGCGACAAACGCGGTGAAGCAGAAATCATCATCGCCAAGCAACGTAACGGCCCGGTGGGAACCGTCGAGCTGCTCTATCAGGCCAGCATTACGCGCTTCCTGAACAAAGCCGTCAACAACCAGTACGCACAGGTCTAAATCGCGCACCCACGGGGCTCCCAGGCTTCGCGAACCGACAGTTGTCGGCTTAATACCGCACGTGCCCGGGCATAAGACAGGCAGATACACGGTGTCTCAAATGGCGGACCGGAGACAGGAAGAACCACAGTTCCCGGAGCTACCAATTACCGGCGTGGCGCCGATCTCGTCGGTGGCGGAATTCGTGCCGGAGCATTTTGAGGTTCTCGAAGAAATCGGCCGCGGCGGCATGGGTGTGGTCTACAAAGCGAAAGACCGGCTCACTCAGCGGCTTGTGGCGATCAAGCTCATTAAGCCGAAAAATTTGTCTGCCACCAACATCGAACGTTTCAGTCGGGAAGCGAAAGTCGCGACGTCGTTTTTCCACGAGAACGCTGTGAATATTTTGACTTTCGGCGTCATCAAAGGCTCGCCCTATCTGGTGATGGACTATGTCGAAGGCGTCGGACTTGACGCCTTCTTGAAGGATCCATCGCACATTCACGAACGCGTCGCCACCAACATTTGCAGCGAAATCTGTGCCGTGTTATCGGCAGCTCATGGCGCCGGCATCGTGCACCGCGATTTGAAACCGACCAACATCATCATTCATACCAGCGACACAGCCCCGCTCACGGTCAAAGTGCTCGACTTCGGCTTGGCTAAGTTGATCGATGCTGATTCCAAATTGACCGCTTCAGGCGAGGTGCTCGGCACCCCTTTGTACATGAGCCCTGAACAACTGCGCGGATTGCCGGCCGACAGACGTTCCGACATCTATTCGGTGGGCGTATTGCTCTATCAATGCAGCACCGGCAAACTGCCGCACAGAGCCGAGAGCATGTTCTCCGCTATGCATAAACGTTTGACTGAACAACCACAACCATTTCCGCAGAACGCAAAAGTATCGAAGTCATACCAGCAGGTCGTATTCAAATGCTTGCAGCGCGATTCTGATGATCGATACCAAACTATCGACAAGCTCTGGTCTGATTTGCAGAAACTGGCTCGAGGATTACCAATCAGCAGTTCAGTGGCGTGGCACAGAGCGCTGTTGAACGGCACTCTGAAAATTTTGGGCTTTGAATAGATTTCCCGGCTGCGACGAGGCGCTGCCCTTCTACGGAACAGGCTCCCACACCGCTTCGTGGTTAGCATGCCCAACCGCCATCGACGTCTTGTACTCGAACTTATCCATGTCCACGACAGCAAGAGTCGGGGTTCCCTGACTGAGCACCACAAACTCATGGCCATCAGGCAGCATGCACAGGCCGCCGGGGAATTCGAACTCCGTCGGCAAATGCAGTTCGCGCAATTTGGCCAGAGAATTGCAATCGTACTCGGTGATCGTGTTATCGCGCCCGGTCGATACCAGCAGTCGTTTGCCGTCAGGCTCGATCATCACGGCTGTCGGTGACTGTCCGCACTTGATGGTGCCCACCACTCGGCGATTCGCCAGGTCGACCACGGAAACGCTGTTGGAGAAGCGATTGGCCACGTAAGCAAACTTGCTATCCGGAGATACCGCAATGGCAATCGGCATATCGCCGACTCGAGTGGAACCAACAACACTTTGTGTGCTTGAGGAAATTAGAGTCAGATAGCCTGCAGTTACATCGAGAACCAAGACATAATTGCCATCCGGAGTGACAGCCAATCGACCAGGACCCGGCCGCACCTTCGTTTTCAACAACACCTTATTTGTTGCAGGATCAACAATGGCCACATCGGCGGCGCCACTTTCCGAAACGTAAAGCCATTTCCCACCGGGCGCAGCAGCGATGCCCTTTGGCGCCGCGTGCGGCTGCAGATCAATCTGTCCGGCGAACTTGCGACTGGCTGGATCAAGCATCAACAAACGGCTCTTCGCTTCATCAGCGATATAAAGCCGTCCGTTCACAAGCTCCATGCTGCAGGGTGTTCCTTCCGTGGGAAACTCAGCGAGCTTGTTGAATGTTTTTCCATCGAGCATGGTGATGGAGCCGGTGGTGATCGAGGTCAGAAACAGGCTGCCGTGCCCCTTATAGCTGTTCTTTACTGCTGAAACCTGACGCTTTTGCCCGAAATCCGGGGAGACGAGCACCTGGTCGTCGATCAAACTCACGCTGGGAACTTCAACCGTCAAAGATTTCAGCGAGCGCGCGATCACGAACCCTTCGGGGACAATCAAATCGGAGGGGAAGTGCAATCCGAGCAGCTTCTTGCGCACCTTTTCCGGAACCAGCTTGGACATCGCAAGCGTTTTCGCTTCGCCATGCTTGAGCACACGAATATGCGCCCAACCGTTGCTGTACATCACAACATCCGGATGCTTTGGGTTCGGATAGGTAGCGTCGACTTCGACTTTGGCTTTCTTGTTGTCCTTCTCTTTCTCCTTGCCTGGCGGCACTAGAAGCAGGTAGAGTCGCCCGTCAGTGGTTTCCAGGCTGCCATCCAATCGGACTTTGCCGCCGCCGAAGGTCGTGAGCACGGACGTGCTCATGTTGCCTGGCAGCCGCGTCGCAAGCGCCGGCAGACCACCTTGCCAATCGCCGATCGGCGGCATCAGGGCTGAAGCACCACATATGATGGCAGCAGCAAACACAGTGCCTAGCCGTCCGGACGGTACGCCAGCGTTCCGGCGTGGCTTATTCATCGGAGGAGTTCTTCTTGAACGCCCCGGCAATCTTTCCGAATAAAGAGCCTTCTTTACCCTGTCCATCAGCGCCTTCAGGCACGGTCAAGGATTCATTGCGCAGTTCAGCCAGCTTCTTGAGCACTTGTTTTTCTTCGCTCGAGAGCTTCGTGGGCGTTTCCACAATCACATGCACGAGCTGATCGCCGCGCTTTTGCGGACTGCCCAAATGCGGCACGCCCTGCTCACGCATGACGATTACGGTACCGCTTTGCGTGCCTGACGGAATCTTCAAAATTTTCTCGCCGCCCACGGTTTCAATAAGCACTTCACCGCCAAGCGCCGCCATCGAGAAGCTGATCGGCTGGTTGATATGAATATTGACACCCTCGCGCTGGAAGCGCGGATGCGGTTTGACGTGAAGCACTACATAGAGGTCGCCGGGAGGCGCGCCTTTGCGTCCGTGATCGCCGCCGCCGCCGACACGCAAGCGCGCGCCGTGATTGACGCCCGCCGGAATCTTGATTTCGATATTCTTCGGCGTGCGCAGCTGCCCTTTGCCTTTGCACTCACCGCAAGGATGATCGATTTTGGTGCCTTCACCGTCACAAGTGGGGCAAGGCACAATCTGCGTAAAGTGTCCGAACAGGGTCGAGGCGGTTTGCCTGACTTGCCCCATGCCACCACAAGTGGTGCATGGCGCCGGCTTGTATCCGGCCGCCGCGCCGCTGCCGGCGCACTCGGTGCAGTCTTCGAGATGCTTGATGTTGATTTTCTTCTCGACGCCGAATACGGCGTCATGGAAATCGAGTTCGAGGTCATACTTCAAATCGGCGCCGCGCTGAGGCTGGTTGGCACGTCGGCCGCCGCTGCGCATGCCGCCGCCGAAGAAGTATTCAAAGATGTCGCTGAGATCACCGAACGAGTTCATATCGAACCCGGAATCGAAGCGACTGCTGCCCTTCACACCTTCGGCGCCGTAACGGTCGTACAAGCTGCGCTTTTGCTCATCCGAGATTACCTCGTAGGCAGCCATCAACTCTTTGAACTTGTTTTCATCTCCGGTGTCGGAGTTGTCCGGGTGAAGCTCGGCAGCCTTCTTTTTAAAGGCTTTCTTTATCTGATCGGCAGTCGCTGAGCGTTGCACGCCCAGGACTTCATAATAGTCACGATTCGTCATAGTGCTCAATTTTGGATACCGCTGCTAGTTTAGAACACACCGCAGACGCAATGCCAGGCGTCGTCCGACTTGTTACTTTTCTGCTGGAACTGAATCTTCGCTGCGATCGTTGGACTTTCCACCTGAAGAGTAGATGGCGCGACCGAGCTCGAGTAGAGCACGGTCGAGCCCTGCCACGGCGATCTTCAACTCAGGCGAGTTTTCACCGGCAAGCGTTTCTTTTACGGAAACCAAACCCACAGACACCGCCTCGAGAAACTTCGGCTCGACAGCACCCTTGTATTTGCTGAGCGAACGTTCCGCTTCCATGATCAACGTTTCGCCCTTGATGCGAGCGCTGATCATTTCCTTCGCTTCCTGGTCGGCTGTCGCGTATTCTGCGGCATCGCGCTCCATCTTCTCGACCTCTTCACGGCTGAGTCCGGAGCTGCGCTTGATGATGATACTCTGCTTGATGTTAGAGCCGGCATCGCGCCCGATTACGTGCACGATACCGTCAGCATCGATGTCAAAAGTAACTTCGATCTTGGGCACGCCCCGCGGGCATCGCGGAATGCCTTCAAGAAAGAACTTAGCGAGCGACTTGTTGTGCTTGGCGAGTTCGCGCTCGCCCTGCAAAACGTGCACTTCAACTGTAGTCTGACCGTCTTCTGTTGTAGTGAAGGTCATAGTGCGGCTGGTGGGCACTGTCGTATTGCGCTCGATAATCTTGGTGAACAATCCGCCCGCCGTCTCGATGCCCAGAGACAAGGGCGTCACATCCAGCAGCAAAACCTCTTGGGTCTCGCCGCTTAAAATCGACGCCTGAATGGCGGCGCCTAGCGCCACCGCTTCGTCCGGGTTTACCGATTTGACGGGCTCTTTTTGGAAGAAACGCTTGATCGCATCTTGCACGGCAGGAATTCGAGTGGAACCACCTACCAGCAAAACATTCTCTATTTGATCGGGCGACAATCCGGAATCGGACAGGGCCATCTCGACAGGACCCATCGTGGATTCTACTAAGTGCGCGGTGAGTTCGTTGAACTTGGCGCGCGTGATCGTCGTTTCCAGGTGCTTGGGCCCGCTGGCGTCAGCGGTCAAGAACGGCAAGTGAATTTCGCTCATCATCGCCGCCGAAAGCTCGATCTTCGTTTTTTCAGCCGTTTCCTTCAGACGCTGAATGGCCATCAAGTCATTGCTGAGATCGATGTTCTGTGATGCCTGGAATTCAGTCTTCATCCAGTCGATGAGCGCCTGGTCGAAGTCGTCGCCACCCAGGCGGTTGTTGCCGCTGGTCGCTTTCACTTCGAACACGCCGTCGGTAATCTGAAGAATGCTTACGTCGAACGTGCCGCCGCCCAAGTCATAGACCAGAATCGTCGAGTCGCCGCCGGTTTTGTCCAATCCGTAGGCAAGAGCGCTGGCAGTGGGCTCGTTGATAATGCGCATCACTTCCAGCCCGGCAATCTGCCCGGCATCTCGGGTTGCCTGGCGCTGCAAATCATTGAAGTATGCCGGCACGGTGATCACAGCTTTAGTAATCGATTCGCCGATGTAAGCTTCAGCATCGGCACGCAATTTTTGCAGCACCATCGCAGAAATTTGCTCTGGTGAGTATTCAACACCGTCAATTGATATGCGGAAGTTGGTGCCCATCTCGCGCTTGATCGACTGAATGGTGCGCCCGGGGTTGGTCACAGCCTGGCGCTTCGCCAGGTGTCCGACAATGCGTTCGCCGGTTCGGCTGAATCCGACAACTGACGGCGTGGTCCTTGCCCCTTCCGAGTTGACGATAACGGTGGGCTTGCCGCCCTCCATCACCGCGACGCAAGAGTACGTGGTACCAAGGTCAATTCCAATAATTTTGTCCGACATGAGTCTGCCTTTTTCCTCGGGGGTTTGTTGCGCACCTTACGCGCTGGGTTTTTCTTCGTCTGTGCCTTCGAGGTCATATACCTTGGCGGCATCATCCTGTGCAGTTCCAGCCGGCTCGGCTGTTTTGGTCAGTTCGGGAGCAGCGCTTCGATCTAGCATGGTCGAGTCCAGTGCCGCTTCTTGGTTTACCGGAGTTGCCGGTCCGGAGTTGGATGCCACATTTACGAGCGCGGGTCTGACTGTCCGGTCTCCTAGAGTGTAGCCTCTTCTTAATTCTTGCATTACCACGCCGTCGGGGAATTCAGACGTTTCCACCTGTTGAACCGGCTCGTGAAATTTGGGATCGAAAGGTTGTCCGACCGTCTCAATGGACTTCAGTCCCAGTCCTTCCATGCATTGCAAAAGCCGCGTGCCGACCAGCTTGAAACTCTCCAAAAGCTTATCAGCCGGAGTATCCGCGTTGAGAAACTGCATGGCGCGATCGAGGTCATCGAGAGCCGGCATCATCGCTTCGGCGGCTTTTTTCACACCAAAAGACACAGATTCGTCACGTTCTCTTTCCATGCGCTTGCGGAAATTTTCAAAATCCGCGGCCATGCGTGTGTATAGTTTTTCCGCTTCGGCAGCTTTAACTTCTACCTCACGCAGAGATTGCTCCAGCCCTTCGCAATTGCGGCAGGCCGTTTTCGTAGCCGTCTCTTGCGGCGTTTTGGCGAACTCAGCAGCATTTGCCGGCGGATCTTCACCGGCGTACATAGCCCGGAAAAATGCTTTGGCAGCGTCAACCCTGGCGCCGCGCTCTTCTTCAACAGGTGCTGACGGTGCGGCGTCTTGAGACGGCTTGTTTTCGCCCTCGGCGGCGCCCTTTGCGTCGTCTAGCTCTTCTGTCCCCATTAGTTTCCCCCGCTCTCCCAAGTTTTGCAGCCTGTTTGTCTATTTACCCAACGTTCAGGCTATAGCTGGCATTGACAATGGCCCAGCCGGCCCCGACTCTAATTTTATGCCACGGAGACATAAAGACCATTAGCTTGGCGTCTTCTTGCCCGAAAAGACGGACAATCCCCAGCTAGTATTTTACAAAAGATAACCGCTATGTGCCTTGAGCGAGGCTCAATTCTGAAGCTCAGCTACAAAGCAGTGTCAACACTAGACCAAAGAGATAGGCTGGACATGTAGAATTTATCCTCTGGCAGCGAAAATGCGCAGCTCTGCCGTTTTCAGGGGTTCCAGCTACAGGAAGATTTATGTATTACAGCCAAAATGCTCGACTTGCAATCTACGCCGAAGGAGAGTTCGGCAAAAGCTCGAAAACCGCCGAAGGGGTTTTGCGCTATGCCAAAAACCCGGTGGTGGCGGTCATTGACAGCCGCCAGGCCGGAAAAACGGTTCAGGAAGTAACAGGAATCCCTTGCCAGGTGCCAATTGTAGGCTCGCTGGGCGAGTGCCTGTCGCTTAAGCCGGACGCTTTGCTGCTCGGCTCGGCCTGGCAAGGCGGTGCTCTGCCGCCGCAATGGAGGCCGGATATTTTACAGGCAATCGCTTCCGGGCTTGACATCATAAATGGTCTACACGATTTTTTGGTTGACGACCCAGAAATCGCCACGGCCGCCAAGTCCAAGCAAAGCCGGCTATTGGATGTGCGGCGCACACCGGAGAAGCTGCCGATAGCCTCCGGACGCGCTGTGACTCTCCCGAGCTATATCGTTTTGACCGTAGGCAGCGATTGTTCCGTAGGCAAGATGACTGTTTCTCTTGAGCTAACCAAAGTCGCTCATCAGCGAGGCAAGACTGCAAAATTTGTGGCAACCGGGCAAACCGGGATCATGATCGCCGGTGAGGGTATCGCCATCGATCGCGTCATCGGTGACTTCATGGCTGGTGCCACCGAACAGATGGTCGTCGAGGCGTCCCCCAATTCTGATTATGTCTTTGTGGAAGGGCAGGGCTCGATCGTTCATCCCGGATTTTCCGGCGTGACGCTTGCGCTTTTGCACGGGTCTTGCCCGCAAGCAATGATTTTGGTGCACAATCCGCAGCGCGACAAGATGAAAGACACTGACTTTCGTGTAATCGGCTTGAAACGGCTCATAGAAATGTACGAGCAGTTGGCGCAGCCGATGCGGCCAAGTAAAGTAGTCGGCGTCGCATTGAATACGCGCGGCATGGACGAAGCGCAAGCGCAGGCAGCGATCAAGCGAGCAGCTGATGAAACGGGACTTCCGTCCACTGATGCTGTACGCTATGGCGCTGACAAACTTTTCGATGCCATCTTGTCATATCAGGAGAAAACACGGTGAACGTGACGAAGACTAAAGCTGCCATTGAACTGAACTTCGAAGTTCTAGTGCTGCATACCAAGCATCCATTCGGCATTGCGTATGGAACGTCAGCCGATCACAAAAATATTCTTGTGCGTCTTCGTTACGATAAGTATGAAGGACTAGGCGAGGCGACGCCCGTTTCCTACCACAGCGAAAGCATTCCCACTGCACAGGCAGTGCTTATGCAGTGGCAAAAAGACGGCATTCTGGGCAGCGACCCCTTTGCCATCGCAGACATTTGCGCCCGCATGGACAAATCGGTGGCCGGCAACTTCGCGGCCAAAGCTGCAGTTGAGATCGCTTTGCACGATCTCGTCGGAAAAATTGTCGAGCAACCTACGTATCGGTTGTTGGGTTTGCAGAACCTGAAAGCACCGATTACGGATTTCACCATCGGCATCGACACATTGGATGTAGTCGAGAAAAAGACAGAGGAAGCTGTCGAGGCAGGATACAAAGCCCTCAAAGTAAAACAAGGGACGCCGTACGATAAAGAGATCATCAAGCGCGTGCGCAAAGTCGCTCCCGATCTGCCGTTGCGCGTTGATGCCAACGGCGGTTGGACACCAAAACAAGCGATCGCAATGTCGCACTTCTTATTCGATCACGGTGTTCAATTTATTGAACAGCCGCTGCCTAAACACGCTTTGCCCGCTGATTTCAAATTGATCCGTGACCACAGTGCATTGCCGATTTTTTCGGATGAAAGCATCTGCCGCTCTTACGACGTGGCGCGCATGGCCGGTTGCATCGACGGCGTCGTCGTGAAGTTGGCCAAGACGGGCGGCTTACTCGAGGCGCTGAAAGTAATCCACACCGCTCGCGCACACGGAATGCAAGTAATGTTCGGCTGCATGATCGAGTCCTCGCTCGGCATAACAGCCGCCGCACAATTGCAATCGCTGTGCGATTATCTCGATCTCGACGGCGCCATGCTGCTTGCCGATGATCCGTATAAAGGCGCACAGTACGAAGACGGCTACCTGATTGTGCCGGATCGCCCCGGACTCGGCGTCACAGCGAAGTAACCGTTCCAATCAACCCTGGACGTGTTTCAAAATTTCTTCCATGTCACGCTTGTACTCGGGCGACTGTTGGTACTCCCGAAGTTTCCGGTCCGCCTCTTCGTCAGCCGGCGTCATGGGCACGAGTTTGAATTCACAGTCCTTGCCGGTGATCTCGATCTTTTGTCCGGGAGGAACAATCATGCCCATCGCGCAGATTTTATCCTCTTGCGGCTTATCGCCGTTCTTTTGGTT
>DATNQY010000145.1:0-5994 GCA_036703785.1 Candidatus Obscuribacterales bacterium
GCAGGCAGCTACGGCTCGGGCGTGCGCGCACAAGTATTCGAGGTGATTGTTCGTCAGGCGCTGGCCGGCGCACCATGGCGGGAAATTTGCTCCGGACCGATGCAGGTCAACAACATTTCGCCGGAAGAAGTAGAAGCGGAAGTTAAACGAAGACAGGCCTTACTCAATAAGTAAGACCTGTCCTGATTATTCGTAGAGATGCTATTTGTTTTCCGCAGGTGGCGGTGCAATCGGTGCTTTGGCACCACCCGGGTGCTTGCTGGCGGCGAATTCATAGCCCTTCCAGAGCATTTGCACTTCCTGCATGTGCTCCATGAAGTAGGCAAGCATAATTGGCGGCAGCATGTCGTACGAAACTTTGACTCCAAATGTGCAGACGGCGATATTAGCCGCTGTGCAAATGACGAGAAGATATCTTGTCATTCGCGATTCACGCTCAAGCTTTGTACTAACTGCGGCCAAGCGATCGACATTGGCGGCCGTGGTGGCATCGTCTGTCATAAATACTCCATTCCTTGTTTATATATACGTGAGAAGCGCTGGGCACCAGGCCCTGGATGATGGCCGAATTATAACCTCTTGAATTGCGCGTACGAGAAATTTTTTATACGAGATCTTGAATCGCTTTTTTCAGCAGCGGCAAATCGTTTTCCGCGATGGTTCGGAAGTCAAGGATGAATTTATCACCGTGAATGATGCCAACCACAGGTGGTGACGCGCATCGCAACCGTTCGGCGATTTCAGCTGCGCTCAAGTCTCGGCAATTGATTTCGATGCCGAAGCTGTCCATCTCTTCTCCTGGCAGCGAGCCGCCGCCCGCTTTTGATCTGGTGGACAGCGCCCGGCAAGAGATTTTTTTCGTGGCATCGCATATGGTGCCGGCAAAACGTTCCGCTCTTTCTTGAAGTTGAGCAAGCGGCGCCGACAGGAGCGCCAGCACCGGCACCTGGGGGACGGCCTGGGGTGAAAGGTAAGCAATCAGCGTTTTTTCGATCAAAAACAGTGCCAGCTTGTCCAGCCTCAAGGCTCGATAAAGAGGATGCTTTTGCAATTGCTGGACGCAGCTTTTCTTGCCAACCACAAATCCTGCCTGCGGGCCGCCGAGCAGCTTGTCTCCGGAAAAGGAGATCAAATCGCATCCGGTTGCCACCACCTGCGACACTGTAGGTTCGTTTTGCAATCCGCAATCGGGCAGCTCTTTCAAATCGATCAGCACTCCACTGCCTAGATCCTCGAGAAGCGGGACACCGCTGCGCCTGGAGATCTCGCACAATTGCTCGAGGCTGGCGCTTTCGGTAAAGCCGCGAATCTCGAAGTTGGAGCGGTGGCAGCGCATTAAAAGACCGGTGTGCTCGTCTGCCGCCTTCAGATAGTCTTCGGGTCGGGTGCGATTGGTGGTACCCACCTCGCACAAGACGCCGCCTGCCGCTTCGATCACATCAGGCAGCCGGAAGCTGCCGCCGATTTCGATCAATTCGCCGCGCGAGACGATTACCTTCTTGTCTTGCGCGAAGGTGTTGACGGCCAGTACTACCGCCGCTGCATTGTTGTTCACCACAAGCCCAGCTTCGGCGCCTGTGAGCAGGCGCAATAAGCGCTCGATGCGTTGGCTGCGTTGTCCCCGCTTGCCTGTTTGCAGATCGATCTCCAGGTTGCAATAGCCTTCGGCAATTTCCGCCGCGTCCGATAATGCGGCACGCGGAAGCGGCGCCCGTCCTAGATTGGTGTTAAGCACCACGCCTGTGCCGTTGATAATT
Organism: Candidatus Obscuribacterales bacterium; assembly: GCA_036703785.1. Classification (GTDB taxonomy): domain Bacteria; phylum Cyanobacteriota; class Vampirovibrionia; order Obscuribacterales; family Obscuribacteraceae; genus JADYXS01. Next base: position 1,758 of record DATNQY010000145.1, read on the forward strand.
TTTTTGAGCGCCGGCATAAGAAGGTGTTCTGCTTGCCGCGCTACCGATTGCGCGATTTCCTCGGCTGATGCCGGCGGTGCTTCGGCTGCGCGCAAGCGGGCAAGCTCGTCCCTGACCAGCTGGGCAAGCAGGTCGCGGCGAAAGCGCGCGCTCAGCTCTACAAGCGGCTGTTGACGCAGAATTAGGTCTACTTGCGGCAGTCTGGTGCTGGTCACGGCTTCACCTTAGCTGAAATATTGATGCCCTTTTGAGCAGAGATCCTATTGCAAGAACACGCTTCGACGAGCAGAATTACTATAGATGAGATTGCTTTGTGGCCGCTCAGGTCCAGGAAGGTGTGCTCGTGGGTAAGACGTTACGAACTAAAACGCTCTATCAGGATAAAGATTGGCTTTATCAGAAGTACGTCAAAGAAAAACTGAGCACAGTCGACATTGCGCGCGAATATCGCGAGCAGTGCAATCGCTGGTGCGATCCCAACACTATTTCCCGCTGGTTGAAAAAACACGGCATCAGCATGCGCTCGCTGGCCGAAGCCCAGCAGAATCGGCATGCCACGATGGCGCAGCCGGTGCCCAGAGGCGGCGCGGCGCGCAACAAAAAAGCCCGCTAGCCGGCCATGGGTAAGGCGATCCAGGAATGCCCCAAAAGCAGCCCGCACGTTATATATAGGATTACTTCTCGCCCGCCTGCCAGGTAGAAGGCGATGTAGGCAACGAAAGAGAAGGCGCACTTCCAAAACTTGATGTCGCCATCCTTGATTGCCAGATTTATCAGGCAGATGGCAGCAGCGATCGGAAAGCCAAGGAACCAGACGTCAAATAGCATGAGGTTGCCCCCTGAGCTTTTAATAAAACACTGACACCGCCGGCTGTCTATGGTAGTTTGCCCATGTAGGGGCGGCCTGCCCGCCGTCTTTGACCCGCAAAATCAGGCAGTCCGATTCAAGAAAAGGCTAATCTCCATGTCCACGGAGCAAGAGGAGCTAATCTACGGCAAAAACGCTGTACTTGCTTACCTCGAGCAAACGGAAGACGGCGTCAGCTCCGATTTCCAGAAATTGCAGCAGGCGCTGGCGCGCGAGGCGCAGCGCAACCAGCAAGACGGGCTGAGGGCCGATGCCCTCGAGAAGGAGCTCAGGCACAGGGTTAATGAGTTGAGCAAGCAGACCGGGCTGAAGCTGGCTCTGCCCAACATCAAGCAGCTCGAGCACCTGCCCTCGGTAAAGGTCAACAAGATTCTTCTGGCTACAGGCGGCGAGCACGACGGGCGCGTGGACAAGATCAAAGCGCTGGCCCGCAAGCAAAAAATTCCCATCCAGAGCTGCGATCGCCGTAAGCTGGATCAAATCGCCGGGCCGCAGAGACGCCACCAGGGCGTGGTGGCTTTGATCAGCCCTGCTGAAATGTGGCAGCTTGAGACATTTCTGCAAAAGATGATGCTCGATCGCATCGCTCGCGAGATGTCGGGGCAGAGTATGGACGGCTACATGGTGGCAGTTCTCGACGGCATTGAAGACCCACACAACCTGGGCGCCATCATTCGCGTAGCCGAGGCCTCCGGCGTCAAGGCCATCCTTATCCCACAAAGGCGCGCTGCCGGCTTGACCGGCACGGTGGCCAAAATTTCCGCCGGCGCCGTCGCCACCTTGCCTGTGGTTCGTGTCTCCAATCTGGTGCAGGCGCTCGAGACCTTGAAAAAATACGGCTTCTGGGTAGCCGCCCTCGATCTCGACGCGCCCAGTTTTTACACGGACGTTGATCTCAAACGCCCACTGGTGATTGTGATCGGCAGCGAAGGCAAAGGAGTGGGGCGCCTGGTGAAAGAGCACTGCGACCTCTTAGTGAAGATTCCCATGCTCGGCAAGACCGAGTCCTTGAATGCCTCGGTAGCTGCCGGCATCTTCTTTTACGAAGTGGTCAGGCAATGTGAACAGCGTTAACGACCCCGGCGGGCGCACCTTCAAAGGGGCTGCCCTGGGGCAATACGCTGTTTCTAAGAGTGGGTGTGGATTTGACAGCGGCAAAATACCGACTGTACAATGCTCCCTTGCGTCTCTTTTTGCCGGTGTAGCTCAACGGTAGAGCAACGGTTTTGTAAACCGTAGGTTGCGGGTTCGAATCCCATCACCGGCTTGGGGGCAGATGTCCGAGTGGCTAAAGGAGACGGGCTGTAAACTCGTTGGCGCAAGCCTACGCTGGTTCGAATCCAGCTCTGCCCAATTTTTCCACCCCCAAAGTTTGCGTGAATCCGTAAGGGTCCGTGGTCTTGGTATCAAGGATTCTTAAACGCAATCCTTAACCTTATATATACAAATATTCAATTGAGGAAGGTAAAAAGCCAAAATTAGAATCCGTCGGCGTCGTGCCCAAGTAGCACAGCGGTAGTGCACCCCCTTGGTAAGGGGGAGGTCACGAGTTCAATCCTCGTCTTGGGCTCCATTTGAAAATGCCGAATTATGCCGTGAGCCACTGTGGCTCAAAAAAGACGACCCCGAACCAAACAACTGTACAAACGATCTGAGTAAGGAGAATTGAGAGGATGGCCCGCCAGAAGTACGAAAGAAACAAGCCCAACGTCAACGTTGGCACCATCGGTCACGTCGACCACGGTAAGACATCTTTGACCGCGGCGATCACTAAAGTTTTGGCTGAGTCGGGCAAGGCTAAGTTCAAGGCTTATGATGAAATCGACGCCGCTCCGGAAGAGAAAGCGCGCGGTATCACAATCAATACCGCACACGTCGAGTACGAAACCGACGCGCGCCACTACAGCCACGTCGACTGCCCTGGTCACGCTGACTACATCAAAAATATGATTACAGGCGCCGCCCAGATGGACGGTGCGATCCTGGTTATCTCGGCCAACGACGGTCCGATGCCCCAGACACGGGAGCACATCCTGCTTGCCCGTCAGGTCGGCGTGCCCTACGTCGTGGTTTGGCTGAACAAGTGCGACCTGGTCGACGATCCGGAATTGCTCGATCTCGTTGAAATGGAAGCTCGCGAACTTCTCCAGAAGTACGATTTCCCCGGCGACAAGATCCCCTTCATCCGCGGCTCTGCCACCAAAGCGCTGGAAGGCGACAAGGCACAGTATGAAAATATCACCCAGCTGATGAAGGCTGTGGACGAGTACATCCCAACCCCCGAGCGCCAGATCGACAAGCCGTTCTTGCTGGCTGTTGAAGACGTATTCTCGATTACCGGTCGCGGCACCGTCGCCACAGGCCGTATCGAGCGCGGACAAATCAAAGTGGGCGAAGAAGTAGAAATCGTCGGTCTGCAAGAAACTCGCAAGACCACCGTCACCGGCGTTGAGATGTATCAAAAGACTCTCGATTCCGGAATCGCCGGCGACAACGTCGGTATTCTGCTTCGCGGTATCGACAAGACCATGATCGAACGCGGTCAAGTGATCGCCAAGCCCGGTTCCATCAAGCCGCACACCAAGTTCAAAGCTGAAGTGTACGTGCTGAGCAAGGAAGAAGGCGGACGTCATACCCCGTTCTTCCCGGGCTACCGCCCGCAGTTCTACATCCGCACCACCGATGTCACAGGCTCCATCCAATTGCCGCAAGGCGTTGAGATGGTCATGCCCGGCGACAACGTGGCCATGGATGTCGAGCTTATCCAACCGGTAGCGGTGGAAGAAGGAATGCGCTTCGCCATCCGCGAAGGCGGCCGCACCGTCGGCGCCGGCGTGGTTGCGAAGATCATCGAGTAGTAATCGCTCGCTAATCGCGCAATGCAATAAATTGAGCAGGGCACCACATGTGGTGCCCTGCTTTTGTGTGTGCCACCCTTTGCCCCCGCCCGCGAATGGCCTGTTCCCCGCGCCCGCTATGAGCAATCACCGAAAACGGTTAGTCAGCCAGGTAGGCGCTAGCGTCTTTGCGGCGGTGAAAGTCCCAGCTGATGGACTTTGGCAGGAAGGTGGGCCTTTTGAGCCATCGCTTGACTATCATCAAAAACGATGATTTCTCATAGCGTCTGTCGAGGTATGGTTGCGCTGCGCTCTTTTGCCAAGAGATGGCTCCTCGAAATTGGCTGCTCATCAACGAATCCGTAATCCTTTTAATAAGGCCGCCAAGTTTACATGCCGAAACGTGCATCAAATCTGGATTTCAAGCGCATCCTTGGAAAAGCCGATGAAATGGGCGTTCTGGAAGTGATGAAATGGATCTTATGAGCGGAAGCCTCACTGCACGGCTCAGATCCTTAACGTGAGAGAAATT
>DATNQY010000146.1:0-46738 GCA_036703785.1 Candidatus Obscuribacterales bacterium
GTATATGGTACCAGCCTAGCGGGACAAAAGCATACCGACAGAGATTAAAGATTCAGGACAGTAGACTAATCCGCTAGCCCGAATGCAGGACAATGGTTCGAGAATACAGGTGGGGAGATGACGCGCCGTAAACCTGGAGTCGCCAACTTCGAAGTGGTGGCACTGGCATCTTCAGCAGGTGGGTTGCCGGCGTTGAGTCGCATCTTGTCGGAGTTGCCGGGCGAGTTTCCGGCTGCAGTTCTGATCGTACAACATCTGGATCCCAGACACCGCAGCCTGATGGCGGAGATACTGAGCAATCGAACCAAGTTGACGGTAAAGGAAGCCTCGGAAGGAGATCATTTGGTGCCGGCGCGCGTATATATCGCTCCGCCGAACAGGCATTTGCTCGTTAATCAGGACGGCACTATCTCCTTGTCACAGTCGGAGCTGGTGCACTTCGTCCGTCCGTCGGCCGACTTGTTGTTTGAGTCCTTGGCCGCCAGCTACAAGGACAGAGCAATCGCCGTTGTCCTGACCGGCACCGGCAGTGATGGCGCCATGGGCGTGACGGCAATCAAGAAAATGGGCGGCACGGTCCTCGCCCAAAATCAGGAGACGGCTGAGTTTTTTGGTATGCCTGAGGCGGCAATTCGCACCGGACACGTAGATTTCGTTCTGCCTCTTGCCGATATCGCGCACTCTCTGGTTACGCTGGTAATAGGCGAGGGTTAGAAGCTAGAAGATGGCGAAGCCTGCCAGAACCTCACATAACTTCGAAGCCTTGTTGAGTTATCTCAAAAAAGAGCACAACTATGAACCGCCGGCGGATTCATTGGCGGTGCTCGAGCGAACGGCAGAGCAGCGACTCAAGGCGCTCAAACTTTCCTCGGTCGAGCTTTATACCGACTTCCTGCATAAACACCCGGCGGAGACAGCCAAGCTCCTCGATGCCGCGATTGGTGAGCGAGGGCGTTTCTTCAGGGACGAAGCAGACTGGACTTTGCTGAAAAACGAAATACTTCCGCGTTTGAAGATGCGCCAGCAGGCCGGATACCTGCGGTTCTGGACGGTCGCCTGTGGCCAGGGACAAGAGTCCTACAGCCTCGCCATGTTATTGTGCGAATTGTTCGGCGAGGATTACTTTCGCAAGCGCATCAAGATTTTCGGCACGGACGTCGACGAAAATTCTTTGCAGGTTGCACGCTCTGCCCGCTTTTCGCAGTCTGAGATGGAAAATGTCCCGCCTGCAATGCGCGAGAAGTATTTTACCTTGGTGGATAAGCGCTTTGTCTTTCGTCACGAACTGAGGCGTTCGCTCACGTTCGGTCGCCACGTTCTCACAGAAGATCCGGCGATCTCTCGCCTGGATCTCATTTTGTGCCGGCAGGTGCTTGTCTATAGCAACATCGATACGCAAAAATCCATCGTGGACAGGCTGGCGGCAGCCCTGAAGGAAGACGGTTGGCTGCTCCTGGGCCGCGGAGAAGTCCTTCCCGCCAACCCAGCTCTGCAAGAACTGCAACGAGAGCCGACGGTTTATGCACGCACCACCCGCGGTGAGCCGCATCGCTTTGGCGGCGCCGGCAGCCGGCACGGGGACGGGGACGAAAGGGAGATAAACTACTTCGAAGCAGCTCAGGACTGCTCGCCTGTAGCTACTATTTGCCTGGACAATAATCGTTTGCTGACGGTGGCCAATGCCCGTGCCCGCACTACTTTCGGCCTGGTCAGTCAGGATCTCGGGCGCCCGCTGCAGGATCTGGAGATCTCGTACCGCCCCCTGGAATTGCGCTCCTTGCTCGATCAAATGGACAAAGGCGAGCCCATGTTCCTATCAAAGCGTGTTTCCAATCGCATCGACAATGGTCGCGCGCAACTCTTCGACGTCTACATTTACCCGCTGATTGATCCGGCCACCAACCAGCGCGCGGGCTTCAGCATTCAATTCAGTGATGTGACTGAATTTCACGAGGCCGAAAGCAAACTCTTCGCAGTCAATCAGCAATTGCAAACTGCCAACGAGGAATTGCAGTCAGCTCACGAAGAGCTGGAAACCACCAATGAAGAGCTGCATTCGTCCAACGAAGAGCTGGAAACGAGCAATGAAGAGTTGCAATCAACGCATGAAGAGCTCGAGACGATGAATGAGGAGCTCCAATCCACCAACGCGGAGTTGGCGGAAGCCAATGAAATGCAGCGCAGCATGGCCGAAACCGTAGACGACACCGGATCTTTTTTGCAGTCCATTTTGAGCAGCATGAGCTCTGCGGTGATCGTGCTGAACGATAAATTGCAAGTAGTGCTCTGGAACGACCGTTGCCGAGACTTCTGGGGGCTGAGAGGCGACGAGGTGATCGGGCGCAATTTCTTATCGCTCGACATCGGGTTGCCGGTGGATAAACTGAAGACGCCCTTGCGCACTTTTATGCAGCTACACAAGGAGTTCGAAGAAGTTATTTTGGATGCCACCAATCGCCGCGGTGCTGACATTCTTTGTAAAGTCAGAATCACTCCGCTTGCCGATCTCGATCAACAAGGCATCGTGCTCCTGATTGATGATGACGGCAGCGACAGCAGAGGCAAGCCGTGATGTCTGCGGATGAAAGCGATACACAATTTGAAATCTTGCTCGAGCACCTGAAACGCATCCGTGGCTTCGATTTCACCGGCTACAAACGCGCCAGCCTCAGGCGGCGAGTGAACAAGCGCCTGCAGGCGCTGGGTATTGCAGGCTATGTCGAATACGTGGATTATCTGGAAACGCACTCCCGTGAGTTTTCCGATCTCTTTGACACCATCTTGATTAATGTCACCTCGTTCTTTCGTGATCGGGAGGCCTGGGACTTCCTGGCGCGGGAGATTATTCCCCGCATTCTTCAAGCCAACAGCGGCGAAATTCGCGTGTGGAGCGCCGGCTGCGCCTCAGGACAGGAGGCTTATACTCTGGCCATGGTGATGTGCGAGGCTATGGGCGCGGAAGCATTTCGAGCCCGAGTGAAGATTTACGCAACCGACATCGACGAGGACGCTCTGTCGCAAGCCAGGCATGCCACCTACACCACCGCCGACCTCGAGGACGTGCCACAGGAGCTGCGAGAAAAGTACTTCATCACAGCAGAAGGTCACCATACTTTCAGACCGGACCTGCGGCGGTCGGTGATTTTCGGGCGGCACGATCTGGTGCAGGATGCGCCAATCTCCAGACTCGATCTTCTGGTCTGCCGCAACACACTCATGTACATGAACGCCGAGACTCAACAGCGCATCCTCAACCGCCTGCATTTCGCGATGAAAGAAGACGGCTTTCTCTTCCTCGGGAAAGCCGAGATGCTGCTTACCCACGCCAATCTTTTCAGTCCGGTCGAGCTGCGCTATAGAATTTTCACCAAGTCCGCCAGCGGGCGCGTAAGAGACCGTCTGCCGGCGCCCGGCATACCGGCTACAGAAAATGCTGTCACGGCGGGAGACAGGCAGGCTCTCCTAAGTCAGCTAAGCTTCACCAATGGCATAGAAGGACAGATAATCGTCGATAATGCCGGGCATCTGGTTTTGGCTAATGACCAGGCATGCCGGTTGTTCAATCTTAAGCAGCAAGATATCGGTCGACCGCTCAAAGACATGGAGGTATCGTACCGCCCACTCGATCTGCGTTCGCTTGCTGACCAGGTGCTATCCGATCGCCGCACAATTCGCCTGAGCAGCGTCGTCCATAAGACAAACCGAGCGACAACGCATGTTCTGGATGTGCATGTGATCCCGGTGTTTGGGACCGCGTCAGCACCGATTGCGGTCAGTATCGCCTTCCTGGATGTAACCAAGTTTCATGAGCTGGGTGAAAGCCTGAAGACCTCTCATCAGGAATTGGAAACGACGAATGAAGAGCTGCAGTCCACCAATGAAGAGCTGGAAACCACGAATGAAGAGCTGCAGTCCACTAATGAAGAGCTGGAAACCACAAATGAAGAGCTGCAATCAGCCAACGAAGAATTGGAAACGACCAATGAGGAGCTGCAGTCAACCCATGAGGAACTTTCGGCAACCAACGAAGAGCTGCGAGTGTTAACGCAGGAGAAGAACAGCTCGAAATCTTTTCTGGAGTCAATCCTTGCCAGTGTGCCTTCCGCAGTGGTGGTGCTCGACAGATCGTGGAATGTGCGCGTCTGGAACGACACCGCGGCAGATCTCTGGGGCCCGCGTGCAGCCGAAGTGTTCGGGCGGGATTTTTTCCGACTTGATATCGCTCTGCCCACCGATGAGCTCAGAAAGCCGCTGGAAGACTTCGTGGCGCAAGGCGGCACCTATGAGGTTTTGCCGGTCGACACAGTCGATCGCCGCGGCCGGAGGATCAAGCTTCAGCTGCGCGTTACTCCCCTCACCCGACATCCAGGCCAGCACATTGGTATAGTGCTGCTCATGGACAGGGTCGTACACGTCGATCGGTAATCCGCGCCTGCCTTGTACACGTGGTAGGCGCCTTTTCATTCGTACGCTCAGCTGATCGCTGTTATAGTAGTGCATGTAACCAGAGGTATGCTGGCGGCACCGATGCCTTCTCGAAAACACATAGCATTCAAACAACGCTGTGAAGAAGCTGCCGCCCTCTTCGCGAGCATGAGACATCGTCTTCACTCTGGCGGGTTAGAGCCGGCTGAGGTACTCCAGGAGTTGGGAAATGTCCTCGAGGAGCTCGAGGTCTCCTCGGAAGAGCTGCGAGTCCAATCCACAGAGCTGAAATCGGCCCATTCCAAAATCGAAGCAGAGCGGCAACGCTACGAAGAACTGTTTGAATTTGCACCGGACAGCTATCTGGTGCTTGACACCAATGGTGTGATCGTCGAATGCAATCGCGCCGCAGCCGCACTTTTGAACCGCGATCAGTCTTATCTAATGGGCAAACCGTTTGCTCTCTTCATCGCGGCGTCCGACAAGAAAGTGTTTCGCAGCCGGATCGCCCACCTTGTCCATCATCCGCAGTCCGGCGCGCAGCTTTTTGAGCTCGAGATCCAACCGCAAAGCCGTAGTGCACTGCCGGCCTTCACCACTATGGGATGCATTCTGGACGCCAATCAAGCTGCCATCGGCATTCGCTGCATTCTGCATGACATGAGCAGCGTCAGGCGCTTGGAAAAAGAGCGAACCGAGTTGGCGGCTATGGTGGAATCATCCAACGACCCCATTTTCGGCGTCGACGGTCGCGGGATCATCAGAAACTGGAACAAGGGCAGCGAGCGGTTGTTTGGCTATAAAAAAGAAGAAATTGTCGGCAAACATGTGGACTGGCTGCTGCCAGTGAAGCAGGGCGGAAGTCTCTCAGAGAGGATCAATGAATGCCAAGACCATGCCGAATTTGAGATGGTCTGTCAATCGAAGAAAGGCACGGATATGGATTGCCTGGTTACGGTATCCGCGATGCAGCGGTCGGCGGCAAACGAGCAACTTTTCGCGGTTGTCATCCGCGACATGACGCAAAGCAAGAGAGCCAATCAGCTGTTGCAGACTGCCTTGCGTCGCGCTGTGGAGGCCCAGGAGGAAGAGCGTCAGCGAATCAGTCGTGAGCTGCACGATCATCTTGGGCAGGGTGCCGCCGCTCTCATGTATGGACTGGCATCGTTGTCCAATTCCGGTCCGATGTCCAGCCAGCAGCAGCAGGAGTTGAGTGAACTGCACAACCTCAGCTGCAAGCTGGCGAAGGACGTACATACCATCTCCTGGGAGCTACGTCCGGCCGCCTTAGATGACTTGGGGCTGCCGGCTGCCCTCGAGCAGCTGGTACGCACGTGGTCCGACCGCTCAAAGATTGCTGCAGAGCTGGAAATTGCCGGTGTTGGTGAAAAGCGTTTTTCCACGCTAGTGGAAACAAGCATATTTAGAATCGCCCAGGAAGCGCTGACCAACGTTCTCAAACACTCGGGCGCCAGCCTGGTCAGCGTGGTCCTGCGCCAGGGCAAAAACGGTCTCCTGCTAATTGTCGAAGACGACGGCCGCGGCGTCTTGCTCAAAACCAACGCCAGCAATGTCGGTTCGCAACAACTGGGACTAACTTCAATGAAATACCGGGCCGCTTCTGCAGGGGGCACTCTCGAGATCGAATCCAGCCCCGGAAAAGGTGTGGCCATATTCGTGCGCATACCTTTCGCCAATTTAGCTTCAGCCTCGGAGCCGCAAGCATGAGCAAGCTCCGCATATTCCTGGTCGACGATCATGCACTCGTGCGCGACGGGCTCAAGATGGTGATTAACGCCACTAACGAGTTTGAGGTTGTCGGCGAAGCCTCCGACGGACAGTCCGCGCTGCAGGAAATTTCGAGGCTTAATCCGGACATTGTCCTCATGGACGCAGCCATGCCCGGCTGGTCAGGCGCTCAAGCCACCAGGCAAATGCGCCAAACCTTTCCCGGGCTGAAGGTGCTCGGTTTGTCCGCGCACGAAGATCTCGCGTATGCCAGGCAGTTTCTCGACTCCGGGGCCTGCGGCTATGTTCTGAAAAGAGCGGCCGCCAAAGATCTGCTTCAGGCGCTTGAGGCGGTCGGCAGGGGTGACAAGTACGTAGACCCGATTTTGGCAGCACAAGCGGTTCAGGATGGAAACGACCATTCAAACCGAGATCGAATGGCGGACGCCAAAGCACTCAGCGAACGCGAAACTAAAGTGATGATGCTGCTCGCTCAAGGGCACAGCAACAAGGAGATCGCCAAGGCATTGGGCGTCAGCCTGAAAACCGTGGAGACGTACAAGTCAAGATCGATGAGCAAACTCGGACTGGTCGGCAGGACGGACGTGATCCGTTTTGCTTTGAAGCATGGCTGGCTCAGAGATAACCCGGGCGAAGATGTGATCTGACCAATGATGTCCGCGACCTTGAGCATATGGGTCACGGATAACCACGCTTGTTACCGGTAATCCCGACAGACGCAGCGCGTATTCCTGACACAGCAGAGACTGGCCGCAGAGGATACTTGAATGTATGGATGTGCGTACGGCCACTCGGCAGCTTGAGAGAGCTCCGCAGCAGCGCATTCCCAACTACTAATATGAGACCATTCTATGGAAGAGAAGTTGCTGACGTGCAAAAACTGTAAAAACCAATTCGTCTTCTCCGTCGCCGAACAACTCTTCTTTGAGAGTCGACAATTGCAGCACGAACCGAAGAACTGTACCGACTGCCGGCTGTTAGTGCGTGCCTGGCGCAAGGGTGAGGTTGCTTCGATAACGGAAGTGTCCTGCACCGAATGTGGTGCCACTACACGAGTTCCTTTTGAACCCAAAGGACATAGACCGATCTACTGTTTAGCTTGCATGCATGCACAGCGAGTACAACGGCAGGCACCAGGCTTGTAGCCATCTGATTCTTGCCGGCTGAAGCGCTGCGCGCCGCCGCAAGTCTGACAGTTGCTCGAGTTCGACTGCAGTGGAATAGAGTTGCCGGCAAAACTGTGTCATAATGGAATTGCCTGGTCTTATTGGATTTCGCCAGACTAGTCTTCATCAACTTTTCATCGACTTGAATAGCTACTTGCTGACCAACCAGCAAAAATCCTTGGATTACAGCGAGGATTTGCTGAGAGGCAATGTAGATGCACGTCTTGCACATTGACGATGGTGCAAATTATGTCCCGTGTCTGGCGGGCTTGCAACAACGCGGGCACCGCGTACAGACGGTGCACAGCTTGCAAGAGGCGCTGGAGCGACTAAAAGCAGAGTCGTTCGATATAGTTCTCATGGAATTGTCTCAGGTGGACAGCTCCGGCATCGAAAGCCTCGAGAAGGTGAAGGTGCAGTGTCCGGATCTGCCGCTTGTGGTGATCACGGCGATAGACGATATACCATTGGCGGTCGAAACCATCAACAGTGGCGCTGAGGACTATCTCCTGAAAGGGACGGTGAATGACGATTTGCTGCTTCAGCGTCTGCGATTTGCCATCGAACGCAACAGGAAGCGGAAGCGGTCGAATCAAAAACTGGAGCGGTTGGTGCAAGAGCGCACAGAGAAATTGATGCGCAGCAATGAAGAGCTACGACAGTTTGCTCGCATCGCGTCGCATGATTTGCAAGAGCCACTGCGCGCTGTGCAAGGCTTCGCCAGTCTCTTGGCGGAGAGCGCGAAAGCCGGCACGGACAGCAGTTCTGCTGAGTTCATCGATCAAATTCTTGCCGGCACCGAACGCATGACACATTTAATCAAGTCAATACTCACGCACTCGCAGATAACCAGCGACGAGTCTGAGAATCAGCTGATCAGCTGCGACTCGGTGATCGATGAGGTGCTCAACGATTTCAGCTCTCTCATTAAAGACACGGGAGCACGCTTCGAAATAGGCACACTTCCCCTGGTTGCCGTTGAACGATCGCAAGTTATCCAGCTATTCCAAAATCTCATTGGTAATGCCCTCAAGTACCGATCTTGCGATCAACCAGTCATCCATGTTTCCGCACAAGCTAATCACAACAACTGGCTCTTCTCGGTCCGAGACAATGGTATCGGCATCGAGCCGCAGTATGCGGACAAAATTTTCGACATGTTCGTCCGATTACACGGCAAGCTGGCCTATCCGGGCACCGGAATGGGGTTGGCGATTTGCAAGAAGGTGGTCACATCGCACGGTGGCACAATCTGGGTGGAATCCAAGCCCGGAGAAGGCTCCATTTTTCTGTTTACTTTACCGGCCGCAAAAACTTCCAGGAGAACGAAAATGCAAGACTGTATCAACATCCTCTTAGTCGAGGATACGCCATCCGACATTCGCTTGACGGAGGAGGCGCTCAAACGCACTGACTTAGTTTATGAGCTAACCGTGACCAACGACGGTGTGGAAGCAATGGAGTACCTGCATCAGATAAAAGACGCGGCGGCAAAAAAATTGCCGGACATCATTTTGCTTGATCTGAATATGCCACGCAAGAACGGACACGAAGTACTCCACGATATCAAAAACGATCCGCAGTTGAAGTCCATCCCGGTAGTGCTTCTCACCGTTTCAGAAGATGACCATGATGTCGAAGAAGCACTGCGACTGCGTATGAGCTATTACCTCGCCAAACCTGTCAAACCGGAGAGACTGTATGTTTTAGTCGAAGCGATCAAAGAGTTGCACGCGGCGGCGGCGTCTGGTCAAAGTCAGCACAGCAACGAGGAGACGCATGTCCGCCAAGTGCTGGCAGGAAATCCCCACACGGCCCAGGTGGCGCTCAGCCGCCTAGCGGCCGATGAGAATGCAAACATACGCAGCCGCGTTGCGGCCAATCCGAACGTGCCGCTGCCTGTTTTGCAAAAGCTTGCCGAAGATGAAAGCGCTGAGGTACGCCTGAGCGTCGCTGAAAATCCTTGCGTGCCATTGGCAGTGCTGAAGCGCCTCATACATGACCGCAACGAAGACGTGCGGCTCGCTTTGTCCGGCAACCGACACCTGCCGGTGGATCTCTTAAAGCAGCTCACCCAGGATGAGAATGTTCATGTGGCAGGCAGTGCAGTAAATACACTTGCAGGACTGCAGCAAACCGAGCAACCGACCAGCAACCGGTGACGCAGGCGAAAAAAGGGCCACCTTACGGCGGCCCTTTTCGTAGACGTTATTGCAGCTGGTTAGCTTTTAACCGCTTGCGGCTTCGGAGTCGATACATTGACGGTCAATGGGTTGCCGCGCAGATCTTTTCCGTGCACGGCGGTGATAGCCGCTGTCGCTTCTGCTTCAGTACCCATTTCAACGAAGGCGAACCCGCGCTGCGCATGAGTGTCGCGATCGGTTGCGATACTGACGGAAGTAACGGCGCCTGATGGGCTGAACAGGTCTTTGAGTTCTGTCTCGGTTACTTCAGCCGGCAGATTGGCAACATACAATTTGGTATTCATTATTTCTCTTCGCTATAAGTTGATGCGATCCATATCGCATCAACGTGGCTCACTTAGCTGCGGAGCCATTAGCAGTATTCCAGGATCGGATTGGGAAAGGCAGGATTTATCCGATTTCGAGACTATTCGACTTAATTCTCCATGCGCACATGTTTTCGAATGCGCCGATCGTGGTAGCTGATACGTGCACCATATCTGGTTGCATTGCCGGGCCCAGCCTCGATCTCGTCGATTGTTTAGTCTGGTTGGGTCTGGTTGGGTCTGGTTCGAGCTTTCCAAGAATAACCTGCTACAATGAAAGAGTGACTGTGCACCGAGTACCCGCGGGTAGGTAAAACATGGCTGCCGGCGTGATGAAATGGGGTCCACTGACGATCCATCAAAATGGGCAAGTGGTGAAAAGCTTACGAGCCACACCAGCGGCCGTGATCAGTTCCTCAGCTCCCGTGGCGCATTCTCTAGAGAATGTTCGTTTGTCGCTGCATCTAGAGCGTTTCGAATGCAACGAACCTTTCTCAGCGGACATCAAATGTGTCATCAGGTTTGGCGAATTCGGCTACGAGCTCAAGAAAGACACGGCATGTCAGATGCGAGCTGGTCAAACACATGGCTCTGCCGTCGTGGAGGCCACCTGCATGCCTGTGGATTTCCAACCAGTCCATGGCACAGTGATGGAAGTCGAATATTTCATGGACGAGGAATTGCTCGAGAAGCAGTCAGTTAGCATCAAATTTCTCTCTCAGGTCGCCGCCGAGTAAAGGAATTCAGCGCGCCCAAGCGCGCAAGCCGGCGTCGGCGGAGGACAATCCAATATGGAACGTAAAGGCATCGTAAACGGCGTTAATCAGGGCGGTAAAGCGCCCGAGCCCGAAGATGTGAATAGCCGTGCCAGGTTCAAGAAAGACGGAAATGCCCTGGTCAGGACCCTGACCAGTATTTTGAGTGCCTTCGCTAACCTTGTCAGTCCAATCAAAGACGATAAAAAGCGCAGATAACCAGGCGCTTCTTCAGCACTATTTGCCTTGCTTTCTTTTTTTCGTTTTGTCGGCCTCGCTTTTGCGAGCACCTTCCGCTTGGCGCTGCAAATCTTCTTTCAGGGTCTGCATATTCTCTTGCAGTTGCTGAATATTCTCGAGGCGTCGCTGAGCATCCTCAGCCATGTTTTGCAGCTCGCTGTCGAGCGCGTCCGTATGCTTGCGCAACGTTTCAAGGTCGCCTTGTTGCATATGGGTTTTCGACTGAAGCGCTGAGATCCTTTGTTGGAGGATCTCAACATCCGATCGAAGCTGGTCTAGCTCTTGCTGCCCGGAGTCGGAGAGCGGCTGTTCGGCAAGTTGCTCTCGTCGCTCACTTATTTGCGAGCGGCGCTTCTGAATTTGATAGCGCTGTGACTGGATCTGCTGGCGTTCACTCTGCACCGACTGCCGGCGGGCTTCTATTTTTTTGGAGGAATCATCGTCTTCAGGCATACGCATTTTGCTCATATCGGGCATAAAGTTAGACGTGCACTATCTTCGGTGGCGCCCGCGAGCACCGGACTTCTTGCCCGCCGAAGGGTCTGCAAAACGCATGCCGAGCTGGCGACCATTGAGGTCGTGCATGTTCAGTCCTCTGATGGCTGCTTCGGCTGCCACTTGTGTAGTCATCTCGACAAAGCCAAAACCACGAGCTTGTCCGGCTGGGTCTCTGATAATCTCGACGCTCACCACTGGCCCGTATGTAGCAAATAAATCCTGCAGATGTGTTTCGCGTGTTATGGCGGACAAATTGTGCACGAATATCCTTGTTTGCATCGATCAGCGTCCTTCGGCAATGCGCGACAGGGTTTTCTCGGCGCGGTACTTCACAAACGGATTATCATCGTGCGCTAACAAATGGAGAGCCTCGGCTGGAAGCTTATGATTTTCTGCCATGCTGTAGCGCACATCTGCATCGTCATCTTTGACGAGCAGCATGATGGAGGCAAGGGGCGTCTGAGTATTACCGGCCGTCGCGATTCGAATTTCGGCAATAGCTTGATACGGCAGATCGGCGGAAGACCCACTCCTGCTGTTTTCGGTGATTTTTTCCAACAAAGCCGTCGGCGCTTCTTTGCATAGGTCTTGCAGCACCGTCGGAGGCGTCTTCGGATTCACAGCAAGCAGCCACGAAACTTGAATCAGCTCCTCGTTTGAGAGTATGTCTTGCAGGCTGGAAAGCGAAGCCAGCTTCGGCTCATCCGGGCTGTGCGACAACCAATAATCAACAAGCGAGCGCAGCGCGGCGGCGATGCGCGGATTCGGGCATTCGCACACAAAATCATATAAAAACGACAAATCGCGATTGTCTAACTTGTTCATAGACAAGAAAATCTCCAGCGCAGGTGATGCGGCGAGGATTTATCTTGCTAAAAGCTTTATCCGAGGAAACCCTGAAAATATCGGACTTATTACATTATGACACGGATTGCGATCTGATATGGTCAGCCGTAGTAAATTCGCCGGAATTGTGCCATTATGGTCAGCGGATTCGCCTGGCTGTGGCTCGACCTTCGTGTCTAGAGTAGAAGATCGATATTTTTCCCAGCCGCTCTAAATCAGAATATTCAGAGCCTGCGCTCTTTTTGCACTGTTTCAGTAGTTTTAGTCGATGTCGTTACGCTGCACCTTCGCGTGCAGGCGAGTACTCAATTATTCAGGTCAATTTTAAATGCAAAGTAAACTTTTCGTCAGAAACCTATCCTTCAACACACAGGATGCCGAGCTATCCAACCTCTTCGCCGAATTCGGCGACGTGCGTTCCGCCAAGGTCGCGGTAGATCGCGATACCGGTCGCGGACGCGGCTTCGGGTTTGTCGAAATGAACGACCAACAATCGGCGGAAGCTGCGATTCGCGGTCTTAACAGCACCGAATTCGGAGGACGACAAATTTATGTCGCCGTTTCCGAACCTCGCGAGCGCACGCCGAACAGCCGCAACTGGTAACAGTTAGGCGCACTAAACTTTTCAAGCTGGAGTAGGGGCTATGGTCACTACTCCAGCTTGGTTTTGTCCACAGGCAGACCTGCGGCAATTAGAAATACAGCGCATCGGACGAAGGGCGCAAATCGATGCGCGTCTGTTTGCCACCGCCGATAGTGCCAGGCGAAAAATGGAACGGTTAGTTGTTGCCGCTCGGGTCGTACTCGGATATCAATTGTGAGCGCACCTTGTCGCGTTCAAATTGAGTTGAACCCGGCATCGGGTGCAAAAACACGAATAATTCTGACTGATCAGGGCCGTTATGTTCACACCGGCGACGCAAATCTTCAGTCATCAGAGGCAGTTGCTTGCCGAAGTCTTCAGCTTCCCCGAACAGCACGACCGTATGCGACTTTGGACGGGATTGCGGATCCTGCCGATAGGTAACCGCGTATACCCCAGACACAATCGGACGGGCACAATGATTGAGCTGTCCGCAAGCGCCAAATCGAAATCGATTGCGCATGCCCCATGAAACTGTCGCCATGCTCGGACCTCCTGCTGTCGCAATGCTCGAGTCGAACACGGCGGTAAACTTCACGCGTATATTGCTCCATGGTAGCAGCTTTGACGCACTGACAGAGATCTCTTCCATACCTGCTCCAGGCTCTAGCATGCGCCCAGAAGCCGAAAAGCCGTGAATTAACTATCCTCTCCACCGGCGTGGACCCACGTCTTGAGCGATCACGGACATCACCGATCAGAGCCGGGCTTGATCTCGGCAATTTTCTTTTTGATTAATGCAGCGAGTCCCGGAAAGGCGCTGACGACTTCGTCGTTTTTTTCCTGGCGTTCTTTGACGCTGCGCTTACCATACAGTCCGGCGAAAACTTCAGCAAATGCTTCCGATGGTCCGCCTGCTGATTTCTGAGTATAGTAACTGAGCCGCTCCCTCGTTGGTTGGTCTAATCTTCCGAGATCCAGATAGTACACGTGCTTGAATTCTTCGGTCTGAGTCAAATCTCCCAAAAACGCATCAAGAGCATGTCCCATCTCATGGCGCATAGATCCAATTGGATCATCCATTTTTTGCCAGTTTGAATCATCATCTCCGATCAGCGCATTCTCTGCCACCACGATGTTCGGGTAACTAAATAAGGCCGGACAGTTCTTGTACGTCCGCCCCTCTTCATAGCCGCGAGGCTTTGTGTTTTTAAGATTGGGAAAGAGATCAATCATTGTCGGCGTCAATTGTACTTTTGCCTTGTTGGCTCTCAACAAATCCAGAAACTGAGGAGGAAAGCTTTCCAGCGCCGACTTCACTTGCGCAATCTCCAACTGCGAAACAGCAGGATGATTGCCCTGATTGCGCACCACGGAAATCAAATCGCTACCATCACGGGAATGTCCGGCAGCAGTGCGAGTTGTGCTTGTCCAACCCGGTTTTGTACTTTGCATATACGCAGTTTTTTCACGAGCAGCCCGCTCTGCGCGTTCCATTATTTTGGCGCATCGCTGCTGAGCTTCTTCGCGGATCTCGCGTTTTCTCTCCTGGCTGATATCGGGAGCCGTGTGCCCATCCGCGTCGATGTACATGGTCTGAGAATTAGATTTCTCGTCTTCCACTTGTTGCTCGGCTTTTTTCATTATTTGATCGCAGTCAGCTTTCGCCTTGTCCAAGGCGGGATCTCTTTCCGTCTCCCCAGGCGAATTCGACTGTTTGGAAGAGGTTGACTCTGCCGTTTCCTGAGAGTCGCCGTTGCCATTCACGTTCTGTAGCTGGCTGAGCGCCTTGTTCGCCAATGGTACCACTGATGAATTCGGAAAATTCTTGACGATATACTCGTACAATTGTCGAGCTCGCATGGGCTGACTGCTCATTTGATGGCTGAGCGCGCAGTAATAGAGGACATTTGGATTGACACTCGAGCTTGCAATCGCTTTCTCGAATTCCACCGCCGCGGCGCGGTAGTTATGTTCTCCGTACAGCTTCACGCCGGCTTCATAAGGCGAGCTAGCCCAGCTTTGGGTGCAAGCGACATATAATCCAACGGTGACGTAACCGGCGATTCTGCAGCGTTTTCGGAGCAGTTGGTTCACCCCATTTACCTCGGCAACTAATCGACTTACCCACGGGTTAACTGCTTCGGAAATCGTGGGAGATAATCTCCAAATTCTACCAGTCTAGATGCGCTCCGGGCCGCGGTCCCGGAGCCGGAGACCACTGAATGGCTGTGTCGGAAGCGGGGCCGACACCGTGCCGTTCGATCAGATTAACATTAGGGGCTTGGCTTACGGCGGGTGCATAATATTTGTGCCGCACGATCCTTAGCAGCCTCAGCTTCTAATACTTTGCCCTGTAATTCGAGCGTGCGCGAAAGACATTCGAGCGTGATGGCGACCTCGATGCCATTGTCGCCTATTGCTAATTCCAAATAGGTAATTACTTGCCTAAACAGCTTTTCCGCTTCGGCAAAGTTGCCTTGTTTGAATGCTGCTTCAGCTAGAAGTCGCAAATTTTTTGGTGGTTGTTGACTCATACGAGAGTCCCGACTTGAATCCGTACATTGCTGCTTCGGTGCGGGTTTTCACCTGCAGTTTTTCCATGATGTGTCTTACGTGCGTTTTTACAGTCTCCCCGCTTATAACGAGCGTTTGAGCGATGTCTTTATTGGCAAGTCCGTTGCACAGTAATGAAAGGACTTCTGTTTCCCTGGGTGATAGGATGTCACCTGCGAGTTCCTTGACCTCTGGTTGTGCACGGTTTGGCCGCCGTTCCGCTAGTCCGTGGAGTACCGTCTTGGCGATGGCAGGATCAAGCCAACTCGCTCCCGAAGCCACCGCTTTTATCGCTAAAACCAACAAGGCGATGCTGGTGCCTTTCAAGACGTAGGCGCTGGCTCCACTGATGAGAGCATCAATAATATCGCTTTCGCTTGAACTACTGGAAAAGATCACCGTGAAGATGCCGCGATCGTCAGCGTATTTAATCAAATGCGGATCGATGAGTTCATCGATCAACAGTACGTTGATATTGTCGAGGGTGTCTGACTCGACTTCCCTTGATGACGATACGAATCCAACGACTTGAATGTCGCCTTCGCCGGACAACGCTGTTTGCAATCCCACGCGAAGTATTTCTTCGGACTCCACTATCAGCATTCGAATCATTTCGTTGTCCTCAGCGGCATAGTTCTTTTAGCATCCGCTAGACAAAAAAAGTAGACATCGGCATAAGTGATGACGCCGAAAGATTCTTATCATCCTGTGGGATGAGGCGGTCGGTCGCCTCGGCTTTGATGCAGGCTGGACGCGTTATGCATGAATGCCGCTTATGATGCGGTCTCTGCCGATCTACCGGTGTGAGAAACCGCACAAAGTTCTAGTGAAATTGGCACTACGCCGAGGAAAAATCACGCACACGGCACGTCAATCTATCCACAGTGTTACTCTAGCATGGAGGACTGATCATGCCGGAACGTGGATTTGGTGCAATGGATGAAGACAAACAAAGAGAAATAGCAAGTAAAGGCGGCAAAGCTGCGCACGCAAAAGGCACAGCGCACGAGTTTGATTCGGAAGAAGCAAGAGAAGCGGGGCAGAAAGGCGGAAAAGCCGTAAGCGAAGATCGCCAACATATGTCCGATATCGGACGCAAGGGCGGTGAGTCCTAGTTGGCAGCGCTCGGCTGCCATGCCGAGCGCTTTTAGTAGTGTGTAAAACTCAACTCACCGGTTGTAGAAGTACACGCTCTGCATTCGCGACTAGTGCGGATTTCCTTTCCTGCAATTTTTTGAAGTGAGCGGTTTGGTTATGTCTGTCGAGAGCTGATTCGTCTGCCCACTCTTCGACAAACCAAAATATGTCTTTGTGTGCTGGATCATAATTGAGATCGTATCTCAGGCATCCGGGTTCTTTGCGCGTCGGTTGCACCATCAGCTTCAGCTCTTCGAGCAGCCCTTCCTCATTGCCGGGCTGCGCGGTTAATTTGACCAGAAGGACTATCTTGCTCATGGTTTTTTCCTCGGCGAATTTAATCGCACCGTGCTCGGTGCCATGATATCACCGACGAATCGCCTCTGGATTTAACAAGTTCCAAAAAGTGCTTTTATGAGGCGTGGTAATCTGAAATAAGAGATCTCCAATCAGCGACACATGCTCACGGCCGAGCTTTTGTTTTAGTGAAACGCGCAGCAGCAATTGCAATTTTTATAGCAGTCGTCGCAGCATGCTTCGTCTGCTTCGGACACAGGCCGGCTGCGCTTTCTGCCGGTATAAGTCAAATGCCGCCGATGCCGCCGCGCGTCCAACCGGTGACGGCCGCCGCCCCGCGAGCGGCGGCACCCAGGTTTGCCGTTCTCTCACCTCAGCAATTGAAAAAGTTGGTGGCGCCCCTGGCGCGAAAATATCCCGGTGCTCTCGTCGTCGGACTGGTGAGCCCGGAGGGACAATCGGTGACTGGATTCGGCAAGGATCTTCAGGGACATGCCGCAAACGGCGACACAGTGTTTGAAACAGCATCGCTGAGCAAAGTGTTTAGCGCGCTGCTCCTTGCCCAGGCCGTGAATCGTGGTGAATTGCAATTGGATGAGCCTGCTAAGGACGCCGTATGTTGGCGGGTTCCGGCGTACGGCGCAACAGAGATCACAATTTGTCAGTTAGCTCAGCATATGTCCGGACTTCCTGACTGGCCTGACAATCGCGGCAACACTACCTCGCCCTATTCGAGCCGCGACTTGCAGTGTTATCTCGAGCATGGACAGCTTCAGTTTCCGCCAGGCGAAGGCATTATCTACAGTAATACCGGATTTGCGTTGCTCGGGGAAATCTTGGCGCAGAAAGCGCATACATCATACGAACGACTCCTTACCGAAAATGTCTGCAGGCCGCTCGGGATGAACGACACGCGCGTGCATCTGACGGCTTCAATGCGAAACAGACTGGCGATCGGGCACAAGGCTAATGGAAAGCAGATGGCGTCGAGTGCACCAACAGCCGGCGGTGGTGCGGACGGCATACGGTCGACAGCTAACGACCTGCTCAAGTTCGTCTCAGCATATGCCGGAATAACGCAACCGGATTTTGAGAAAGCCATCTGTGATTCTTACCGCGTGCGCGAAAACGTCGACGAAGCAAACGACATCGGGCTTGGCTGGTATACGCGCAGGGCTGATGGCATAGTGTGGAAGGGTGGATGCATCGCCGGCTATCGCACTTACCTCGGTTTTATTCCAGGCAAGCACTTGGGGGTTGTGGTTCTTGCCGGCTGCAATGCGTTTCCATCTCCCGATTTGGGCAAAGATTTATTGTTGGAGATGGAGCAGGCGCTAGCCTCGCCCATAGCCTCCGATAACTAAGGAACTCATCTGTTGGCTGTGCCGTCATTATCTTGTCTCGATAGACGAGGACAGGTTATGGCTAAGTTCGCTCGGATAGGCACTTTAATATTGGGCGTTGTGATGGTTGTGCCGGCAGTGGTTACGGATTTCAATCGAAGGAGTGTTGGCAACGATTATCCAGTGACGCCGATGCGAGAAGCCGTATCGACATCGAATGTTTTGGAGGTGCCATCGATCTTTGTCGGCGGCCGTGAGTTTTCGATAACTGCTTATCAGGCAAAAGCTTCGTCACCGGTACATCCTCGGCAATCGAAGTTGCCTCCCAGGCTTGCCTATCAGAGGCCAATAATCGATATGACCGCCACTAAAAGCATGCCGGTACAACAGGCGGCAGCGCAGCCTCTGTATATCGTTCAGGAAAAGCCGCAACGCCGTGGCTGGCGACGCCTTGTATCCCACGTATTCGGCGGCCTACACGATCGTTGGATATCCTGGCGTTCTCGCTCGAACAACTAAGCGAATCTTCGATTCGCCACTCCAAAGTTACTTGAGCTCGTGCTTGTCAATTTGCTCATCTGCTAGATTGCCACCAGGCAGGCATGCCGTTTGACGCTGCAATTCAACATGACTGGACTATGCCAGCTGAGAAAGATGCGGGACCACGACGATGCGATTCACTTCGCCATTGGCGTAGGCGCGTAGAAATTCGGAATAATTTTTGAATACCAGGCAACCGTTCGATTGGCCGCCCGGTCCAAGCATGTAGGTGTGCGCCAGAATTCCGTCGCGCCCGTACATTTTGCTCCCGCTTTCGGGATTGAGACGCAGAGCGCGCACGCCGTGGAACAATTCGCCTCGCGGCGTCAAATCGTAGATGTTCGGAGGCGTGGGACCCCGGTTTGAGTACGCGATATAGCGAGGATCGTCTTTCATGTGTCCCAATCCCGAATGTGCTTCCAGCCGTTGTCCGTTCGGCATATAAACGGTGTGCGCGGAAATGTCATAGATCGCTGTACCGCTGCCCGGACCGAAACGCGAGCTTGGATTGGTGGGTGGTTGCTTCTGCGCGTCGCTGCTGTTGGGTTGATCTGCCGGCGGCCGCTGGTCTACCGGTAGACGTTGCTCTACCGGCGGCGGTTGGTCTGCCGATGGACGCTGGTCGGCGGCTTTTTCAGATGGTGGCACGGTTTCCGCCGGACCTTGGATGGGTGCACCCTGTCCGGTCGTATCGCGTGGGGCCGCGTCCTGCCCAGGAGGTCGTTCACTATGTGCCGGACTGCGATGATGAGGGGTGCCTCTTCCCTCGTGGGAATGACGAGAGCCTGCATGGTGATGTGGCCGCTGATGTTCCCCACTGTGGCCGCCATGGTGGTGCTCGTGAGTGCCGTGTTTCCTCTCAGCCGACGAGTGCCTGGACTCCGCTGTGTGTTGTCGGTGTTTCTTTGCGTGTTCAGTCCCATGGTCTGAATGGGCTGGGCCTTCGTGGTGGCTATGACGGTGATGGCGGGATACGGCTGGAATAGCCAGCTCCATACCAGGCTTCAGTCCTTTCCCATCACGGTGTAACTGCGGGTATTTGTCGTGGTTGCCCGCGATGATGTGTCCGGATAGCCGCTCGATGTCCTTCGCGCGATGAGGCATTCCATGGTGCTTCAACTCATGAAGAGCGATCGAGTTTACCGTTTCGCCCTTCCGTACGTGATGGATTCTCGAGATTGGGTGGCCGTCGGCACCATGAATATGAAGATGCGGTATGTGTTTTTCGTGATGTCCATCAGCCGGAACGTGCTTGATATGATGATGGTCCCCCGTCCTGTGTGACCAGGCATCATGCGAAAGATGGCCGGCGCCATCGCCGGCGTGCTTTCGATGAGGCTCATCAGGGCCCAAGCGTTCTGCTCGGTGTGTATTTCGGGACACGGATTGCTACTTTGGTGGTAAGTAGCATTACTTTATAAACAGGTGGTGGAAAATTTGTGAAATTCGGCGGCATTTGCCGATCTGTAGCCATTCGTCGGTATTTCGAAGTGCGCGTCGCAGATGGAAAGACGACGACAGGTCACGAATAGATGTAGCACCAAAGTAGGTGCATTGGGCAGCTTATGGTGCGGGAGAAACTGGCGAAAGCACGAGTGCTTTACACCATTTCCCCGCTACCAATGCATGTGCGCCGTTCGTATAACGATACAGGAAACCCAATCCGCCTGAAGACCAAGAGACTCAGGCACAAGGCGGGTCATTCTTTGTAGTACCCTCAGCTGCGAATGTTTGCCGTGAGAATTTTAGTGGCCGAAGACAATCTAACATTGCGCTGGCTCTTTGTGCAGCAGCTGGAAAAGCTTGGAGCTCAGTGCGATTGCGCTGCTAACGGGCAGGACGCGGTCGACTGGTTCGAAAAGCGCGGTGGCGACTATGCACTGATCTTGATGGACGTGATGATGCCGGATGTAGATGGCTACGAAGCAGCGCGACAGATTCGTGAAGCCGAACGCTCGCAGAATTTACCGCGGACGCCGATGGTGGCATTAACCTGCGTCGACGAGCCCGCTGATTGCTTGGCCGCGGGTATGGATGCCCATTGCAGAAAACCCATATTTCCTCAGCACTTCAACGAGATCGTGAAAAAGTGGGCAGGCAAATCGCCTGACGAATCAATCACCATTGGCTAATAGATGCCTGTTGCAGATCTTCATCATTCAATCATTCTGCCACGGAAATTTCACGAAACGCGATCCACCATGTTTGCTGCGTTGGCTGGAGGCGTGAATTATGTCATTAACGACTGAAAAGAAGAAGGCACCTATCCTCGGCGATCCAAAAACTCGCGCAGAATCACTGCGGCCGCTTCCATATCGACCAGGTCGCGGTTGTGACCCGTCTTGATACCGCGTTCGACCAAAGTTTCAATGGCCGAAAACGTGCTCAGACGTTCGTCGTGAAATTCAATCGGTCGATTGGTGGCAAATCCGAGTTTCTTGGCGAACGATCTTACTTTCAGGGCCTGCTCACCTTCAGTTCCATCCATATTCATCGGCAGTCCAACCACCACCATATCGGCTTCTTGTTCCGTAACAAGAGTCGCGACTTTCGCCACATCGGTTTGCATATTTTTGCGGTGGATCGTCATGAGCGGTGTTACGACAAGCCCGGTTGGGTCGCAGACGGCGACGCCGATCCGTTTGTCTCCGACATCTAAGCTGAGAATTCGTGCCATTCGGAATACTGAAGTTAACGCTCGTTGTTCTTGCTGGGTCGCATCAGCTGACCGTGCACTTTTCGCTCGGCGCCGACGGACATCTCAGCTTCGGTTGCAGGCTCGCCGGTGAAGTCCTGCTGCATCTCGGCGAGAAACTCGTCACCGGGCTTGATGATCACTTCTTCGCCCTTGACGGTGGTGCCCTCGATCAAAAAGCTCCCCGGCACTCCACTCAATGCAGCCCAGAAGAAACCCTTGAGGCGTCTGTGCCTGACGTTGCGGCCAATCGGCTTGCCGAAAGCAAATGATGGATTTGCAGCACCAATCAGTCCCAGGGCAACAGGCATAGCACCGAACGAAAATACTCCAGCCGGAGTCATCGCAGCATTCAGTCCCATGCGAATGGCCATGTATTTTACTTGCATCGAATATGGTGCGGCAATTTCACCTTTTTCATTGACGCCGAACACGCGTCCTTCATTCTTATTCTTGACGGTAAGCGGGGCGCGAGCAGGTTCTGCCACTAGTGGAATGTGCTGCGATTGCTCGTTTATGATTTGATCAAACATCAGTCCGACGCAGCCGGAAGTCATTGTCCAGCGATGCGTGCTAAGCGTGCAGCGCACAGGCGTGCGAGCTTTGAGTGCATAATCGACATGGCCTTGCACCAAGGAGCCCTTGGCCGCTACCAGGCGATCGCCGATCTTCAAATCATATTTCAGTCGCCCCAGGACCGGATCGCCTACTCGGGCCGTTTTGCTGGAAATTTCCGACGCGAGGACAATTGGGAAACGCGCACCAACTCGTACGTGGGTAGCGCCCGCGTCCGTGAGCAAAGGTTGATATTGGATGCCGGTTTGCTGCTCCGTCTGTTCGTCGTTGTCGATCACGATTATCGGCGGTAATTCCTCAGTCGCGCATATGCCCGGCAACTGGATCACAGCAATCATCGTGGACAAAGTGATGCCGCACACTGTCAGTGCGCGGAGCGGTGTAGAAAATGCTTTTCTGCGTGCCATAGAGCAGTTATACAATGCATATCGCCCGCTTGGCTACCGGCTGCGTGTTAATTGTCCCAACGGCGCTCAACGCTTGGTATGGACAAAATGCTCCGGCCGGGTGTCAAAATGTTTGATGCCGTGACCAACCATGGAGATTCTGAGATTGCCGGCGAAGCCCCTGAAGATAGTACTGATCGCGGATATACATATCGGGAGGGCACAACCCGAGCCGTGCACGAGGCTGCCGGAGCGAGCCCGCGGACTACTGAAATATGTGGTGCAGCGAATTAATACCGAGATGCGTCCGGACTTGGTCGTGCAACTTGGGGATCTCATCGAAGCCGAGGACGAAGAAACGGATGAAGAAAACTATGAGACCGGGCTCGACCTTTTACGTGACTTAAAAATGCCCTGCTATCAGGTGGTCGGCAATCACGATCAGGCGAATCTCAGTGCAACCAAACTAGCGGGGTTATTGGACCGCCCGAAGCTTTACTATTCGTTTGATGCAGGCGCGTTTCATTTCATCGTGATTTTTGGACAATGTTCGGATGGCCGCGCTGTTGTGTTTGATGAACAGCAAAAATGGCTGCAGCAGGATCTGGCGGCAAGTGAAAAACCAGCTATTGTTTTTACCCATCTGCCGCTTCACGATGAAGAAGAGCGGGCAAATCCTTCGGGGGAAACAGAACCTATAGCTTTCTCAGCAGAACAGAAGCGAATAATCCGAAGTATCCTTGCCGGATCAGGCAAAGTTCGCGCGGTGTTCTGCGGGCACCTACACAAGAATGAACTGCACACCGTCGACGACATTTGCTACGTCGCCATCCAATCGTTAGTGCAGAACATTTCCCGGGTTCGCAAGGATGCAAGCGAAACGTTTGCCGTCGTTAGCCTGGCAGAAAGCGCTACCAAAGTTGAAGTGGAAGGAATGGAGCCGGCCGAATATCACTTCTAGCTCTGGACGTTCACCTAGTCCTTCATAGTCAGCGCGATTCGGTTGCGCGCTAAGTCAACGTCCATGACGGCGACGTGCACCTTTTGGCCCACTTTAACAACTTCGTGCGGATCTTTCACGAAGCGATTTGCAAGTTGGCTTATATGCACGAGTCCGTCCTGGTGGACGCCGATGTCGACGAAGGCACCAAAGGCGGTGACATTGGTGACGATGCCATCGAGCTTCATGCCCGGCCTCAAGTCCTCAGGTGTGTTAACCCCCTCAGCAAACTGCACCTGTTCGAGCTTTTGCCGCGGATCTCTGCCCGGCTTGGCAAGCTCCGACAAGATGTCCTGCAACGTCGGCAGCCCTACGGTCGGCGTAATGTATCGCTTCAAGTCAACCTTTTTGGCCAGCGATTCATCGCCGATCAACTCTTTAACCGACCGTGCGTTGTCATCGGCGATTTTTTTGACGACGCCATAACTTTCCGGGTGAACAGCGCTGGCATCGAGAGGATTATCGGCGTCCCTGATGCGCAAAAAACCGGCGGCCTGTTCAAAAGCCTTTGCCCCTAGACGTTTCACCTTCTTGAGCTGCTCCCTCGAGCGGAAGGCACCATTGGCCGTCCGGTGTTCGACTATTGCCCCTGCCAATTGTGGTCCCAAACCCGAAACATACATAAGCAGCTGTTTGCTTGCAGTGTTCACCTCGACGCCTACGCTGTTCACACAGCTCATAACAACATCGTCCAGGCTTTTCTTCAATGCGGATTGATCAACATCGTGTTGATACTGCCCGACTCCGATCGATTGTGGGTCTAGCTTGACGAGTTCGGCGAGTGGGTCGAGCAGCCTTCGGCCTATGGAAACAGCACCACGTACGGTGACATCGTGATTGGGAAACTCTTCGCGTGCCACCGGCGACGCGGAATATATCGATGCGCCGCTCTCGTTGACGGACAAGATCGGCAAGTCCTTTTTAAGGCGGCCGCGTTCCATCAGTTGCCGCACGAAGGTCGTTGCTTCTCTGCCGCCCGTTCCATTGCCGATTGCAATCGCCTCTATGGAATATTTTTCGACCAGTGCCACCAACTTAGTTTCAGCTTCGGAAGCTGCGTTGCCCAGCAGATACAGTACATCATGATGCTGGAGTGCGCCTTGTTCGTTTAAACACACAACTTTGCAGCCGGTGCGCATTCCAGGATCAATGGACAGAACGCGCTTCTGCCCGAGCGGCGGTGCCAGCAGTAGCTCGCGAACGTTATTCGAGAAGACTTTGATGGCTTCCGCGTCCGAACGTGCTTTAACATCGTTGCGCAGCTCGGTCTCCATCGATGGTGCCAGCAACCGCTTGTAACTGTCCTGAACAGCGAGGATTATTTGATCAGCCGCCGCACCTCTTGTAGTGACGAAACGGTGCTCGAGGCGTGACAATGCCTCTTCGGACGGAGGCGCCAGTGTGACATTCAAAAAACCTTCGCTCTCGCCTCGGAACATCGCAAGCGCTCGATGGGAGGGAACGGTTTTGGCCGATTCGTTGCAGTCAAAATAGTCACTATACTTTGCGCCTTCCGTCTGCTTGCCGGCTATCGCCACAGATGAGATTGTGCTGCGCTGCGCCCAATAGGAACGCATTTCCGCACGCGCGAGCACGTCTTCGCTTATCCACTCCGCGATGATGTCACGGGCGCCGGAAAGCGCCTCGTCGGCTGAGCCAACTCCCTTGTCGACATTGACGAAGGCGGCGGCGTCGGCAATCGGATTGGACGATTGAAAACTAAAAATCCGCTGCGCCAGTGGTTCGAGCCCCTTCTCTCTTGCCACAGCCGCGCGCGTTCTGCGTTTGGGTCGAAAGGGCAAGTAAATGTCTTCGAGCTCGTTCAATGACGTTGCTCGCGCCAGACGTTTGGACAGATCCTCTGTTAACAGGTTCCGCTCTTCCAGCGATTTCAGAATCGAAGCGCGGCGCTTGTCAAATGCGTCGAGCGCTTCGGCGCGATCCCGTATTGCTGCGATTGCCACCTCATCAAGCCCGCCCGTCGCCTCCTTGCGATAACGGGCGATGAATGGCACCGTCGATCCATCAGCCAGCAATTTCAGGACGCCATCGACGCT
This sequence comes from Candidatus Obscuribacterales bacterium, assembly GCA_036703785.1. Lineage (GTDB taxonomy): Bacteria > Cyanobacteriota > Vampirovibrionia > Obscuribacterales > Obscuribacteraceae > JADYXS01. The sequence continues at coordinate 25,359 of DATNQY010000146.1, forward strand.
GACGGCAGACAGCCGAAGTTCTTCGGCGATTAGTTTTGTATTCGTTTTGGCGTTGTCAGCAATTATATTCATGAGATTAGTATTTTACTTCGCTCCACGGCGGCAAAGTTGATGCAACGCCGCATCGAAGGCACTTGCGAACCTGCGAATTGCAGTTTCATCCAGAGGTGGTGTGCGCGTCGTCACCTCGCCCACATCTCGCAACTCGCTCATCAAATCGCGACGTGAAAGCAAGTCTGCAATGTTGTCCGGTGTAAAAAGCGTGCCGCGCGGAGCGATGACGATTATCCCTTTAGGCACCAGTAGTGCTGCAAGTGGGATGTCTTGAGTGACTACGAGGTCGCCGCCTTTCGCATTCTCTTCGATGTAGCTATCTGCGGCGTCCGGAGTCGCCGGCACTTGCACTGAGGAGAGAAAGTTGGATTGCGAAAGCAGAACAGGTTTGTTTGCCACAAAAATTGCCCGGACGCCTCGACGATGCGCGGCTCGTGCGATCAGATCGCGGATACGAACCGGACAAGCATCCGCGTCGACAAAGATGATGTTGTCCGCGGGTGTTTGCACTTACCGTTGCCTTTACTGAGCGGCGAGGACTACTGATTGCGCTTCAAAAGTGCAAACTCGACTCTCTGCAAGGCCATCGTGCACAACGATCGATTTGCTTGATCGTCGGACATTTTGAAGATCGACAAGGCTAGCTGATATCGGTTGCGGGCATCTTCCAAGCGATTCTTACGCTCCAAAAACTGAGCGTAAGTCATCAGGCAACGTGCAACGTTGAGGTCGTATGGACCAAGGTCGGTTTGAACGCTTTTCACTGCCTTCTCGAAGAACGATTCGGCTTCCTCGTTTTGGCCACGAACATCCGCCGTTATTGCCCGATTTAGATCGTCTGACCAGCTCATTTACGTCTACTGCTTGTGATTGGCTATTCTACACCGCCTCGCAAGCAGCCACTGGCTTTTCGGAGCCGGGATTTGCATATGAGGTATGATCTTGCCGAAAACCGCATGGGCAGACTGTCGAATGGGTGCAGGCATTTGCCCAAAACTACAAGGCGGATGCGCGGTTCGATCTCGTTGTCATGACCGGACATGCATTTCAAACGCTTCTAGACGACAAGTACATCCTCGCAACCTTCTCAACGATGCGTTGCAGCGCCCGATGGACTAGCTGTTTTCGAATCGCGTAACCCGGCAATAAATTGGGCGGCCCAATGGGATTACGAAATGGGATTGAGAGACAGCGGACTCTGCGTCGAGCGGGTTATCGGCGACTGGGATTCTACTGCGTTTAATGACGAATTGTCATCGGAGATGGTCTTTGTCTGCCGACGTGAGCGTTGACCTCGAAAGATGTGATAATTAAGGACAAAGGACGGCGGACAAACCTGAACCCATGACTCAGCTTCGCAAGCAACTTATTCAGAAGTTATTGGAAATCGAAGGTCTGGAAGAGCGCGCTTCCACCGTTGCCGGGGGATCTGCGCTCTTTTACAAAGGCAAAGAGATTGCTCACTTCCACAACGATCATGAAATCGATGTGCGTTTGACGAAGGAAGTAATCAAAAAAGAAGGATTGACGCATCCGATCGATTCCGAGGTGCATAGTAGCCGAAAGCCCGGGTCGCAATGGTTCGAAATCAGATTCCGAAGCGCGGCGCAGGTTGAAGAGGCAGTCAGGCTTTTCAAGCTTGCCTGCCAACAGTACTGAACTATGTCAAGCCATATCGTCAATGATGAGGTGCAGCAGCATCACGATAATCATCATCAGGTCGACCGAGCGGACGCAATTCGTATTGTCGCAGTTGGCATTGTCGTGCTTCTCTCGATCTTGAAAGTTCCTCAGTGGTACTGGCTTGCTGTGGCAGGTACGGTTTTAGGCGGACTGCCGATTTTCGAGGAAGCCTGGGAGAACCTCCGTGAAAGGCGAATGACGATGGAACTTTCCATGTCCATCGCTTTGCTGGCGGCGCTGGCAATTTCGGAGGCGTTCACGGCACTTGTAATTACTTTGTTTGTGCTGATTGCTGAAGTGCTGGAAAAACTGACTATGAAGCGAGGGCGAAATGCGATACAGCATTTGCTTTCGCTTATGCCGCAGGAAGCATTTATTCGCAACGGTGAAGCCGTCCAAAGCAGAAAAGCTACCGAAATAGCGCTCGGTGAGATTGTGGTGATCAGACCCGGAGCTCGTGTACCGGTCGACGGCACGGTCGTGACCGGACATTCGTTTATAGATCAAGCACCGATCACCGGTGAATCCGTTCCATCTGAAAAAGTCGCGGGCTCGGTTGTTTATGCAGGAACAATCAATCAAACAGGCACACTAGATGTAGTGGCAACAGGAACAGGCATGGACACGGCGTTCGGCAGGATAATTCACGCCGTCGAAATGTCCGAGCAGCATCAGGCGCCGATTCAAAAAACCGCCGACCGACTTGCCGGCTATCTGGTTTACTTTGCGATCGGCTGTGCTTTACTTACATTTCTCCTCACGCACAACGTCAAATCAACCATCTCCGTCGTCATAGTCGCTGGTGCATGCGGTATCGCAGCGGGAACCCCATTGGCGATACTTGGTGGCGTCGGACGCGCGGCTCGAAATGGCTCAATCATCAAGGGCGGCCTCTATTTGGAGCTGCTCAGTGCTATCGATACCGTGGTCTTCGATAAGACTGGCACTCTTACGTACGGACAACCGAAGGTTATGCTAGTAAGCCCGGTTGCCGGCATCTCCGACAGCGAGCTGCTTCGAATCGCCGCCACGGCAGAGTCAGTCTCCGAGCATCCGCTTGGACAAGCAATCGTGGCAGAGGCGAAGCAGCGGGCAATCATTCCCGGCCGCGTTGAAAAATTTGCATATGAGCCGGGGCGGGGTATTTCGTGTGAGGTTGACGGCAGCGCTGTTCTTGTCGGTAATCGATCTTTAGTGCGGCAGCATGGCATCGATATCGCCGGCCTCGAGCAGCCGCATGACGCGATCACTGAAGTGGTGATCGCCCAGTCAGGACAGTTGCTGGGTACTATATCTATCGCCGACGAATTGCGAGCCGAAGCGAAGCAAGCCGTGCAAGAGCTGCAGTCAATGGGTATTAAGCCCATACTTCTAACCGGTGACACCAAATCGATCGCGCAGGCGATAGGTCGGCAGTTAGCCATCGATGAGGTTGCGGCCGAAGTTCTTCCTGACGAGAAACAAGGGTACATAAAAAAGCTCAACGACTCGGGACGCCGTGTTGCCATGGTTGGTGATGGAATCAACGACGCAGCGGCACTGATCGAGGCGAGCGTAGGAGTGGCAGTTGGTTCGGGAACGGATGTTGCTCGCGAGTCCGCTGACATTGTATTGATCGGCAACGATCTGCGGCGCTTTGTCGACACCGTAAAGATTGCCCGGCGCTGCCAACGAATCATCATGACCAACTTCGTCGGCACCCTACTCGTCGACGGCTTTGGTGTGTTGCTTGCCGCATTCGGCTTCCTCAACCCGCTGCTGGCCGCGTTCATCCACGTTAGCTCCGAGTTGATCTTTATTCTCAATTCGGCCCGATTGTTGCCGGCGAAAGGCCGGCAGTAACGCCGTCGATTAGGGATCTGTCTTGAATTGGCTTGCGTAATAATAGCCGGGGAGGAGATCGTTCCAATACCGGGAGAGAAGAAACTGGGCGAATAGCCAAACCATGCGCTTGTCGGCTATACCTCGCGACGGATCGAAAAGTGCGTTTCTATGAGCGGCGTACCGAATCTTTTCAAGGCTAAGCGGGCGCCCGTCCTCGTCGAAATCCTTCTGAGATGAATCCACGGCAATCGAACCGTCGCCGACGAATGTGATGGTGCGAATCGCTTCACATTGGTGCGTTGAAACAATTTTGTTCTTATTCTTCGCCACTATGGTGAGAGTGCCTTTCGACTCCATGATGATCTGATTCTCGGCCGAACTTACGAGTTGGTTGGAAGTAATGCGAGAGATGCCGAGAGTCTGTCCGAAATCCGAGCGCACCAAAGACGAACGCAGCCCCGCATCCCAGACGTCGCCTTTGCTGTCCGGCAAGTAGCCGTAGTCGGATGTTGAAACCTCGATTTGAGGCGTGGCGTTGCTGTCTTCTTTGCCGCTCTTGTAGTCCAGGTGATAGTATTGCGTAACGTCCTGCCGCTGCCACGTACCGGTGAGCCAGCGCGGAACGCGATACCACTCATAGTCCACGTATGGCTCGGCATTTGATTGCGAAGTCCTTCCATCTGCCGGGACGGCCGTTATCTGGTCGAAGGTGCTCGCTTTCACCGTGGCACCGGATTTCAAATCGTCCGGGACAGGCGGCAAGAGATCGCTGTGCTCCACGCCGCCCGTGAGCGTAATTGATTTTTCTTGCGAACCCAGGGCTGCCGGCAAAGCTATCCCGACCAGCAGGATTGCAATTGCTAAAAAATCGTAAGCTCTCAATTTCATTGCATTGGCTCTGCGTGTAATCCTAACAAAGATCTCGGCATGTTGCTTGCTTCCTGCATTGTTCCTTCTAACCTACCGCTTGTCGATGATCCTGGGAATTTTGTGCGAGTGGGCACTTTTGGTCAGTTGGTCGATTCCAGCAACTTCAACTTCCGCTATAAACAAGCCGTGATCGCTCTCGATCATGCGGTGCAGCCGTTGAGCCAGTTCGTTCATTTGTGTGGCGTCAGGGCTCTGGTCTGCAGGTACGAGGCGAAAGACAATTTTGTCCATCTTCTGCTCTTGCTCGTAGGTCAGGACAATTTGGAACTCTAGCAGTCCGGCAAAGAGTTCGCCAAACTCGCTTAACAAGTAATATTCGCCACCAAGTTGAAAGGAGCGATCCTCCCGTCCACGAAATTCGATCACATTCATTTCCTTGTTGCCAAACCGTTGCGTCGACAACCTGACGACATCACCGGTGTTGTACCGCAGGAGAGGAAATCGCGTTCTGATCAGGTTGGTGACAATCATTGTCCCGAAGCCTTCCTCATCGACGTTGGCAAGTTCAATGTGCACCACCTCTGAGGGGCAGAGGTATTTGGCACCGCTCAGATGTGCCGGCTTGATGCCAAACGGTCCGGCCTCTGCCGACCCAAATACAGCGCTAATATTCTGCGCTCTCAGGTGCTCTTGGATGAACGCTTGTTTGTATGGAGCCATGGACTCGCCGGCGAAAATGAGATCGGAAAATTCATGCTGCTGCTCATCAGTCTCGGAAACGTATTTGGCAAATTGCACCAGCCGAGAAACTGTTCCGACGACGCAATTGGCTCTAAATTTGCGTGCGAAAAAGAGAGCAGCATCATCGGCGCAATGAGCCGAAACCGGCAGCACGGTCGCCCCTGCACGTTCGCAGTAATCATTGAATATCTCCGCTGATCTGTACATCATCGTGCTGCCGAACAGGTTGAGAACAATGCTCTCTTCGGTAAGCAATTTCGCTTCATTTATATAGGATGACATCACGGCGCGTTGCAGGTGATTTTCGCGAATGTCGGTTGGGAAATGCAGGGGATTCCTAGTGCTGGTGCCTCCAGTCGGACTCACATAAACGCCTTTATGGAAGTCCGGATCGTTGGCGCACATCGCCAAAGAAGCGTAGAGCATGTCTTTATCAATGATGGGCGCGTCTTCAAAGGAACGCGCGTCCGCAAGCGATTCCTTGTATGCGCGGCAGCTTCGTGCGATTTCGAATATTCGTTGGGGCGTATGTGCGTCCGCCTTCGTTTTTAGATTGTTCATCAGCATTGCCTCGGAAGTATAAGCAGTCCCAGCTTATCCTCAGGCTTGTTAGGACGCCGTTAGGAGCCCGTGGAGCGGTGATAGCGGGTTTTTCGGCGTCCTAACGAAGTCCTAACTCTTCGGGCCGGAATATGAGCTCATCAGGCGAGCGCCGCTGCCCGCCACCAGGCAAATGAGCGACCAAACAAACGAGGAGTCGACCATGAATTATCAAAGCACCCTAAGTAATGTGCAAACAAGTGGGTCTTGGGTTTTCCAGGGCTACAAACATTCAGGCAATCCGGAGCGTGGTCTATTATCGAATCCCGGCACAATAGTGAATATAGAGAAGTACTCTCTCGATGTGCGCCATGCCGTGGTTGATGCGCTCACCATTTACGGGGTCGCACTGTGCAAAGTTAACTGCGCAGACCCTCAAGGAACAGTATTCCAACAGTTGGTGTCCGAAATCGGACAGGCCGAGACTCACGACAGCTTGGGCAAGAAGGTATGGGACATCAAATATGATTCCAGCGTCAATCAGAAGGTTGGAACTCGTTCGTTGACCTTGCGTGAGTTCGAGATGCATACGGATGCTTGCTTCGAATCGCCGGCGCCGAAATACATCGGAATGTATGTCGTGCAGGAAGATGCCCTGGGCGGCGGCATCTCGCAGATGATCGACGGTCGAAAGGTTCTGGCTCGGTTGTCCAATGAAGCGAAGCACACTTTGAAAACGAAAATGTACAAAGTGCGCGTGCCGCAAGAGTTTCTCAAAGATCAAGACTACGTTGAAATCCCGATTCTTGATTCATACGGCAATTTCAGACTGCGTCGTGAAATCATCGTGCGCGAAAGCTGCTCGGCAGATCAACTAGAGGCGCTCGACCAACTCGAATCAATCCTCAATGATGAGAGCCTGGTCGAGTCCGTATTCCTTCGCACAGGCTGGATGCTGCTTCTGGATAACCACAAGCTGTTTCATGCCCGCACCGAGGTGAAAGACAAAAATCGTCACCTGCTGCGCATGAGATTCCAACCAAATGCCCGGGTATTCGGCGCGGCGATGATTCACTAAATAGATTTGTCAAAAGGAGAGTACGAAAATGATTAAGGCACTTTCGCCGGTTCAACGTCCGGCCACAACAGAGCAATTCTCTTTGCATAGGGATGAATTTATGCGGGCGCTGCCGATACCCGCCGGCACATTTACAGCGGAATCCTTCCATCCATATCCGGTGATTGTATCGGCTGATGAGTACCGCCAAATGGCGCGCATCCAGCGCGCTCTGTACCGCGGGATAAATGCTGTAGTAAGCCACTATTTCACTGACTCGCGAATACGGGACATCATTCGCCTGAGCGAGGAAGAAACGTCGCTATTGCGCGAAGTGGTTGGACAGCAATGCCGGGTTGGAACCTATCGTCCGGACTTTCTATATGATGCCTGCGGAAACATTCAAATATGCGAAATCAATGCAAGATTTTCTTCCAATGGCTATGTTATCTCCCAGTATCTGAAAATGGGTCAGCGCCTGCAGTACTTGCCAAAAAACGTTCAGCCTAAGGCGCACTGTGATGGTGGTAATTATCTGCGCGCATTCATAAACCGGCTGGACTCTTCGTTGCCTGTGTTCATTGTGAAAGGGCGAGAGAGCGGTGGCGAAATCCATTTCCTTTGCAGTGAGTTGAACAACGCGGGCTATAGCTGCAGGTTCATTCAGCCAAGTCAGCTCAAGGAGGCGCTCGCCACGCACGACAAAGCTTCCTGTATTTTGGAATTGCATCAGGATGAGATTCTTGATCCTGCAAATCGAGCTTCGATTTTAGAAATGGCTCGGCGGTGGAATTACTTCAATGACTTGCGCACAATTCTAATTGCTCACGACAAACGCATGCTCGCTGTATTCCATCGCGAAGACATCATGCGTGATTACCTTGAGGCAGGCGACGCCGGACTGCTCAGAGAACACGTGGCGCCCACCTACGTTTTGCAAGAGGACAGTCCGCAGTTGTCCGACGCTCTATCGAATCGGGCAGAGTGGCTTGTGAAACCTATCCGCTCCGGAAAAGGCGAGGGCATTGTTCTGGGCAAGTCGACTGATCAAGAAACATGGGCTCGCTGTCTGGACAAGCCTCAGCACGAAGGATATGTACTTCAGCGTTATATCGGACAAAGCCGCATTTCGATGATTGAGGCCGTCGGCAATCAGGTATTCGACGTACCGATGAACGTGGTAGGACTGATGCTTTGTTTCGAAAATGAGTTTCTTGGCCCCGGCGTCTATCGTGCTTCCGCCAGCGACGTGGTCAATGTTGCCAGCGGCGGGCTGATCGTCAACGCGATCTGAAATGCTGCCAACCCCTTCTAGCAGGCTTTGCAGTTTTGCGGATCGAACTTTTCGATGACGTTTTTCAGCTCAGTGTACATGAGGGGCTTCTGAAAGAAATCATCCATGCCCGACCGTATGCATTGTTCACGCGTTGCGTATCCGGCCGTGATACCTACAATCGGAAGCTTGTCCTTCCTTTCCTTCGTGCATTGCCGAAGCTTGGAGGTGAGCTCCAGACCGTCAATGTCAGGCAGTCCGACATCCACCAAGACCAGGTCATAAGTGCGGTCGCCAAATTTATCCAGCGCCTCCTGGGCACTGATCGCCAGGTCCGCGATGTACCCTAATTTGTGCAGTTGCATTACAAACGCACGTCCAAGAGTGGCATCATCTTCAACAATTAATATGCACATGGCTCCTCCTTATTGACTCCGCTGACCTGATCCTTTTAGCTGTTTGGCCGCCAGAATTCCTTGGATAATTTGCCAAGGATGCGGGGCGCATCCGGGAATGAATATGTCGACGGGCAAAACGGGAGATACACCGTTCGCCTCAGTGTAGCCACCTTTGTGAACGCCGCCGGAAATTGCGCATGTTCCGCATGCGATCACGATTTTAGGAGCGGCCATGGATTCATAACAAATGCGCAGTGCCTCATGCATTGCTTTTGGTACCGGTCCGGTAATCAGCAGTGCATCGGCAAACCGTGGCGAGGCGACGATGCTGATGCCGAAACGATCCATGTCAAAAATCGGATTGCCGGCCGCAGACAGCTCCAGGTCGCATGCCGAACAGCCGGTGGAGACAACGCGCAAGGCGAGGGAGCCTGTGAATATGCCTGTTTCAGTAACTGCGGGCTGAGAAGCTGTCGGCGTCGTTTGAATTAGTTGTTCGCGCGTACGTGTAAAGGTTATTGTGGAAAGATCGTTTTCCAATGTTCCGCTCGGACACACGGTAATGCATTCAGCACAACCAACGCATGCGCCCCGGTCTAACTCAACCTTTCCGGCGGACAAACTGATAGCTTCAGTTGGACATTGCTGCGTGCATGCGCTGCAACCTGACTGGCAGGGCACCGAGTTGACCTTCGGCAAGCCGATTAGCCCGTCGCGGAGTGCCGCCGGAATTTTTGCTTCTGTTACTACTCGTTTGCCGAGCAGATACGCTAACAGTTGTAACATGGCTGCCTCACAAATCGTGTCCGCTGTACGAGAGGCTGAAGCTCTTGTTGCACAGCGGAAAATCTGCCACTACATGGCTGCGCACCGCAATTGCCACCCCGGTCCAATTATTGACGCTCGGATCTTTGATACAGTATCGGTTTATCAAACCGGCATCGTCGGTGGTGACAAGATGAATCAGCTCGCCGCGGTGTGATTCAACAATTGCCAGACTCGAACGCCCCGCCGGCAATTGTGACGGCAGCTGCACGCGTGAAACTGCTGTCGTGTCCGCAACTTCTTGTAAGCATAGATCGAGCAGGTCGAGACTTGTGGCGATCTCTGCAATTCTGACTTTCGCTCGGGCAAGGATATCGCCGGAGTCTTCCACTGCGATCGGCAAATCGCGGTTGGGGAAGGTCGCGTAGCTCGAGTATTTTCTGCAGTCATTTGGCAAGCCGCATCCACGCGCGGCAACGCCGACGAGCCCAAAGTCGCAGGCAAGCTTTCGAGAAATGCGGCCTATTCCATCCATTCGATCAACTGCCACTTGATTGTCGAGATAAAGTTCAACGACGGGATTCAGTTCTTCTTTCAAGCGGATGATAGCTTTTCGTATCTCGTCTATCGATTCTTTTTCAACCGACCTTGTCACGCCGCCTGGGCAAATGAAGCCGCGCAGGAAGCGATTTCCCGACAGCAAGTCGGACATGGCGAGCGCAATTCCACGCAGCCTCGACATTGAGGATGCGATGCCCAGAAATCCGACGTCGGTGGACAGTCCGCCCAGATCGCAGATGTGCATCGCCACGCGTTCCACCTCAGCGGCCGCCGTACGCAAGAGCAATGCTCGTCTGGGAATTTCGACGTCGAAGAAAGACTCAAGTGCAGTCGCATTCGCCAGTGCATTCGCTGCTGCCATATCGCTTGCCGTCGCTTCGGCGACGAATCTGGTTTTCGCCCAGGGAATTTCGGTGAGTCGCTTTTCCACACCGCGATGAACATAGCCAAGACGAATTTCGAGATTGACTATGACCTCGCCATAGCAGCTAAATCTAAAGTGCCCGGGCTCTATGATGCCGGCATGGATCGGACCTACAGGGATCTCGTAAACGCCGTCACCCTCCACCTCGAGAAATTTGTATGCACGGTCTGATGGTGGCGCTGACCCTTCCGCCAATGGGTACGGCATGCACCCATACGTCTCATGCAGGTGAGTATGCTTGAGCCGCGGGTGCCCTTCGGGAAAGAGACCGAACATATCCCACACCGTCCGCTCGAACCAGTGCGCCTGCGGGATGAGCCGTGTGAGTGAAGGATAACTCTGTCCGCTCACTGGCGTCTCGAAGCATTCAACCTTGCCTGTCTGGGCCTAGGATAGAACCGTTAGAATTTGCTTGCCATCTATCGACGTAATGAGAGACAAATGCGCTCCTGAATCCATCGCCTGCTTAATGGTTGACAGGCGATCATCCGCGTTCAAGAGTGTCGTTTCCAAAATCATTCGGCTACCAGAGGAATTTCGGGATTACAGTCAAACCACAAATCAGCGTCAGCACTATGAGGCATGCCGGCACGAGGGTCGATGATACCGGGGGTAGCACCACGGACTGTTCGCGCGGGGTGCCACAGACGACCTTGCCGATATGCATGGTGATCGACAGGAAGCTTAAAGCGAGCGCTCCTAAGAGCACGACGAATACGAGCCATAAATTGTTTTGCGCCACTTGAGCCAATAATTGCCATTCGGCGATGAATGCGCCGAATGGCGGTGCACCGGTGACGGCAAAAACTGCCAGAATAAGCGTTACTGTCCAGTATGGATTGACACTGAGCAAACCGCGAATTTCGCTTAATGATTTGGTGCCGTTTGCTTGAACGATATTGCCGGACAATAAGAACAGGGCCACTTTGGCAGCGCTATGATTCAAGGCGAGAATAAAAAACAGTGGTGCGGAATTTAATCCGATCGCCGTAAGAATAAGCCCGACGTTTTCGATACTGGAATAAGCTAACAATCGTTTGATGCCATGCTGCCTTATCAAGAAAATGCTGGCGAACAAAACGGTGACCACTCCGGCGGATACGCCGACGATTTGCGGCAGCGCAGAGTGGCCGCTGGCGTTAACAACTTGAGAAATTCGCCAAATGGCGAATAAGGCACAATTCAAGAGACCTCCGGACAGCATGGCGCTAGCCGGAGCCGGAGCCTCGGCATGCGCATCGGGAAGCCAACTGTGCAGCGGAAAGACGCCGGCTTTTGTGCCATAACCAAGTAAACAGAACAGGTATCCGAGTTTCAGCAGTGCATAATGCAGGTGTCCGGCGTTGGCCAGCAAATCGCTCAAGCGAAGAGAGCCGCCTTCCACCGCGCCATGCTGACTCGACGCGAAAAGAAACATGGTGCCGAAAAGCGCAAAGGCGATACCAACGCTGCAAATGATCAGGTATTTCCAGGTTGCTTCCAGCGCGTGTTTACCTCTGTGGAAATATACCAGCGGCGCCGAGCACAGCGTTGTCGCCTCGACGCTGATCCACATAAGTCCGAGGTTATTGCAGAAAAAGACCGATGTCATTGCCAGCAGAAACAATGTCGCGCATGTATAAAAGAAGCGCAATCTCTGCGCAGTGCTCGGTTCATCAGGCTCGTCGAATTTAAAGAAAATCACGGCATGAGTCATCGAACTGGCAGCGATCACCTGGGTGAGAATAATGAACATCGAACCGAGCCGATCCGCGCGCAAATCACCGCTTAGTATAAGTTCCGGTTGTGTTCCAAGCGCTACGGGTAGAACATTGGCGGTCACAATCGCTACTTGCAGCCAAAACAAAACCGCAGATATGCGCGTCATCCAGCTATCATTGCGGACGAGCCAAATCACGCTAATTAGCGCCAATGGCACGGTCAGAAATTGCAGCAGCAGTTGCAAGTTCATTCCTTCAACTCCGCAAGCCTGGTGACATCTATGTGCTCGAAATTCTTCTTAATTCGGAAGACAATCAATCCCGCGATCATTACCCCAGTCAAAACGTCAAGCATAATTCCCATTTCGATGAGCAGTGGCATGCCGCGTGTTTGCCCAAGTCCGAATAGGTAGATGCCATTTTCCATGACCAGGAATCCGACGATCTGACTCAATGCGACCCTTCGAGTAAGCATTAAAACCAGTCCGGTGCAGACGAGCGAGATCGCCGCCGTGGCGGTTGGCCATGCCACCGGATCTCCTGGCGGCGTTGGAAGTTGTTGTGCAAGCAGGTAGCTTACAACCATGAATCCGATGCACAGGTGCATGGCAATGGGTGTAGGAACCAGTGTTCCGCTGTCGCGTTGCACGTTGATTTTACGGATAATAAAAGCGAGAAAACGGGGCACAGATATCGCTTTGACCGAGAATAGCAAGATAGCTACGACCAGCAGGTTGAAGTCGGACCATTTGGCTGAATAAAGTGCAGTAACCAGCGATAGCAAGGTGGTTTGCACAGAAAACAACCAGAGATTGACGCGAAGATGTGTAGAGCCCACCATCAACACTGCGCTAAGCGCGATTAACAGGGCTATCGAATCTATCGGGGTGAGCGTCATACGGCACCGGCCCCTAGCGCGACAATCGAGGCGATGAACGCCAGCGTCAGTGCATAGGCTATGAATTCAGGAGCCTTTCGCCAGTGCAGTTTCACCGTCAGCGACTCAAAGGTGCCTAATGACACTGCAAGCAACAGAAGCATTGTTATGCTGGCGGCGGCCTCGACCACCGATCCATTTGCGTACAGGCGAGGAAATGCATGTAGAAAGCATTGTGCCGAAACGCCGAGCAAAACAGCAAACTTCAGCCAAGTTGCGCCCTCCAGCAATGCCAGGTTCTTGCCCGAAGCTTCCAAAATCAAAGCCTCATGCACCATTGTCAGCTCAAGGTGAGTAGTTGGATCATCAATTGGCATCCGCGACAAATCGACCAAGCCGGCGAGCAAGAATGCGGAGCCCGAAATCACCCACAACATGCCATTGTGCGGAGCGCCGGCTCCAAAAATCAGATTGAGATCCGAGGTATGAGCAGCCACCGCCAATGCAGCGAGGCTGAGCACAGCTGCCGGTTCGACCAGGAATGAAAGTGTTGCTTCGCGGCTCGCTGCGAACGTACCGAATGGCGAAGAAGTGTCAAGAGCAAGCAAAAGTGTCAGAAAGCGAAACGCCGCCAGAAGATATAGAAACAAGAACAAATCGCAGGGCCCGAGCCTCAATTGCGGCGCCGTCCACGGTGAGGTGACAGCCAAGTACACGGAAATTGCCATCGCGGTGGCGGCTGAAAAACGAAAAGCCCAAGAGGCTGTTTTGCTAATGGTTTCGTCTTTACGGAAGAGCTTGGTCATGTCGATGAATGGTTGCCACAGAGGCGCACCAATTCGATTCTGTAACCTGGCTTTCGTTTTGCGAATCGTGCCAATCAACAATGGTGGCACGATCAAAATGGACAAAACGGAGACAACAATATTAATTATCTGTTCTTGCATTTTGCCACCGGATTCGCAGGTCTCATAAGCGAGCCCCCAATGCAAGTAAGACAATGAGCGCAATACATACGTAGGAAAGATAAAGGTGTATGCTTCCTGTTTGAAGTTTGGCGACGAGTTGAGAACACCTTTGGATTAGCCAGGCGAGGGGTCCGTACACGCGTGTCTCCAAGAGCGATACCATCGATGGTTCTACGATAATTTTTTCTGGAAAGTGCCGTCTGTCATGTCCGGAGATATCGACGGTGAGGTGATATTGAAGTACAGGCGTAAAGATGCGGGCGATTGGCTGGGCAAAGCTGTCGGCGGAAACCTGGCTGCGTAAAGTGGTTGTGCCGAATCCGCAATCCCATGTCTCGAATCGCGCTGGTGGGCGCCGAAAGGCGACAAGATAAATTACTCCGATTAATGAAGCCGACACCAGAGCCACCTGTGCCAGGGGAATCGACGCGAACGCCGCTGAGGGCATTCGTCCTAATCCGACGGCCAGGGAAATCGGATCCAGAAGAGTCACCAAATATGGTGCGAAGGCGCCGGTAAGAAAGCATGCTACTGCCAACGCCAGCTGAGGCAACTGCATGGACAGTGGCACCTCGCGCGCGGCAGAGACCTGCGCCGATCTTGGTTTACCGAGAAACGTCAGTCCGAGTGCCTTCACAAATGAGGCAACGGCAAGCGCGCCCACTCCACCGAGCAAACCGATAAGTCCAAGGCAGATAGCTCGGCTGACTATATCCGGCAACCCGAAGGAACAGTTGAGCAGAGCTTGATAGATAGACCACTTGCTTGCAAAACCGTTCAATGGCGGTAAGGCACAGATAGCCGCGCTGCCTACCGCAAATGTGGCGAAGGTCACGGGCATTCTCTTGCCCAGTCCGCCGAGTTTAGACAGATCTCTCGTATGTGCGGAAAAATCGACGGATCCCGCGCAGAGAAACAATAGCGATTTGAACAGGGCATGACAGAACACATGAATGAGCACGGCCATCAGCGCGAGCCGGCCAATCACGGCCAATTGCGCATTCCTGCCCAACAGAAGGACAGACAAAGAAATGAAAATCAACCCAATGTTTTCAACGGTGCTATATGCAAGTAAACGCTTCAACTCGCGCTGATTCAGCGCAAACAGAACGCCCCAGAACACCGAGACGGCAGAAAGCGTGAGTAAAAGATAGGGAAGCCACGGGCACGTCAAATCGCCGAAGACAAAAAGCCGCAAAGCAGCATAGACTGGTAACTTGACCATGATACCGCTCATCAAGGCTGATACCGGACTTGGTGCCTCGGGATGTGCATGAGGCAGCCAGATGTGGAAGGGCCAGATGCCGGCCTTGATTATCAAGCCTAGAAGTATCAGTGTTGCCGGCAACCAGGTTGATGGTGATGAGAAACTCCACGACGTGAAAGAGATATCGTGGAATTTGGAAAACATCAATAGGAAACCGGCAGTAAGGAAGATTGTGGCGATTCGCGTTGCCACCAGATAGATGAATGCTGACGTCTGCGCTTTCTGTTTTTGGTACTCAGAAGCGACCAGTACAGCAGATGATAGGGACATCAATTCCCAAGCCACGACGAAAGTGGGGGCGTTTGCCGCAAGCAGAACAAGTACCATCCCCAGCATGAAAATGAAAAGACAATTCCAGTACAAACGCGGGGATATTCGATCGCTCAGGTGCGAAATGTATTGGGCGGAGAACACCGCGCAAGCAGCCGACACCACGCCGAGTAGCGTTAGGAAGAATGCCGACAACGTGTCGCATCTTAGATCGATCGGCAACCAGCCCAACGCGAGCCATTGAGGCAGCGCCAACACGACCGTTTTGGACCAGCAGCACGCCCCGCCGATACAAAGAAGCAAACTGCCGAGGAGAAACACCGCCGACATAACCTTTGCGTGCGGTCTGCCCATCAGGCAGGCAGCAAGGCTACCCGCCAGAAATACGGCAACGGCGCAGAGGACGATTGATTCTATCGACAAGTCTTTGAATTCACAGTATGAAGAGTTGCAGAACTTCGCATATGCTTAGAGTCTAACACAGCACTTGCGAACCTCAGAAGCCTTGTGACGACATCCTCATAGGAAGGCTCGGTTAGAGAGACTCAAGAATTCGCTTTACGCCGACCAGCTGGTTGTTGAAGATTTTTTTGGCCACATCCAACAGTTCAAAAATGGCCGGATCTGTGCATTTGTAAAAAATGTTGCTGCCTTGCTTACGGCCCTCGACCATGTTTTTTGCCCGCAATATGGCTAGTTGCTGGGATAGGTTGGTCGCTTCCACTCCCAGTCGCTCTTTCAATTCCGAAACTGTGTGCTCACCGTCTCGCAACTCGTCCAAAATTCGAATGCGCAGAGGGTTGGCCAACGCTTTGAAAAAGTCGGATTTGAAGTCAGCTAGTCTGGACCTATCTACGGCGGTTTTGGCTTTGCTTGCGTGTTTCACTGTGTGTCCTGCGCACAGAGTCGGCTGTGCAGGCATCTTCTAAGATTCGTATATTCGCAAGTCTATCTTAATCGGTTAGTTGTTGTAAACGCAGATACATCCTGATGTCGCCCGATTGTCAAGTGCGGTTTGCTTGGTACACTCATGGGTTCGCTGGAGGACGTTTGTGAAAAAACTGATTTCGGGTCTACACGAGTACCAACATCGCATATTCCAGTCTCAAAAGGCTCTGTTTGAACGATTGGCTCACGGACAAGCGCCGGAAGCGTTGTTCATCGCCTGCTCAGACTCGCGCATCAATCCAAACATGATCACGCAGACAGGACCTGGGGAGTTGTTCATCCTCCGAAATGCAGGCAACATCGTGCCGGCCCATGGTTCAGGTAATGGCGGTGAAGCTGCCACCATCGAGTTCGCTGTCGAAGGCTTGCGTGTAAAAGACGTGATCATTTGCGGTCACTCTTTGTGCGGCGCGATGAGAGCTTTATTCAATCCCGACCAAGTGCAAAATATGCCAGTGGTCTCTGCATTTCTTTCGCATGCAGAAGCGACGAAACGAATCGTTTCGGAAAACTATGGCGATCTTCCAATGGACGATTTGTTGAACATCGCTTCGCAAGAGAATGTTCTTGTTCAGGTGGAGAATCTGCGAACTCACCCATGTGTGGCCGCTCGCCTGGCGAAGGGTGATCTGAACATTCACGCCTGGATGTACAAAATGGAAACAGGCATGATCTTCAGCTACGATCCCAAGGATGGACAATTTTTGCCCGCTACCGAGCTGGACGATCAAGCCGGTAAGTCTCGCGGCAAGCTTGTCGGGCTGTAAACGCTAGTCCCTTTCTTTCATTCGGCGTTCGCGCTGGCTGAGTTCGTCATCGCGGTTATCTTGCGCCGCTTGTCTGAAATCCTGAGCCTTCGTTCTATTGTCGATGGCTAACCGCTCAGATACAGCCAGCTGCCATCGAACGGACGCGGTCGACATATCGCCGTGCAAAACTATGCGTGGCAATGGACTTTCTTTGACCAGGCAAGGCGTAGAGCTGATCTGTTCGGACGCAGCAAGCTGCGGGTGCTGCAATACATCTATTACTGTCAGCGCATAGCGGTTGCTGTCGCCACCGAAAAGGCTGGCGACGTTGGAAAGCAAGGCTTCGCTTGCTTTGCCGCAAATATACAACTTGAGCGAAACCACGTCTGCACTGGAGAAAACGTTGTCGCGCACCACAACGGTGACGTCTTTGCCTAACTTTTGCAACCACGACATCAACATGTCGACACTGAAACGCTCGACTCGTCCTTGCACGACATCTGATATGCGCGGTTGCCCCACGCCCAGAAAATCGGCGGCCTCTGCCTGAGTCCATCCTTTCTCTTGAATTATGTTGGTGACGGCCAGCATCAGTTCGCTGCGAGCCACAACGTTGGCTGAAAGACTCTCTGTATCCTTACGTGGTTTTCTCTTCTGTTTCATGCAAGGTCCATTATAGATTTAATTATATCGGAACAACGGCCCAGTTCCTTAAATCATCGCCATAACGTTGTGGAACGGGCTGGGCAGGCGGAAACAAATGGTATAGAATTACTTCTATAACCGGGTACTTTGTTTGAGCATTGGAGAGGCGATGCTGGTAAAAGAACTGATTGCCGAGCTGCAGAAGTATCCGCCCGATACGCTGGTGACGACGGCCTGTTACGAATTCGGATTTCAGGCCTTGACCAAAGTTCAACCAGTCACCTTGTGCCGCCTGCCGGTTCCGGCGGCTGTATCGGCAACCCACGTTTTTGCTAATTGGAGCGACCACGGTTCAGAACCTATTTCCGCTGTTTGTTTGGGCGAACTTGAGCCCGGCATCGCGGAAGGGTGCGAGCCTCAACAATTAGAAAGTTCCGTTTGAACCATATGGCTAGAATACTCCTTGCCGACGTCAGAACTGGAATAGAGCGGCTCAGCCAGGCGCTTAGTGGGGAGCACGACCTCCATCGTGCCACCACCGGCGAGGAAGCGCGGCATATTCTCAGACGCGAGCCAATCGACCTCATCGTTTGCGAATTAGATTTTGATGAATCGAAAATGATCGATTTCTTGATGGACCTGCAACGCGACGAGGTCTTCAAACGCATACCTTTTATTTGTTGGCAAAACGAGCAATCGTCGCTTTCGGATTCATGCATCAATGCATCGATGCAAGCTGCGGCCGTTCTTGGTGCCTGTCTATGCCTGGACTGGAGTCAGGTGCAGGCGATGACTAATGACCAATTGAAAGCAGCCATAGAGAAGTGTCTCATGGACTCGCCGGCGCGAATATTGGCAAAAGCAAGGTCGCCTTGGCAAAGCTCTCATGCCAACGATTCACAAGGACCCGCCGCCCATTAGAGCTGCATACTGTAGTATTGTGGCAATTGTCGGCGGGGGCTGTTTATCGGCGTGAATGAAACCAGCCTACCGAAGCTCGATGAGCCGGGCGCCGGACTGCCCCCTGTGGAGTGGGCGGTGGCGCGATTCATTTTGATTCCCTGGTACCTTGGCACCACGACACCGCAGCATGCTTTTGCTGAAATGGAGCAGCAGGCAAAAACCATTTTGCAAATTGCCCGCTCATTATCGCCGGATAAACTGAGCAGCCGGATATTGGTGCCACGCTTGCCAGGACTGGAAGACAGCTCGCGCTACTGGTCAGTGGCGATGACGGTGCAGCACCTCGTCATTGTGAATCAGCAAATGATGCGGGTGGTAATCAGTCTGTCGAATGGCAAAGTGCCCCGCAGCATCGCATCCACTGCCGCTGTTAAACCATCACCGGATGTGGTGCCGGATGCAATTTTGTCTGAATACGAAAAACAACTCGAATCGCTGTTGGAAACCTTTCGCACGACCGATACCGAGCGCTTCCCGTCGGCAAAATACAGCCACCCGTGGTTCGGAGCCCTGAGCGCACGCGACTGGTTATTGTTTGTCGCTTTGCATCAACGGGTGCATATTCGGCAAATTAAAGAGATCGTCAGGCGGCTGGATTGACTAGTACCCAAAAGCAGCTTCCAGCTGAGCCAAGTCCATCGTTTGTCCGAATGATGTGGTTTGCATGTCAATCAAGTCCATGAGATTAGAACGTTGATTGCGAATAATTGGGCGCCAGGGCGGCGGTGCAACGAGCCAGTTTCCATCGCCATCCTTCATGTGGGAACGGTCTGAGGAGAATACGGACACAAATTCGTCTGCGTCAATGAGGCGAAATATCGGACGGAATTGTGCGGGCAGGTCGGCTCCTGCAAACGTAGACTCAAGATATTGAACCATCGGAGTGGGCGTGGACAGCAACGTGTCCAGATCATAAACTTGCCAGCCTTCGTTCTCGAATAGCATTGCAACGTGGTAGTCCCAGAACACGGGCTCGCCCGGCGCAATGCACGCGCGCTGGTTCCACAGAGGGCAGCTTCGTCGCTCGTTCGAGATAATCATCACCTTGCGCTGGAAACGTCGAAACTCATCCTCCTGACAGAGATGCCAGATGTTCTCTTCGCAATAATATGGGGCGTATCGGTAAGCGTCGCGACTCATTTAGCTTTGGTCGAATGGTTAGGTGATTGTCCTGATAGTATTAGTGCGCAAGTTCAGGATACCACCAGCAAGATGACAGCTTCGAAATATCGCTATTGGCTCAGCGTGCCGTCTCTTGCCTTGGCGATCTGGGCGACGGTGCAGGCTGATATGCTTGCGAGCACCATGCAAGACGTATCAACGGCATGGTCGGACGGCCGCTTTGCTGAAGCAATCGCCGCATTCGACGAGCTGCCGGCCGTCGAGCAAACAAAGCCAAGTGCATTGTTCATAGCGGGAGCAAGTTATTTCAGGCGGCATGATTTTAAACGAGCCAAACCGCTCTTGCAGCAAGCGGGGTCAGGCAACCTTGTCCCGCGTCAAGCCCAAAGTGCGCAGGCGATGCTCGCGCATATTCACACCCTGGAGCAATTGTGTCCGCCGTTTCAGAGAAGCTACAGCGAAGGAAGCTACACGATAAATTTCTATGCTGCCAAGAATGCGTGGAGCGATCATTTAGCAGCGCAGATGCCGCAGTTTTTGCAGCATGCCGTCGCCGCATTCGGAAACGAAGCGGCCGCAGTCAATTTTTACCTGTTTGATCAACGCGCTGCTTACGATGAGTTTTTCAATGCCTGGAGAATAGGAGAACCTCTGCCGGAAAAGCATCGTGGAACGGGCGGCATGCAGATCGTTGAGTTCTGCAAGTTCTATCCCAATGGAACGGTGGTCGGTGCTAACAACATCAACGATCTCTATTCCAGAGTGCTGCACGAGTACTCGCACGCGCTTTGCCACACTGTCTATGGCGATCGATATGGATTTGACTGTCCCCAGTGGCTAAATGAAGGAATGGCTGATTATTTCGGTTGGCAGTACCGACCCGAACTGTATGACCTGCAAGCAGAGCTTTTGAGGAAAGCGGCTTTGACCGGTGCCGCCCCTACGTACGAACAGATGAGTCACGGATTTTATAGAGTTGAAAACGGATATCTGATTGCTAACGTTCTTGTCGAGGAGTTATTGAGGGGGCAAAACATGCGCTGCTTCCGCAAAATCATCGACACAGCCAAATCAAACGGAGGCAACTTCGAGGCTGCAGTGCAAGAGGTGACGGGCAAAGAGCCGCGCGCCGTTTATGCCTCGATCGTGCGACGGTACTGGGGGTAGCAGCGCCGCCGGGCTGCTATATGCGATCGATCGGGTTTTGATATCAACTTGTCGACAATACGGATATCGAGAAGGCGCGAAGATGTATAGCCACCACATATGGTGCTAATACCGCATACAGTGCTAATACCACATATGGTGTTGATACCGCATATGGTGTCGGTACTATATGCGGTGGCTATACCATATGCGGTATCACTACTCGACAACGTCCAAGAGATCGGCCGAAAGTCTGATAATGGACCGTTTTTCGCCGAAAAAACGAGGAAAAAGTGAGGGATCGAAAACGCCAAAAGGCGCACGGGCTGGGCGCTTCGGCGTTTCGGGCGTTCTGAAGGGCTTTTCTAGATCA
This sequence comes from Candidatus Obscuribacterales bacterium, assembly GCA_036703785.1. Taxonomy (GTDB): domain Bacteria; phylum Cyanobacteriota; class Vampirovibrionia; order Obscuribacterales; family Obscuribacteraceae; genus JADYXS01. Next base: position 46,577 of record DATNQY010000146.1, read on the forward strand.
CCTTTTCTATGGCTTGCACGGAGACGGCATCAGTTGGTGAGATAGACAATGCCACCACGCCACCTGTCACCGAGCCTTCAACAACTTTCGCGTTGGTGCGCGGCCCATTGTCCACATGAACGATGGCTGCGACCGTCGCGCCCGTTAAACACCCGAGGAGCG
>DATNQY010000147.1:0-24128 GCA_036703785.1 Candidatus Obscuribacterales bacterium
TGGCTTCTGCTGCTGTGCCGGAAGAAGGCGAGGCGTCGATTTGTTGTCCATTCTCGGTGGATTCGACAGGTGGTGCGATGCAAACGCTAGGAGCTTCGACGCAGTCCGGTGCCGGAGTCACCGAGACGGAATCGGCATCGGCAGCGGCTTCCGGCACTTGAGCAACCGCGGGCTCTTCCGCGACAACGGCCTCTTGAGTAACTTCGGGGGCTTGAGCAACAACCGGCGCCTCTTCGATCACGGCGAATTCGCTGGGGGCCTCCTTGCGTTGCGATTTCCAGACCGAGGACGGAATCACTGCCCCGCTCGAGCCATCGCCGTCGTCGTAAAGCTGCGATTGCAAAATGGAGCACAGCCCTTTGTGCGCGAGAGCCGCTCCGTCGGTGTCGCCTTTTTCGAAACTCAGTTTGAACGCAGCCGCCAGAAGCTTGCGCTCAATGTCGCGTCGCTCTTTGTTGCTGCGAAAAACAACAAGCGCACGTTTCGTTAAAGGCTCCCCGTTGGGGCTCATAGCTTCCGCGAGCTGCTCCGGTATTACACCACGTCTAGTTAGATTATGCCTTCCGTCTCATATGTTAAACGGCCTATAGAAGTGTTAATCGGAACCGGATCCTCGTTTGATCTGTTGTCAGAAGTGGCAAGGAACATGCGAGAACGGCTAGAGACCTCTGGTATTATGACGGGGATGGGCGGCAATCACCGGAAAAGACCGCGCCGGTGGCGATTTGACGATTTAATGAAAGGAAGCTTTTGTGGATTTTTCCTGGGTCAAACAGCTGGCTGACCAAACTAACCAGCAAGAAATCGACCGCCAAGAACAGAAAAAACGCGAGCGCGAAGACCGCCGAATTCTTGCCTTAGCCACTTGTCCTTTCGTCGAAAAATTGCACGTGGTGATCAGCGGCGCCTCTGAAGAATTCAACAAACACTGTATGTTCGCCAACTTGAGGGTGGAGACAAGCAAGCTTTATAAGCATTCGAAATCAGGAGCCGATCCTGAGGGCGAGCCGGACGAAGTTGCCTATTTCACCTTCATGCGGCTTGGATACATGTATGGCATCCGAGGCATGAATGGGATTGTCGATTTCATTCAGATGCCGATGGGTGAGTTCATAACCGGCAGCGTGAAATTGCACGAGCTGGGACTGACTCCCAGCAAACAATTGATCGCGGACATGGATCCGGCAACGCGAAAGACCCGCTGGATGCTCGATGGATATCCGATGGACGGACCGGCAATCGTTTCGCTCTGCCAAAAGTTTTTTATCGATCTGATCCAAACTACCAACGCTTCGCACGCTGAAAGCAAATAGGGCCGTGAATGTTCGAGTAGATTTGGAAAGTGCTGCGCAACGGCTCGGCATCAATATCTCCGAAGATCAGCTTGCACTGATGGAGCATTTGCTTCGGCAATTGCAAACCTACAACGAGCATACGAATCTTGTCTCGAAAGCAGACCCGCAAACAGTGGTGCGCGAGCATGTAATCGACGCGATGACGTTGGTTCCCCTCATCATGCAGCGAAAAAAAGAGCCCGCGCGCTTGATCGACATCGGCTCGGGAGCCGGCTTTCCAGGCTTGATCCTGGCTATTTTAGTTCCGAACTTGCAAACGCACCTGGTCGATTCAGTCGGCAAGAAAACTCGCTTTTTATCAGAAGCACAGGATGCGTTGTGCTTGCAAGACCGCGTGGTCGTTCATACCGGGCGGGCCGAAGAATTGGCTCATCAAGCCGATTTGCGCCATTCGTTCGACTTTGCGACTGCTCGTGCGGTCGGCACTCTGGATCTAGTGGCGGAGCTGTGCCTGCCTTTTCTCAAGAAGGGAGGCTGGCTGTTGGCCCAAAAATCGCGGCGGCAAGCGCAAGAAGAAATGGGCGGCGCCGAAGGCACCATGCGGATTTTAGGAGGCAAGCCGCCGGCGCTCGAGTCTGCGGATACCCAGGCCACCGGACGTGATCTTGTCATCGTCGCCGTAGAAAAAAGCCAGCCCACCCCGCCGCGCTATCCACGCCACGGCAGTCAGTTGAAGCGCCCACTGAAGTAGATTCCGGCTATCTAAGTCCAGTCATCCGTGTTGCGGATACAATTTCGTCCTTTTTTATGCCTCAGGCGGATATACCTATCTGGCGTATGGATTCACGCAGAATTCGATGCCTGTCAGGGATGCATGGCGAGCTACGTCAGCGACGTCTCCAACTCCGGCACCAACCATCCTTCGGCCGTCGCCTGAATGCGGGCCTGGTTGTCGTCGGTATCCACCATCAGCTCGAGCAGCCGGCGCCGGCTCGCCAGTACAAAACGCGCCCGGTTGATAAGCGCCGTGGCATCGATAATATTGTCGGCGAAAATCACATTATCGGGCGCTCGATACCAATCGGCTCCGGCCGGCACCACGACATCGGCCATCATCTCGCCAAGCTCGATCTGATAACGATCGCGCTTGGCACGTGCGGGCCAGACCACCATAATCTTGCGCGTGTCGAAGCCCAGACACTCCGGTTTGCCCAGATAGGGCATGCGGCTTTCTTCAATCTTGAATCCGAGTTTTTCGTAAGCCTCGATTTCCTCCAGCCAAACTTCCTGCAGGATTTCGGATACGGTATCGAGATGTGGCTCGAGCCGCCAAATTTCCGAGGTAGGCAGATAAGATGTCGCCGGACGAAATTCCCAGGCATCGTCTGAGTAAACGACTTCGTACTGGTGGGTGTGCGCCCAAGACGTGGTCAACACGCCCATCCAAATCATGTCGTCCTTGTAGACTTTTGCGTACTCTTGCTTGAACCATTCTTGCCAGTCGTCGAACGAATCATACTGGTTGGACCGCTTCAGGAGGCCCTCGCGCCACTCCTGCTCGTCCGGCAACGTGTCCGTCGCATGGAAAAACTCGGCCCAATACGCGCAGACGGTGGCAGGCTCGACGAGGAACAGATCGGCTTGTCCGACTTGTTGTTCCCAGAGCTCCTTGCACACTTTAACTGCCTCTTCGCATCGGCTGTAAGGGTTGGAGCCCTTATGCTCTTCCGAGTTGCGAACGTAGGCAATGCCGGCTCTGATCAGATATGCAGGGATCATTTCAACCTTCCGACAGATGTCCTGTATTAACAGATGTACTCTATCTGATTGTACCCACCTGTCCGGCCAGAGGTAACCTTCTGGTTTCCTTAACGAGCTGCCTGAACATGGCGACCCGGTCGGAAAATGGTTCGTTTTTTTCGTACCAATCCAGGCTGTGATCGAGTCTGCGACTCCAGTTGGATTCGCCGCTCGTGCCTGGTTGATTAAAGCGTTCTTGTGTGGACAGCAGTTCGGTGATCATTAAAACCACAAGCCAGCACGGCGTTTCGAGCAGTGATTTTAAGAACGCCCGATGCAATTCCGGGCTGTATTCTCCGGGGGGATTATTTTCGTCCAGGCTCAGAAAACGCATCAGGCGCTGCATTTCCAGCCAGCCGTCATGGCCTTCCGGACCATGCCAGCGTTGCACCATCTCTCTATAAAGCACCACCAGCGGTTGGTGGTCGTGTGTCGCATAAGTTGCCAGGCTGAGCACCGGCAAGGCGGTGCCTTTTTTCAGCTCGCGATTGTCTTCGCGTTCCCAAAATGGAATTGTAAAGCCCGGTATGCCCAGCTCTTGCAGGATCGGTCGGACATAGTCAGGCACCATGCCCAGGTCTTCCGCCACCACCCCCGCTTTGCCGGAAGCGTCCAAAATCATTTTCAAAAGCGCCTTGCCCTCGGCGGCGTTTTTCTGCGCATCCTCGGGTCGCTCGTCCGAACGCGGCATAAATTGCGGCAGGCGGCCTCCGCTTTTGGCAGCCGCTTGCTCTTCGTTCAGTTCGACAAACTCGCCATTGCGTTCCGGTTGCCATGGAAAGCTGTAAATTCGGAAGAAGCCGAGCACGTGATCGATGCGGAAGTAGTGAAAAATTTCCACACACTTGCGCACGCGTTGATGCCACCACTGGAAATTTTCAGCTTTGTGCTCATCCCAACGGTAGAGCGGCAGTCCCCAGTTTTGGCCCCACTTTGCAGTGAATGGGTCGGATTGGAAGAACTTCTCCGGCGGTGCTCCACCCGACCAATCCAGATCGAAGAGCTTTTGATTTGCCCAAACATCGGCGCTGTACCGGCTGACACCGAAGGGAATGTCCCCCATTAGCCGCACGCCATGGGCATCGGCGTGAACCCGCACATCCGCCCATTGCCGACTTGCCACCCATTGCACGAAACAATAGAATTCTTTGTCCGCCTTCAGTTGCTTGCTGTTGGTTTGTTTGTCAACCCACTGCTGCGCCGACTCGGCACAGCGGTGAGCCTCCGGCCATTGCGGCCATGATGTGTTGCCGCCATTGACGTCGACCAGCGTGCGAAACAACGAATAGTTAGCCAGCCACGACTGCTGTTGTTTTTTAAAGGTCTCGAACTCGCTGCGCTGGGGCGATCTCGAATCGGTTTGCAAGAAGGCATTGCAGGCAGTGCGCAGCAGAGCCAGCTTCAGTTTTTTCACCACCGGATAATTGACGGGCCCTGAGCTCAGTTGCAAGACCATCTCCGGTGTCGAAAGCTTGTTTAGATTATCCGCCGTCAATCCCGGAACAGAAGGAGCGATCGTGAGAAGCACCGGATCGAGCGCGATCGAGCTGATGGCATTGTAGGGGCTGTTGTCGCCGCCCGTTTCGTTTATCGGCAGCAACTGCAGCACGGCCGTGTTGTTGCGAGCGCAAAAGTCAATTGCTTCTTTTATTGCCTGGGTGTCGCCGATGCCGAGGTCACCGCCCGATTGACGCCGCAAAGCGAACGCCGGAATCAGGAGCCCTGCTAATTTTTCCTTGGTGTCAATCATTGTCTGTGCTTCCTCAAATGCCGACGCGAGCGAAGACGGTGTCTACATTGCGCAGGTACGTATCGGCGTGGAAAATTTCGTTGATCTCCGCGTCTGATAATTTCGCTTTTACATCTGGATCCTTGAGCAAATTTTGTTTGAAATTGCCGTCCGATGTATTCCAGGCGCTGTGCGCGTTTCTTTGTACCAGCCTGTACGCCTCTTCGCGACTCATGCCTTTGTCCACGAGTTTGAGCAGCACCGCTTGCGAGAAAATTACGCCGCCGAAGACATCCATGTTTCGTTGCATGTTCTCCGGATAAACGACGAGATTTTTGATGATCTTCGTGAAACGCACAAGCATGTAATCGAGCAAAATGGTCGAGTCCGGAAAAATCACGCGCTCGGCCGAACTATGGCTGATGTCGCGCTCGTGCCACAAGGCCACGTTTTCCATTGCCACCAACGCATTGCCTCGCAGCAGCCGAGCCAATCCGCAAATGTTCTCGCTGCCTACCGGATTGCGCTTGTGCGGCATTGCCGATGAGCCTTTCTGTCCGGCCGTGAACGGCTCTTCCGCTTCCAGCACATCGGTGCGCTGCAGGTGCCTGATCTCGGTGGCAAATTTATCCAGGCTGCATCCGATTTGCGCCAGCGCGCAAATGAATTGCGCGTGGCGGTCGCGCTGGATAATTTGAGTCGAGACCGGTGCCGGTTTAAGCCCCAGCCTCTGGCAGGTCAGCCGCTCTACTTCAGGGTCGATATTCGAATAGGTTCCAACGGCGCCGGAGAATTGTCCGACCATCATCATGTCTACGGCTTGTTCAAAGCGAATCTGATGGCGCCGAACTTCTTCCAGCCAGACTGCCATTTTCAAACCGAACGTCGTCGGCTCGGCATGAATCCCATGGGAGCGGCCGACTGTAATTGTGTGCTTGTGTTTGCGCGCCAGCTCGAGAATGGCATCATGCAATTCCTGCAAATCGCGTTTGATGATATTGCTTGCCTCGCGGACTTGCAGGGCAAGTGCGGTGTCAATGACGTCGGAGCTGGTCAGCCCGAGGTGGACAAAACGCGAATTGTCCCCGACGTGCTCGGCGACGCTGGTCAAAAACGCGATGACGTCGTGTTTGACTTCTTCTTCGATTTCTTTCACGCGTTGAACATCAAAGCCGGCTTTCGCCTTGATGTCGGCTACCGCCTCGGGCGGAATCTTGCCCAACTCGCAATGCGCCTCGCAAACGGCAATCTCGACATCCAACCAGGCGCTAAATTTCGAATGATCGGACCAAATTGCGCCCATCTCTGGACGGGTGTAACGATCGATCAAGAGTCACCTCGACAACAGAAAACCAGTCCAACATTGTGGTGGATTGACAACCGCTGCTGCCACATGGCATCCCAACTGCCTTTACAGTTGATGTGCAGAGCGGTGTGCCGGGGACTCTCCAGGGCGCCTGAGCTAAAATAGGCTCGGCCTTTTACTAAATGGAAACACAATGAAAATACTGCTGCCCGTCGATCTCGTTCATCCGATCGAACCGACCATCGATTTACTGAACGCTCTTTGCGATTTGTCGCAACACAGCGTGCATTTGTTGTACGTTCGCGAGCTCCTGCCGGCTTATGAAAACGTCATCAAGACCTCCGGGTCATTTGTCGATGATTGGGAAAAGAAGCTGGAGTCTAAGGCGCGAGAACATCTGTCTGAGTTTTTGCAAAAACTCAAACCCCACTGCCAATCGATATCCATTGAAGTAGCCAGCGGCACGGTGGCAGCCACCATCGCCGCGGTGGCTGCCGATGAGGGACATGACTTGATCGTGGTGGCGCCCGGGCAGCATCCCCTGTCCGAGCGCCTCCTTTCCGGCAGCGTGACAGGGCGGCTGTTGGATCACGCCCCTTGTCCGATCCTGGTCGGGCGCCCCAGCAGCAATGCCACCGACCGCCTGTCCAATGTATTGATCGGCTACGACGGTTCTGAAAATGCCCGGATTGCCATTGAAGGCGCAGCGAAAATATTCAGGGTCGCCGGTGCGCAAGCGAAAGTGACGGTGGTTCATTCAGTGGATGTGGCCGAGCCGGTCAAGTTTCTCAGTCCCGTGGAATTCGTCGCGTCCATCGAGCAAAACTTATTGATGGCCGGAGAAACTTACCTGGCGACTGCTGAAAAGATTTTGTACGACCATAACATTAAAAAGGTCGATTGCTGCTTGATCGAAGGTGATCCGGCAACCGGCTTGCTCAAGATGGCCGCGGATATTTCGGCCGATCTTATTGTGCTGGGAGCGCACGGTCATGGCTCTGTAGCTGATTTCCTTTTGGGAAGCGTTTCGCACAAAGTAGCGATGAATGCCCATTGCTCGGTAGCGGTTGTAAAACGGCAGCGAGACTAGCAACATGAAAAACAATCCGTGGTTGCCGATTTCGCTGGCGCTTATGGTCTGTTTCAGCTCGCAGACTCTTCGTGGTGCCACCATAGATGATGCTGCCGACCTCATGACTCAGCAGGCTCAAGAGAAAGACGAGCTGAATGACATGCGTAAGGAAATGAACGACATCAAGTCGACCATTCACGATGCGCAATCGGGTATGGACCAACTTCGCAACCGGGCTGCCCATTCTGCCGCCATCCAGGAAGTTCACCTGATCGCCAAAGAAGATTCGTGGGAGATCCTGCCTGGGTTGGGTGCTAACTGTCTTACCTACAACGGCTCGCTTCCCGGACCGGTAATTCGTGTCGTGGAAAATCAACCAGTGCGTGTGGTGCTGCATAACCAATTGAAATATCCGACCAGCCTGACGTTTCACGGCATGGTGCTGCCGCATGCGGTCAGCGGTTTGCCGCGGCGTGATGCGGGATTGGTTGCTCCCGGGCAGACGTACGCGTTTCAATTTATCGCGCCGCCGGCGGGAACATACTGGTATCACCCGCAGGTGGTGCACGCCGACCAAATGGGCAGAGGCATGTACGGAGCCATAATCAGCGAGCCTGTGAATGCGCCCAAAACGTACGAGCGCGATGTCGTCTTGATTCTCGGGCGCATCAATGCGGCGAACCGAACGTATTTTATCGTCAACGGCAAAAGTGCGCCGGCCATCCCGCCCATTGAAGTGCGGCAAGGAGAGCGCATTCGGCTGCGCATTATCAACTCTTGCGATGCCGTTTGCCCACTTTATTTAACCGGACATCGCTTCGAAGTCGTCTCCTGCAACGGCTCGGATTCTTTGGAGCCGCACGTCACTCGCGACAGTCTGGCCGTACAGCCAGGCGATCGCTACGATGTGGAATTCACCGCCAACAATCCAGGGGTGTGGTCGCTGGCTTCGGCAATTCCGGCGCAGACGAATAACGACGGCAAATTCCCCGGCGGCATCGCCATCGTGGTGCGGTATCCCGATGTGTTGAAGTAACGAACGCTTGGTACCGGTGCTTTCGCCCGCTGGTACCGATCATCGATTTACCGGTTGTGCAAATGCGCCAGGCGCTCGTTGACTTTCTCCCGGGACAAGCCGGTGTGTGCGCAAAATGCCGACCAGCCCACTTCGATAACATCTTCCCAATGGGTCAGATAAATTTTCTGATTGAGGTAATCCTGCCCTTGCTCCAGGGAATAATCGGCAAGGATGGCTTTGGCCATATCATGTTGTACCATGTGCTGGAGATCGAACCACTGTTCTTCGACGGCCAGCTCAAAAAGAGTTTGGAGAAACATCGGGGTTCGATAGCGCATTTCAGCCAATTCTTTTAAGCGCTGATCCATGTCTTTCAGCCCGAATCCTCGAACCACTGCCCGAAGGCCCACTTCTACGTTAGCATAAGAATAATGAACAGGAACCTTAATTGCGGCGCACATGGCTAAACACAAGCGGATGGCTATAACCATATGCGGTGGCAAACGCCTTGCTATATCCGCTGGGATCCTCCTGAATATCCTGGTTTTGGCCGGGCAGCCGACGCTTGCGGATACTCAACCTCCTTCGCAAACAATGGTGCAGATGCTGGATCACCTCGAACGTCTCGCCGGCATTCAGGCTGATCCGTTGTCGCCATTGCCCACACGAATCGAGACCCTCGAGCAAAAGTCTCTGGGTGCCGTGCAGTACGGAGCCTTAGTCGAGCGCGTGGCTCGGTTGAGGCAGGTGTTGGAGCCGGGCATCAGTGAACAACTGCCCTTCGATGAGACCGTTGCCGCCCTCAATTCACCGGCATCGCTTGCCGACAGTTTGCCTTTGCTCAACGCTATTCCGCCAAACTTTTTGCGCATCGAGCCGCCGGACCAGCCAGGTGATCCTGAGGCGGACTATCTTTCTCAAGTAATCCAGGCGGGCAACAATAAAGTTTTTCATTTCGCATCCACGCCGATCCCGGTGCTCATAAATAACTTTCCCGACCGTAATTTTATGTCTTCCGTCGAGCGTGGTTTCGAAACATGGGAAGATCGCACCGGTGGCACGATTCATTTCGTTCGAGTCGATGATGCCGCTAAGGCGCGCATTCAAGTTGTCTGGAAGCGGCTTGGCATAGACCGCGACGCTACAGGCCGGGTTATCGGCGCGCACACGATCACCAAATTTACCGAAGCGGGCAAGGGCAATTCGGCGCTGTTTACCCTGGCGGGGGTGCCTGTGCCGATGAGCACGCCGGACTCCGGAGCAGGATATTCCGTGCCGCCGCAAGTGATTGAACTGAATCTTGATTTGATTATGAGCAAGAGCCCCACTATACGCTACAGACTATTGCAGAATGTGGTGACTCACGAGCTTGGACACGCGCTAGGACTGCTCGGACACAGCCAGAACGTCAATGACATGATGTACGCCGTCACCGACGAGCACTCGCGCCTATCCGACCGCGACATCAACACGCTGTTGAAACTCTACCGCTGCACGCCCGACGTTCCGCTCTAGTCGTTCGCGAACCATGGTACCGGCGGGCTTTAGCCCGCTCCTTCACCAAGGATATGCCGCAATCCCGTATTGCCCGCGAGTTTGTGTATCCATCTGTTTGCACTCATGCTCGAATGCCTCCAGCATTTGTTTGCGTTGGATCAAGCTGGTGGCAAGCGGCTGTCCGGTGGCCGCGTCAGTGGTAAGCAAGTTGTCCTGCACGCGGAGATAGTCTGAAAACAATTGTCCTGCCGTAGCAAAATAATTGTAGTAGGCGTGGTGCAGTGCCGTCGTTTGATTGAGCTGAGGCAGTGCTTTCAGTTGCTGGCATGCTTTTTGATAGCGAAGCACCATACTGGTCAGTAGATTTTTGGTTGCGATTTTCTCGTCGCCCGGCATTAGCATAGAGAGTCCGCGCGACAGGAGCGCGTCAGCTCGTTGGCGCTCTGCCGGCGACATTTGTGCCTGGTGGCGGATCTGATCGTACGAATGGAACCATTGCGCCACCGACATGGCGCCTTTGGCGCCCGCCGGCGCGATTTGATTGCCGCCTTGGACTGCAGGCGGCTGACTGATCATCGCACCCGGCGCAGGCTGATACCCCTGACCGGGTTGAGGATAGCGTTGCGGTAGATAGCCCTGGGCGCCTTGCGGATAGCCTTGGGGAGGATAGCCGGCGCCGGCAGGTGCGTATTGAGGCGGCGGAGCATATTGCTGCCCCTGCTGCGGCGGCCCTTGCCCTTGCCCTTGATCGTAATAAGCTCCCTGAGCCAAACACGGTGTAGCGATGCCAATGATTGTGACCATGGTTGTCAGAACTTTGGCTGGCTGCATTGCAGTGCTCCCTCTTGAGCTTAATAATCTACTTGCCACAGTCTCGCGGAAGTGTTGTTGTCTTTCGACCATTCGGGGTACTCTTAGTTTAGGCGTTATTCGGTGCCGCTACAACAACTTCGGCGTGGATATACGACATTTTTTTGGAGGCGACCCGGCATGACAGTTTTAGTGGCAGTGAAGAAGAACGGTCGTGTTTTTCTGGGAGCTGACAGGATCACGACTTTCGGCAATGAGTACCACACCGATCTGGTAGGTGGTCAAAAAATCATGAAGCTGAAAAACGCTTATCTGGCGACTAGCGGGTATACGCTGCTGGATAACGTTTTGGAGCACCTGGTTGCCACTAATCACAAAATGATGGACAACCCGTTTCGCACGAGGGCGGATGTATTCTCGTTTTTCCTCGAGCTGTACGCCGAGTTGCGCAAATCATACACTCTGGTTGACACCGGAAAAGATACCTACGCGGGCGTTTACAACGTCTTTTTCATAGTTACGCCACGAAGCATATTCGGCATCTCCAACAATCTCAGCGTCAGTGAATATCCACAGTATGCCGCCAAAGGAGCCGGCGCCGACTACTCGCTGGGCGCATTGTATTCAGTTTACGACTCTGTTCACGATGGCTACGAGTTAGTCCGCCTGGCGCTCGAGGCGGCGTGCCATTTCTCGGTATATTGTCGCGAGCCGTTGGATATCATCGAAGTCAGCGACGCGGACTTCAAGGTTGCTTCGAAAGGCTATAAGGCGCTCGGCAAAGGATTGAGGACACTGCCCAAACGGAAGACTCCAGGCAGCTTGTTGCCGTTAATGAAAAACGGCAAGGATACGTCCCCGACAACGATAACTGTCACCAGGCGCGAGACGTCGGCGAAGGTTAAGCCGCCACGCAACGGCAAACCGTCCAAAGCCCAGCCTGCCAAACGCCGCCCGCGCTGATTTGTGGTTTCATCCCTCGCGGCGGGCCGAAGCCCGCTGGCATTTGTCACAAGTCGGGTATATCCAAATACGGCATTACTCTCGGCGGCAAAATGACTTCAGAGCTACCGTCGGCCCGCACACAATCGGCGTCCAGAAGTCCGTCCATCGTCGGCGGCGAGCTTCCGCCCGGCACCATTTTGGATGAACAGTTCGAGATACAGTCTCTGATCGGACGCGGCGGAATGGCCGTCGTCTACCAGGCCAAAGACTTACGCATGGATCGCCTTGTCGCGATCAAAATGCTTACAAGCCGCCTGCAAGGCGATGACGGCGCGCTGAAACGTTTTCAGCGAGAAGCAGTCGCGGTGGCTACGCTTTCTCACCCCAACATCGTCAGTGTCTTTGGGTTGGGAAAGTTTAACGACCAACCGTACGTGATAATGGAATTGCTCGAGGGCACCACGCTCGCTGATCTGATTCGTGACAACGCGAACCTCGGCGTCGAATACAAAATCGGTTTGTTCTTGCAAATTTTAGACGCGCTCTCCTACGCCCACTCGAAAGGAGTTATTCATCGCGATCTAAAACCACGCAATATTATGCTTGTGAATAGCAATGCCACGGTGAAACTAGTGGACTTCGGCATAGCAAAAATTCTGTCGCAGGCCGGTAAACAGGTGCAGACCCTAACGCAAACCGGCGAATTGTTCGGCACCGTGAGCTACATGAGTCCCGAACAATGCCGCGGCGAACCTCTCGATGCTCGCGCGGATATTTACTCCATGGGCTGCTTGATGTACGAGGTCCTCAGTGGTCGAGTTCCGTTCGAGGGAGCGTCTGCTTACGCGCTGATGGCGAAGCATCTGGATCAGCAATTGTCACAACCGCCATGTGACGATCCGGTTTTGTCCGCTATCGTTTTTTCGGCGTTGGCGAAAGATCCGCAGCATCGTCCTCAATCTGCTGAGGAATTGGCCGACGCTCTGCGTAAACCAAGGGAGTGGCAACCTAAACGCACGACTCGACCAGCGGTAGTTCCGACAAAATTGCTTTTAGCCGCACTTACATTCTGTGCGCTGCTGGCTGCGGGGATGCTATTTGCGGCCAACGTGAGTTCGCTGCCTGTACCGTACGTCTCCAGGCAACAATCCGGGCGTGTTGATCCCTACAGCATTGTGCGGGACATCAATAGTCTATGGGATAAAGCCAATGACGAACGAACAACGCCACGCGACAGTGTTGAATTTTACCGCGAAGGAAAACAATTGCTCGAACGGAATGAGCGAGCGTTTGCCGACGATCCTGAACTTCGCAAATTCTACTTCTGGCGATTGGCTGTGTTGTCTTACAATTGCGGCGATCTGGAGTCCAGTGAGAGATGCGCGCGCCATCTCATTGCTCTGATGGAGCAAGAAAAACGAGCGCGCGGACAAATCGGGTTCGACCATCATTATGCCGATGGCATGTTCTACCTGGTCGAGACATTACTGTCCAAACGTGTCGGCAACCTGGACGAGGCACTAGATTGCGCGCATCGACTTGGCGAATATTTGTTGAGCACAGCTTCTTCCAAGCAGGATTATGATTATCACAACCGTTTTTTGATGCTTGCAGACAGATTCCTGGCGGCCGGTCGAAAAAAAGCATTCGACGACTGTAAGAGCATAGCCACGCAGCTAAAGGAAAATGCCGATCATCAAACTTCTCTTCCGACGAATGAACTGATGGATTGGGCTGATAAGGGTGGACGGTTTGAGCCTCATTTCGCGGGTAAAAGACGTGCAGAGTAATCGCCGAGATCAAGTAAGAGCCAGAAGGCGCAAGTCTGCTCCGAAAGCTGGATACGATACTGCGGCGCAATCAGTGTCGTCGATTTGCACGGCGCCATCGCACAGCAATGACGCCAGCATTCCCGTCATCGCCAATCGGTGATCGCCGTGCGTTTGCCATTGCGAATTGCCCGCGAGGTCCGCTTTGCCGTGAATTTGAAACCCGTCCTCATATTCTTCGACGTCGGCGCCCGCACGCCGGAAGTTTTGCACAATAGCCGACAGACGATCGCTTTCTTTAACGCGCAGCTCATGTGCGTCGCGTACCAAGAAATTTCCGTCGCACAGAGCCCCGGCCAATGCGAGCACCGGAATTTCGTCAATGCCGGCCGCTATCCGATCACCGCGCACGGTGGCACCGGAAAGTCGCCTCGTGCCTTTGACGTGCAGGTCAGCTACCGGTTCGCCACACAGTTCCCTGCGGTTTTCGACTGAAACATCCGCGCCCATTTCTTTCAACACATCTATGACGAGCGTTCGTCCGCTGTTCATCCCCACTTGTGTCAGTCGCAGATCGGATCCTGGCGTGCAAGCGGCTGCGACCATGAAAAACGCCGCCGACGAAATATCGCCTGCCACCGTCAGATGATAACCGGAAACTGCTTTTTGCAATCGAGTTACCGATGTACTCAGAGGTCCGTCTTGTTTGAAAGCGACCCCGATGTATCTGAGCATGCGCTCGGTATGGTCGCGCACGGGGGAGGGCAGGCGTACGGAAGTGGTGCCTTCGGCGTGCAAACCGGCTAGCAAGACGGCTGTCTGGACTTGTGCGGATGCCAAAGGCAACTCGAACGATTTTCCCGTCAGCGCGGCGCCAGTGATCGTAAATGGCGGGCACCCTGGCTTGTCGAGGTACGCGATCTTCGCGCCCATCTGGGAGAGCGGATCCAGCACTCTAGCCATTGGGCGTTTGCGCAAAGATTCGTCGCCGTCGAGGGTGCATGTGATGTTGGACCCTGCTAGCAGTCCAGAGAGTAATCGGATGGTTGTCCCACTATTGCCTGCATCGAGGTTTGATGTGGGCTGACTTAATTGAGAAAGGGAAGGGCTGTGAATCAAGTACGAGCCGGAGCGTGAGCCCGACGGCTCGATGCCAACTCCGAGCGCGCGCAGGCAGGAGATTGTGCTCTGGCAATCCTGAGCCGGCGATAACCCATCGACTTGACAGTCGCCGGCGCCGAGCAGGCTGAACATGAGCGCGCGATGAGATATGGACTTGTCGCCCGGTACTTGTAACGTGCCTGTAAATTTGACCTTTTCAGCCATAGTGCTTTGAATCTAAGCGGTTGACATATTGTAAGATCGTTGGACCTCGCAGGAGTCTGTATGTTGCGCTTCTTAACAAGCGGCGAGTCCCACGGACCAACCCTAGTCGCCATTTTGGATGGCGTTCCGGCTGGTTTGCGCTTGGATCTCGAACAGATCAACTCCGAACTGAGACGCCGGCAGCAGGGATATGGACGCGGGGCGCGGCAAAAGATCGAGACTGACAGTGCGGAGTTCGTCGGTGGCATTCGCCATGGTATTACCACCGGTGCGCCACTGGCAATTATGGTCCGTAATCGCGATTGGGACAACTGGCGTCATGTCATGTCAATTGAGCCGGTGGATTTCGATGCTCCGGAAGTGAAAGAGCAATTGAACAAGAAGGCCATAGGACGCTTTCGTCCGGGTCATGCCGACATTGCGGGAACTTTGAAATTTCGCCAGAGCGATATTCGAGATGTGCTTGAAAGAGCGAGTGCTCGTGAGACCGCCGCTCGCGTAGCGGTGGGAGCCGTATGCGAGCAATTGCTGAAGCAATTCGGAGTAAGACTGGTCTCGCACATTATTTCAGTCGCCGGCACCAGCTCCGGTGTTGAGACGGACAGCATGCCGCTGGCAGAACTCGAGCAGCGAGTGCTTGCTTCCGAGATGTTCTGCGCAGACGAAGCGGCAACTGACAAAATGAAAGAAGCGATTAAGTCCGCGTGGCAGGAAGGTGACAGTCTTGGTGGCATCGTGGAAGTCCTCGCTGACGGGCTGCCGGTAGGTCTCGGCAGTTACACCCAATGGGATGAGAAAATCGACGGTCAACTAGCTCAAGCGATGATGAGCATCCAGGCAATGAAAGCGGTGGAAGTTGGTGAGGGCGTGACCAACGTGCAACTGCCTGGTTCTCAGGTTCACGATGCGCTTTATCCTTCCGATTCAGCGGACTCTCCGAATGGGAGCCAGCTGCCCTTCATGCGAAAGACCAATCGCGCCGGCGGCATTGAGGGTGGCATGACGAATGGGTCGCGCTTAAAAGTGCGGGCATACATGAAGCCGATTCCGACCATTCGTAAAGGGCTGCCGTCGGTGTCATTTCCGCAGTACGATGCAGAAACTGCGCATTACGAGCGCTCGGATGTTTGCGCGGTGCCGGCTGCCTCGGTGGTGGCAAAGGCGATGGTGGCATTTGTGTTGGCCAGAGCTCTCCTGTCCAAGTTCGGCGGTGACACGATCACCGATATCAAACTTTCCGTGGACAATTTCAAGAAGTGGTGCAGCAATCCTCGTCAGGCAATAACTGCGCGCAACCTCAATGTCTCGCCGCCGCCTGCTCCTGAGATGGAGCTCGAATAGATGCGCATCCACTCTCAGCAAACGCACCGCACTGAATCAATTAACGTTCTCTTCAAAGCGGCCCTCCCGGTGAACAGTCGGGTAGTGATTGGCGGCGGCGCACTCGACGATTTGGATCGCATACTCACACAGTGCCAGGTGGGGCAACGGATTGCGGTGCTCTGTCAGTCCAATGTGCGGAAGGCTTATGTTGAGCCGGCCGTGGCTAAACTGGAAATTGCGAAATTCGAATGTCGAGTCATCGAACTGCCGGACGGCGAGGGCTGCAAGACGCCGGAAGTTCTGGTGGATCTTTGGACCCAATTTCAGCAAATGAAATTGCAGCGTGCCGATTGCATCCTGGCCATTGGCGGCGGCGCGCTGACGGACTTGGCTGGTTTTGCGGCTGCAACATATTTGCGTGGTATCAAACTGATCCTTGTGCCGACCACACTCCTGTCACAGGTAGACGCGGCTATCGGCGGAAAAACGGGCATCAATTTGCCGTCCGGGAAGAATTTGGCAGGCAGCTTTTACTTTCCGACGGCCGTCATCGTCGATTCCCTCGTGCTCGCCACTTTACCGGAGCGCGAAATTACGTCGGGACTTGGCGAAATTATCAAATATGCCATGATTGAAGAAACAATTCATCGCGAAACGGATTACCGACCGGGCCCCCGCTCGCTGTGGAAACTGCTGCAAGATCTTTTACGCGACAAAAGTTTTTCCGCTGACAGCAATGAGCTACTGGGCATCATTACTGCCTGTATCAAAATGAAGTTGGCGGTCGTAGCCAAAGATCCTCATGAAGGGCGACTGCGTCGCTGCTTGAACCTCGGACATACTCTTGGGCATGCCGTCGAAAAGGTTTCCAATTACAAATATACGCATGGCGAAGCGGTGGCGATTGGAACAGTGTTTGTCTGTCATTTAGCCGAAACGCTGGGCAAGTGGACCAAGGAGCAAACCGGCAACGTCATCGGGTTGCTGCAGGCTGCCGGACTGCCGCATGCGATTCCGGCCGATTTCGATAAAGAACAACTCATAGCGGCAATGGCGTTCGATAAGAAGCGAGTTGGCTCCGCGGTGAAGTGGGTATTGCCGGTTGCACACGTCGGCACAGTCGAGTTAGATGTCGAAGTTCCCATAGATACGGTAAAGAGCTTGCTATGACGGCGTCGTACTCGTTTCAAGGGGCACCCGGTGCCTTCAGCCATCAGGCGGCGATGGCATTCTCTGAGCAAATCGGGGAGCCCGGCAAGTTTGTGCCGTGTCAGACGTTCGGGCAGGTATTTGCGAATGTCGTTTCGGGAAATACCAAATATGGTGCGATTCCGCTGGAGAACTCCTCGATTGGTTCGATTGCAGCGAATTATGATTTGCTTTGGACTGACGATGCTTTCATCATCGCTGAGTATTTTTTGCCGGTGCACCATAACTTGATTGCGTTCCCCGACAGCAAGCTGGAAAACATCCGCACTGTTTTTTCACACCCGGCGGCGCTTGATCAATGCCGCCGTCTGTTTAAAGAACACCCGAATATGGCCGCTCGCGTGCATTGGGACACGAGCGGATCCGTAGCTGACGTGCGCACCTCGGCTGACCGCAGTGCCGCGGCAATAGCTGGTGAACTCGCGGCCGCCGAGTACGGCATGAAGATTCTTCTGCCCAACATCGAGGATTTCACGCACAACGCTACTCGATTCGGCTTGATAACCAAGACTGCGGACGGGCGAGCCGTAGCAGCTAAGGTGAAAGCACCGTACAAGGTATCGTTCGCGGTGGAACTGAGCCACAAGGCGGGTTCGCTTGC
This sequence comes from Candidatus Obscuribacterales bacterium, assembly GCA_036703785.1. Classification (GTDB taxonomy): domain Bacteria; phylum Cyanobacteriota; class Vampirovibrionia; order Obscuribacterales; family Obscuribacteraceae; genus JADYXS01. The sequence continues at coordinate 17,701 of DATNQY010000147.1, forward strand.
CGGGCTTCTCACCAAGTTGGCCTCAGCCGGAGCGAACTTGACTAAAATCGAGTCCCGTCCGATCGGCGAGCGCGTGTGGCACTATCGTTTCTTCATGGATATAGAGCTGAGCTCGCCGGAGCTGGAATCTAAAATCGAGTCCGCTTTCAAGCAAGATGGCGAAAACTACAAATCGCTCGGAAAATTCGCGATTGGCGCGCAGCCGACTGAGTAGGTAATCGCTTGTCGCTTCAGGGTCAGGATTCGGTGTCCATCAAAGAAGAGAGGGTAGCAGCTTCCTGGAAGCGCGTACGGAGCGCGGACAGATCGTCTAGTGAAATATCCGTGCGCACGCCCCGCAATTCCTCAATCAGTTCAGTGAGCGCGCTTTGGATTTCGTCTTTGTTCTGAGCCGTGATGTCAACCCACATATCCGGCGGGCTGGACATCAGACGCGCTAGCGAACGCAAGCTTGGTCCGGACAAGGCAAGCATGGTACGCAGCTCTTGCGGTGACCGTCCGCGCGCCATCGCGTTGCCTAGCGCTATGGCCAGCAGCTGCACCTGGTGACTTGTGCGCGCCAACGCCGCATCGTGCTCTTGTGCGCTTGACTGAACTACTCTCAATCCGAGATCGGTCAACCATCGAGCCAAGCGACGCAAGGTCAGTTCGCTTGAACGGTTTGTCGGAACGAGGCAAAATCGCTTGCCGTCGACGTCCACGTCACGCACCGCCTCGACGCCTGATTTGTGGCTGCCGAAAAGCGGATGCCCACCGACAAAATCGGCTTTCATCGGAATTCTTTCGGCAAGCTGGCAAATCTCTTGTTTTGTCGAGGTCACATCCATCACAATTTGCCGCCGCTTAGTCATCGGCGCAATTTGCTCGAGCAGCTGCATGTTTTCGCTGGGGCTCGCGCATAACAAGATGAGTCCGGCTTTGCTTACCGCGCGGACGAGGTCGGTAGCCGGCTCGTCGATTAAGCCTTCGATGGTAGCCGTCTCAAGTACCTTTGGTATGTCGATTGCGGAAATGACCGCATCGGGCATTTTTCGCTTGATCTGGCGAGCCATGCTGCCCCCGATCATGCCCAGTCCGACGATGAGGACGCGCGGGAAGTATACGGTGGAAGCGATCTGAGCGGGCTGCGTGCCGGTACGGAGGAGCGCAGCCGGCTCGCCTGCTGCCGCGGGCTTCCGCCCGCCGCTACGGTCGACAGTGCTGTCACCAGCGTCCTTCAACTTCTCCTGCAACTTGCAGCTTTCACTAAGGACACACCCGTATATATTCGCCAGCGCTTGTGCCACGTCAGGATTGCCGGCGGCCGTACGGACGTTGTCCAGCACGGTGCGTTCGCGACTGTTGTCTTTGACACCAATCGCCGAATCCGCTTTCACGGCACCGATTTGTCCGGCAAGCGACAGTCGCTGTGCTAATAGCGCTGCGATTGCGTAGTCGAGCTCGTCGATAGCTTTGCGCATCTCATTGATCTGTTGGGTTGCTGTTGCTTCAGGCGATACACGCCAACCTGCATCTTCCATTGGTCAATCCTCAGTTAAATTCCCGCCCCGTTTAGTGAATCGCCGCCACGGTTTGAATGCGTTTCGAATTGATGTCTACGGGCGTGTTGATCTTGGTGATTTTGTCCGCCACTGTCGGAATCGATCGTCCGATTGCCGAGGCAATAGGACGCAGGGAATCGACGAGCGCCAGCATGTCTTCCAACGACAGTGCTTGACGTGCATCAGACACCGACTTCTCCGGCTCTGGATGGCACTCGATCATTAGTCCATCGGCGCCGGCGGCTATGGAAGCGCGGGCCAGATCGGCGACCAGTTCGCGCTTGCCGGCGGCATGGCTGGGATCGGCGAGCACCGGCAAATGCGTCAGTTGCTTGAGTGCTACCACGGCACCAAGATCGAGCACGTTGCGGGTGTGGCTGTCGAAACTGCGGATGCCGCGCTCGCACAACACCACATTCGGGTTGCCGTGAGCCATGATGTATTCGGCGGCCATAATGAATTCTTCGATGGTGGCGGACAAGCCGCGCTTGAGCATCACTGGCTTTTGCACGGCGCCGACGGCCTTGAGCAGCTCGAAGTTTTGCATGTTGCGGCTGCCGATTTGCAGCATATCGGCATGGGCGACGACCATTTCGACTTGCTCGACGGACATGACCTCAGTCACGACTGGCACCCGATGCTTCTGGCTGATGTCGGCGAGGATTTGCAGACCTTCCAGACCAAGCCCCTGGAAGCTGTATGGTGACGTGCGCGGCTTGAAAGCGCCGCCGCGCAATGCTTGCACCGGCGCTTGAGCCAGTGTGGCGGCGACCTGTTCCATCTGCTCGCGGCTTTCTACCGAGCAGGGACCGCCGATGATCAGCAGCTCGCGACCGCCTACCGTGCAGCGCTCGGATAGTGCGATTACGCTGCGGTCGTTTTGTGCTTTCTTTGATGCCAGTTTTGCTTCCAACATGATCTTCAATTGCTCCTCGTATGAAAAAACCCCGGACTCCTTTTGCTTGGAGAGAGTCCGGGGTTGGGTGTCTTGATGCTTTCGTGCGTACGGCTACATCACCCGGGACTCTCCCTGGCGTAAAAATAAAAGCCGTAAAACCAATTCTTTTGCATTGCTGTTAAGTGGACTGTGTTTGTCGAATCGTTGGGGGTAAAAGTGCTCTTTAAATGAAAAGACCGCAGTTTTGTTAACTGCGGTCCACCTGTGGATGTGAGGCATCTAGCTCACGACAGGTGAACCTCGAGATACCAAAAATAAAAGCTGCGGCAGGACATTTGTATTTCTCTTCGACGGAAGTACTGTCATGTTAATGGACGAGCTCTGAGTGGTCAAGCCCTTTGTAAAGCAAAAAAGGCGTTGGCTTTATGCGACGACAGTCATCCGCTGCGGTGCCCGAACATCTATATATAGGATGGATTCGGCTTTTGCGTGGTCTGGGTTTACCGTGCAGGCGCTAACCTAAAGGTGGTATTTGTCTCGTCAATCCAGTCCCCAGAAACGTCAAAGGCAAGCCAGTTGGCTCGCCTGAGGTGACCACTCAGTGGCGGTCTGTGGACTTACACCTTCTTAGGCGTTTTTCCGGGAGTCGCTGTCTTCGGGATAGGCTTCGTAATCCCAAAGAATGTTTTTGCCCTTCATGACGATTGCCAGCGTGGACGTCCAGAGGACGAAAATGCAAACTACCTCATAGAAAGTGTTCCAGGGGTTGGCGGCCATGCGGTGCACCTCAAAAGAAACTGTTTCGACTTCACTATTATAGACATACCCAAAATCGACTCGCCGCAAATGTTTGCCGGCAGCTGTCTTCGTGCAACACTCGTACAAATTTGCACTGCTAATGCTGCTGCAAAAATTTCTCGAGAGCCTCGCGAAACTGGCTTGGTTGCTCGAGGTGCGGGATATGCCCCGAGTCTGAAATGACGACTGCCTCGCCATTGGGGATCAGTTTGGCGGCGTTGCGGGCAAGCTCAGGAAAATTGCCCATCGTTTTCAGCATTTCCGGCGTCGCGTATTTAGCAAGCACAACAGTTTTGTCTTTATCGCCGACCACGACCAGTGTGCGCGGCTTGATCAAAGCGAACTCATAGCAAACCGGTTGCTGGTAAATCATCTGATACGCTAGAGCTGATGCTTTGGCCCAGCGCGGCCATTCTGCGCTCTGGGTGACACCAATCACCACATCGGCTAATGCCTCAGATAATTGCGGATGAGGAGTTGCGAAGTAACGTGCATAGAACTGGCGGATCTTTTCTGGATCCGTATTTTGCAGCTCAGCTTGATACAAGGACTCCATCGATTGGGGTGGAATGTTTCGTCGGTAGTCCTCGAGGCCGATCGGATCTTCGAGAATGAGCTGCGTCACTCGCTCCGGATAGGATCGTGCGAAGCGAACCGCGAGCATTCCGCCTGTCGAGTGTCCGAGTACGGCCGTTTTGTTGATCTTCAACTCGTCGAGCAGGCGAGCGGTATTGGCAGCCAACATGTCGAAGCTATATACGACGTCCGGTTTGCTCGACTTTCCCCAGCCGATTTGATCCGGCACCACGACGCGGTAGCCCTTGCTCGATAGGAATCGAATCAGCGACTCGAAGTAATAGCCGCCCATGTTCTTGCCATGCAATAGCACAATGGACTTGCTTTGATCGGCGCCCTCTGCCGGCACGTCCATGTATGCCATGCCGACGAGTTGCCCTTCGATGGTCAATGGCATGAAGTGCACGGGAAACGGGTATTTGAACGATTCCAATCCAATGCCCATTGGTGGTGGCATGCTCATCCCGCCGTCTGTAAATTCAGCCGACCATGCCGGTGTTCCACAGAGCACCATATGCAGTATCACCAACTGTCCGACTACTTGGTAGCGACGGGCGAAAGCCCGCTGTGTTTTTCGCATATCGCCTCCACTGGTCCAGATATTCTAGGACTAGGCGCGCCATTCTTTCGTCTGAAAGCCCCCTGACAAGCCGGATGAGAGAAAATTGATTTGGGCTGCGCCGATGGCGCAGACGTCCACACGGACGCGTACTTAACAACTTGCTCAACCAAGATTTTGGTGTTGAACCTTATGCTATAAAGGGGCAGTTCGCTCGCTCGGAGGAGAAGCCTCGATGAACGTCGCTCGTGTCACAGTGCCGGTTGCCGCCGCCCTTATCATCTCAACAGGAAGCGCGGTCGCCTCACCTCAATCTATGCTCGATCCGTACGCGAACATCAAAGCGCCTACGACAAAACAAAAACTGTCGCAGACGGTTGCAAAACCGGCCAAGGAGTCGAGAGTCTCGCCGAAGGCATCTAAGGTAGATGACTCGGATATCCCGCCGCCCAAAGCGATCAAGGCCGCCAAGACTACCTCAGTGTCGAGCGGCGAGTCGGGCAACGGATTCATTTCCGGAACCAAAGAAATTTTCCATGGTGTCGGGGCTGCCACCAAAGGTGCTGCCGCTGATGTCGTTCATCCCGTCAAAGTGGTCGGTGGTGGTGTGGTAAGTGGTGGGAAGAAAGTAGGTTCCACTTTGGCCGATGGTGCCAAGACCGCAACCACCAAAGTCAAAGATGCCACAGGTGGTGTCGGCAAGGCCGTCACAGCGGCGCCGAAGAAGGTGGGTGAAGGGTTGAAGACCGCCGGCGCGAAAATCAAGGACGGAACCGTCGCTGCCGGCAAAGCTGTCACAGCCGCGCCCAAGGCCGTCGGACGTGCCGTCGGTGGCGCGCCGAAAGCGGTCGGCAATGGCATCGCCGGTGCCGCCAGCAAGACCGGTGAAACGGCGAAGAAAGTCGGTGAAACAGCGAAGAAGGCTGCGTGCGCTCCATTCCACCTCGCCGCCAGGTTGAACCCCTTCCGTCACAAGGAAGTTCAGTCCGTCGCCAGCCAAACCGAATCAGTGCAGAAGTAGTTCGCGTTGCGGGTTTCGTCGCGGCACTCGGATCTGCTGTCAGAAAAACCGTAATTTAGACGGGCATGGATATGGTCGAGCCTCCGGTGTACGGTTTCTCTGACACAGCGCGATGATGACGCAAAAGAAAAGGACGGCGAAACACCGTCCTTATGATCTCTGCCAAACCGTTGAGCTTAGCCCATTGCGGCCAGCTTCAAGCGCTCGTGCTCGACGATTTGTCCAGCGCGTGCCGGGCTGCGAGGAAATTCGCGCCCACGCATGAGCACTTGCTTCTCGTAGCTCTTCGGCTTGAAGTAATTGCAGAAGTATTTGATGGCTTCGTCCACGTCGAAATCCTTGCAAGAGAAAATGTCGAGCGTGACGAACTCTTTGTCCGGAAAGGTATGAATGGAGATGTGCGATTCGGCGATGAGAACGACGCCGCTCACCCCCCAATCATCTGGGACGGCTCCGCTGTATCTGAATACGTACGGCGGCATGATCTTCGTCATGTTGAGTTGTTCGGGATAAGCATCCAGAATTTCACTGATGAGAGTGAGATCCGAGAGCTGCTGCTTGGAGCAGCCATATGCCTCTAAAATCAAATGTGGTCCAAACATGTTTCTTCCCCCTATACACGCTCGTTGAGCTACGAGGCGTGGTTGTGGTTGCCATAAACGAAAGAACGCAGTGGAATCAACTATTTCAAGATGAGTTCTCTGCGTAAGGGGTACACGAAACGCTTACCTTAAAACCCAGTGTTGGACAACTTGCCGTCCTGGAAGTTGGGCGTTGTGTGTCTCTCCAGTCATCCTCCTGTCAAGTAGGAAATCACGAGCAATGTATTGTACAGAAATTGGGGACTCCGTGCAGATTTTTCCCAAGAAAAAATCTTTTTTTCGGTTTCTGTATAACCCACTGCCGGCACGGCTGGCAAGCTAGCGAATGCATATTTGGCTGATCTCGGCTGTCCATGCAGATCTCGATCGGGTAGATCTCCCTTCGATATCTTGTGAAGTGTGTTAAGTGCTTGTGGAGACAATCATCTAAGAA
>DATNQY010000148.1:0-40050 GCA_036703785.1 Candidatus Obscuribacterales bacterium
ACGCGAGCGCCGCGCGGCTCAACTTGACGTGTATACGGATCTGTATACATAATGAGGCTAGAGGACAACACCATGCGGATCAAGCCCAAACCGAAACCAACTAATAAACAGCCCACCGTACGAATCAATGCGGCCGCTAAACAGAAGCTTGATCGCCTGCAAAGCCAGACTGACAAGAGCCAGCCGGATCTTCTCGACAGAGCCATAGATCTGCTCGAATGGGAGATGCTGGCTCAGCAAGCCGCCGCCGATTTTGCCGCCATCGCCGATGATCCAGAAACGCTGGCACTTTATCATTCGAGTTTCCAACCACACCGCACCAAAGAGAAATGACGAAACGATCTAAACCATTGATGGTTGCGGAGACTGCATCAAGTTATCGGTCCTATCGTCGAGGTCAAATTTGGTGGGTGGAACTGGGCAAGCCAGCCGGACATGAGGCAGGCTACGTACATCCGGCGGTTATAGTCTCCAAACAAGAATACACTTCTGTTGCCGAAAACCTGGGTTGGGTTATCGTGGTTCCTGGGACGAGCACCCGTATTGAGGTGCCGCGCACGGCAAGGATCCCGCTGATCCACCTCGAGATTGGTCCATCGAACGCTAACAATCTAGATCACACCACCTATTTCCACTGTGAAAAAGTACGATCGGTTTCGCCATTACGCCTTGAGCGCCTAATCGGAGTCATGGAAGTCCGGCAGTTGCGCGAGATCGAAAACCGCCTGTGTCTGGTCATGGATTTATTCAAGCGCGGGTAAAAATTTGACGAATAATGTACCATCGACTTCATAACACTAGGTTATCGGGTACGAGTTCCATGCGGTCGAAACCGGAGCTGTTCTACAAGCCGCCACGGGCGGCGACTTGATGATAGAAGTTCAGCAACGACGGTCCCAGCACCACCAGCAACAGCGCCGGCATAATAAAGAGCCATAGCGGAAACGCCATGTAGACCGGTATTTTGAGCGCTTTTTCTTCGGCCTTCTGGGCTAGTTTCCTGCGGATGAACTCGCTTTGCGCGCGCAAAATCTGCGCGATGCTCAAACCGAGTTTGTTCGCTTGATTGAGCGCAGAAGCCAGCGTTCGCAACTCATCGAGACCGGTGCGATCGTACAGCTCGTTGTATACGCGTTCCCGGTCCATTCCCAGCAATATCTCGCGCGCGACAACTTTGAACTCATCATGCAAGTCCGAAGAAAGCGCTGAATCATCGTTCGCCAGTCTTTGTAACGCGGCATCGAGCGCCAATCCCGCATCAACGCACATCACCATTAAATCGAGTGCCTGCGGCAGCGAGTAGCGGAGAGCTTCTTGGCGCGCGCGCACTCTCGACTTGAGAACAAGACTCGGCAAAACTAAGAGCACAACAATGACTGCACCTGCTTTCGCTGGCGGCAAAACAAGCAACAGCAACAATGATATGCAAGGTACGTAAAGCTGGAGCGCCGCAAAAACGCCCAAACTCATCTGGCTTCGGAAACCGGCTTGCACCAAAGCACGCTCGACCCACATCAGATACTTTTGCGGAGCGAGAGACAGGAAGGACATCGCCGGTTGAACAAACCAGTCGGGAATGCGTCCCTTCATGGTGCTGATTGCAAGAGCTACAGCGAGCACCATGGCGGTCAGAATTTCGGGATACTCGTACAAACTGGTGGCAAACATCAGGAAGTCCTCATGGTCGACATGCGGTGCATGATGAACAGCCCTGTGAGGTTCAGTCCGACGGCGAGAATCGTGAGCATCTGCCCGTCCTTGCTGTCGACGAGCAATCGCAAGTATCCGGGGTTGATCGTGTTGAGCCCCAGCCCCACCGCAATCGGCAAGCAGCCGACGATATACGCCGACAGCCGGCTTTGAGCCGTGATCGCCTTGAGCTGGCGAGCCAACTTTAGACGTTCTCTCAAAGTGGCGTTCGTGTTGTCCAGCAGTTCGGCCAGGCTACCACCCACCTCTGCTTGAATCTCAACTGCTTTGCGCAGCAGGTCTAACTCGAATGAATGAAACCTTTGGGCAGAGAGCAATATGGATTCCGCCAGTGGCTGTCCAAGACTAACGCGATGCAACATCTCCTGAAATTCGGATCCGCAAGGGGCAGAAATTTCATTGCCGACGGCCAACAGAGATTGCGATACGCTGTGTCCGCTGCGCAGAACCGACACCATGAGATCGACGGCGTCAGGCAACTGCTCCGACAATTTGCGCCGGCGATTATCTGCCTTCAATTTTAAAATCAGCAGGGGCAAAAACGGCAGAATCAAGACCGATGCCCAGATCACTAATTGACTGATACCAAGGGCGAGGAAAAGCAATGATGGCATCACGATGAGCGCCAATTCCAGCGCGAGCAGCTTGTCACCTTGAGATTCGACACCAGCCTGGGTGACCAGGGATCTGAACTTGATAAGGAAGGTCGAATCGTCAACCCAATGGCCGACCATGTCACCCATAGAATCACGCGTCGGCTTTACCAGAGTCACGGGCTCGGCCTGCGACTGCGTTGTTTGAGAGAGCTGCTCCAATCTTCTGACGACCAACGTCGTATGGCGGCGTTTGGCCCACAGCCAGGTGGCCACGAATCCGCCGGCAACCGGTACAGCAACTAGAGAAAGCAGCGGCACCAGATTCATTTTTCAGTCACCTGCTTTTGTGGCGGTGCCGGCTGGAACATTGACGGATCGAGCTCTACGTTGGCCTCTTTGAACTTGGCTTCGTGATACGGCCGCAGTCCACATGCGGTGTGCACGCCTAATACTTTGTTGCCTTCGTTCATGCCTTCATGCCGGAAGGTGAATAGATCCTGCATGGCAATGACACTATCTTGCATGCCGGTAATTTCAGCAATGCTCACGACACGACGAGCACCATCCGGCAGCCTCTTAATTTGCACGACTAAATCGAATGCCGATGCTATTTGCTCACGGATGCTGCGCTGGGAAAGGTCGATACCCGCCAGCAGGACAAGCGTCTCGATTCGGCTCAATGCATCTCTTGGCGAGTTGGCATGGACAGTGGTGAGGGAGCCCTCGTGTCCGGTGTTCATCGCCTGCAACATATCGAGCGCCTCAGCGCCGCGCACCTCACCAACGATAATGCGATCCGGACGCATCCGCAATGCATTTTTAACAAGCTCGCGTTGGCTAACAGCACCGCGTCCCTCGATGTTGGCCGGTCGAGATTCCAGCCTGACGACATGTCTTTGCTGCAGTTTAAGTTCGGCAGTATCCTCGATGGTGACAATCCTTTCGGAGCTGGATACGAATCCCGACAGCATGTTGAGAAGCGTCGTCTTGCCGGCAGAAGTGCCGCCGGAAACCAAAATATTCAGACGCGCCTGCACAGCAGCCACTAGAAACTCAGCCATGTCCAGGCTGAGACTACCGCGCTCGACTAGATCTTCAGCGGTGAAGGCTATTGGCCGGAACCGGCGGATGGAGAGCGATGCGCCATCAATCGCCAGCGGCGGAATAATGGCATTCACTCGCGAGCCATCAGGCAAACGCGCATCGACAATCGGCGATGACTCGTCCACACGTCTGCCCACACCGGCGACAATACGACTGATGACGTGCATCAGGTGTTCATCGTCTTTAAATTGAATCTCCGTCGGCTCCAGCTTTCCGTCGCGATCCACCCAAACATTGGAGGGTCCGTTGACCAAGATGTCGTTGATTTCGGGATCGGACAGCAGCGGCTCCAATGGACCGAGACCAAGTGTCTCGTACAAAATATCGCGTGCGATATTTTGTCTTTCGTCCGCGGTCAGAGGAATGTTTTCCTCGTCGATCAGCATGTGCACGCTTCGCTCAATGGCCGTTTCCAATCCATCTGATTGGTCGGCAACCAGCAAAGACTCTATGTCGATGTTTTTGACTAGCCGAGTGTGAATTCGGCTTTTCAACCGTTGATATGCTTGGAGAGTGCCTGCGCCAGGTTCTTTCACTTCGGGACGGGACATGGAGCGCAAAAAAGACAGGCGCCCCGTCCTGGCTTGCTGGTCCGCATCGGCAGGCGATGCTTTTTTTTGAAGGGCGGCAGGCTCGTCGCCTGGCTGCCGATCTGCGCCGAACAATAGCTCGCGCAAATTAGACATCTTCCTCTCCTCCTTTCTGCCGTGGCTGCTGAAGACGCTCCGCCAGCCGGGCGACGGCACGCGAGTACGGATGACTCGCATACGCCAACACAGCCGGAACAGGTCGAGCTGCGCACTCCCACAAAATGCTTGAAGCGTTGGGTATGCGGACGATATCCCGCTCGCCCAAGCAACGATGTAATTCCTTTTCGACGGTCGTATATTTGCCGCCCGCCCGATTGAGCACGCAAATTATGCGATCGTCCTCATAACCAAGTTCATGGAATAGGGAAAGCCAGCGGGTAACCATCGTCACCCCGGCTACAGTGGCTTCGAAGACTAATACAATCGTGTCGCAGAGATCGGCAGCAGTCACCAGGTGCTTATCGATGTGCCGCGGCAAATCGAGCAAAAAGAATTCTGTGTATAGCGAACATTTCTGCACAACCCTGGCCAGATCCGTCAAATTGATTTTGGGGATCGCCGCAGCGTTAACCGCCTGTCCAAGCACGCGCAACTTCGATGCTTGCGGAAACGGCGATGAGCAGCAAGCACTGAAGACCGATTCGTCCAGACCATCGATACGCTCGACCAGATCTTCCACTGAATACTCAGAAGTACAGCCCAAGGCCGACCACACATCCGCATGTTGCAGATCGCCATCAACCACCGTCGTATGCCCATATGATAATGCCAGCACCGCGGCCAGTTCCACAGACAGAGTGGTGGCACCGACGCCGCCCTTGGCACCAACGACGCCGATTATTTTCGCGCCGTTGAATTTGGGCTTGCGTGCTTGATCCGGTTGTGAATTTTTCACCGCCGCCTTATGCATTCCTCGCTCGAGCATCGCCTTCAACATATCAGTGCTGCACCGTCGGTAGGTTGAAGACAACACGCAAGTTTCGCGGCGACACAGCAGGCGCCATCACCACACCAAGAGGTCTGGCAGCCAGACTCTGCGTATTGGCATCAATGACGGAACGCGGAGTGAAGGGGGCCACAGGCGGTGGCATTAGCTGCTGATTGTTGAAGGTGACAACCGAGTATCCTTCAGCGCAAGCGGCATTGCGCATGGCAACCGATTCACCAAACATAACCTGCACGGTCAACGCACCGGCCGTTCCGGATGGAACCGAAAGCAACCGCAGCCGACTAAAACCAACCACGTTGTTGTTGGGATTGCCCGTGGCCGCAAAGGTCGGATTGCCGGCAATTACCGGAACTATGTAATAGTTGTTCGAATGGGTAGTTATCCACGTTTTTAAGTTGGACACCAACTGAGTGCGAATGTTTCCGAAAGCGGCGCCGGAAGGATCAAACGCGCCAACCTTGCCGCCACGCTCAATAGCTGCCGGCGCTTGTGGTGCCTGGCTGGTAATCACGCCGAAATAACTCAACAGCGATTGCAGCTGACTCACGTCCGCTGCGGAGGAAGAACCCCCGTAATAGCTGCCCGTGTTTCCGCTCGGTCCGTCGTTGATAAAGCAACCAACCAAATGACCAGGTGCCGGTGACGGCGATTGGGAAGAAACAAAGTCCACAAGAAAAGTGTTGCTGCCGGTTGTACCTGTGCTTGCGATCGCCGCAAATTGGCGATTGCTGATGGCGATCGGCAGGGCGGCGCATAAGGAAAAATTGGCGCCGGCACCTTGCGTGCCGGGAGGCGCGCCGGCACCAATACGAGAGGCAGGCTGGAGCACCGCCTCGACAGTCTTCACTGTGTCAAAGCTGGTTAGAGCTCCCGGCGAATTAGACTGAAAACTGGCATTGAAGACCGGCAAGAAGAAATTAGTCAGGGCATTGCCGTCGGCGCGCGTGCGCTGTCCGGTTACTTGCACGAAGAAATCGGTGGCATCTTGTGCGTTGGGGTTGGGAACAAACTGTATGCTTGTTTGATTGGCAAATGTAACCGGAGTGCTCCAGACATTGGCAACCGGCCCCGACTGCGCCTTATTCCAGGCAGCGGTACCGGCCGAAATCACGGCATTGGCGATGTTGGTCTGAGCAGTCGACTGAGTGTAAGCACCATTGCTCAAGGTGGCTTGAGACAGACCATAAAGCGCCGCTGCCTGCGCAGCATACTGTAGCTCATGTGCTGCCTGCATATCACGCATCAGATCTGTGCAGATGCCGATTGAACCGAGCAGCACGACTAGCGACACGGCGACAAGGGGCATGACGGAGCCTTGGCTGCTGCGGCTACTTCTGCCCAACACTTATGGTCTCCTTATGGTTGCCCGAGAAGACCTGTACGAGCCACTCGATGGGATTCTCCAAAGGTGGTGCCGGCAGCGATGTGAACGCGGGCGGCGGGGGCGCGGTTGCCGCGGCATGATCCTTGTTGCCGCCGCCATCGCCCAACATCGCCGGCTCGGAATTTTCCTGCGCCTGCGCACTCTTAAAAGCGCTGTGCGGCAATAAGTCGTCCTGGTCGGCACCGTCGAGCGCGATTTGCTCGTGGCTGGTTTTAGCGCGCAGAATCAATCTTATTTTAGATGTCTCTGCAGCTTCGGTAATTTTTTCGGCGAGTTCTGGTGTGACTGCAATCGTCACTTTGTTGAAAGTAGCATGATCCAGCCGTCTGGCAAGAATTTGTTCTTTCGGCGCGGCGAGCAGAACGCGCGCCGACTGACAAATGGTCTTCGTATATTGAGCTGAATTTTTCGCGGACACAGCCAACACGTCGACGCAGTCATCCGGACGGATGGAGTGGTCGACGAGCGTATCATCATTGAGTTGCAGAGTCAGCGCGCGTTCGTTGGGCGCCAGATTGCGCGAGAGACCGCCCATGGCACTGAAAATCATGTTGCTACGTATCGGTTGTCCAGCGCCGATATAAGTACGTGCCTCGTGTCCGACAACATCTTTCAAGGAATAGATCATGTCGCGCGATACGAGATCGCGCGGTACATCCAAAAACCGCAGCTGCGCAAAATCAATTGTCACCCCGGCAGGAAGACTCTCGGCTGCCACCACGACTTTGACGAAAGTGGTTTTGGGCTGACTGTGAGTGATCCGAAAGATGGCAGAACCGCACAGCGCAACAATGGCAACCAAAAGTACCACTGCTAGCGGATTATTCTTCTTTCCCGAAGGAAAACGAAATCCAGTCTGCCGTTTTTCCCTTTGCCAGGATGGTTGTGTTGTCACATACGATGGGGCGGCGCCGGCCATTTTTGGTCTCCTAATTTTGATAGACGGAACTAGCCGCCACGGCTTTCTGTGAGACAAGGAAATTGAAAAACAGAAGTGGGCTGGTTTGTTGATAAACCGGGAGGCTGACTGCCACTGTATCCATGGCGCCGCTGCCGAAGGGTCCGGACAGGAATTTAAAGGGATAACTAATCTGAACAGCTATAGTGCCCTGGGGCAGCGTTTGCGAAGGATCGTCCCAGGGCAGGATTTTCACCGATGCACCACTAGGCAAGTCGCCTGATGATCCTTGTGAAAGCAAATTTGCCGCCGCCAGAGACGAGTAAATCGTGCTTTGCGGATCCGGACTGCCGCCTTGCGGTGAACCGAACCCACGAAGCACGTTCATAGTCGATTGAAACGTGGAGGCATTGCTGCTGTCGATGGGAGTGGCGGCAGCAATTTTCACTCCTTCCTGAGCAGCGTGAAGAATCGTCTGGGCGATCAGGAAGTACCGACCAAAATACAATACGGCTACGATGACGAGCATCAAGAGCGGTACAGCCAGGGCAAACTCAACTGCGGCTTGTCCTGACTGCTTATTTCTGCCCGATTTTTTCCATCGTCTCGTGCTCATTCCCATACCTCAGCTCAAGCAGCGCCGAAATCAACTGAAAGCAAACTGCCCGAGCGAGTCGAACCTGGCTTATTGCGGCTGCCAGGGATTGCCGTTTTTGTTGTTGACCAGCGGATTGGCACCGGGATCGGCCTGGGCGTACTTTTGATCGTCTTGATCATTTACCGACATGATCACTTGACGAACGATGTCGGCGGATGTCAGTCCAAGTCCTTGCATGGCGAGCATGCATACTGCCGCGACGCAACCGATGCCCAGTGCGTACTCGACCATGCTCTGTCCTTTTTTACTGCGTGCCATTTTTGTCTCCTTCTCTTCTATGGCATTAGTAGCTTCTCGATCTGATTGATTCACAATCGCGTTTTTGCCTGTACGGAATCGGAGTCAATCGTCGGAAGAAAATTTGAGAATTATTCTCAATTACGAAACGGTGCCAAAGATACATCCTCTAAACAAGCTTTGTCAATTATTCGCGGTTCATTCCCAAAATTTATGACACAAATGCAACAGCTTGAGAACCGGCTTGAGCACTAGTTGCACGGCGATTACCTTGAGGTTACCACTAGCAATTTCGCCTGGGGTTGACACTTATGCACCAGGGATAATATCATCCGTGGAAATCGAGAAACGATTCTCAATAAGGATTTGCAAGTTTGTCATTTTGGATTACGAATCAACTAAATTAGAGCAGTACGGGGCGTCCAAAGTAGCGGAGCCCCCGGCTCCATATCCGGATTTGCACACCGAGGACGGCCAGGCAGAACACAACGCCGGCGCACAACCGTCCACGCCGGACATCGGACAGCCGCCTGACAATTCCCGCGGTCAACAGCGGCGCACCCGGCAGATGCAAGAGGCTATCGGCGAAATCATCAGAGACTTGCCACGCGGCGTACACCTGACAGCGCCGGAAGTATATCGGCGGGCCCGTGAAATCGGCTTGGAAGTCAGTCTGTCCACCGTCTACCGAATCCTCGGCTTGATGCAGGCGGACGGCAACGTCACCACTCTGGCAGGCGATCACGGTCGTCGATACGAGGCACGCGATCTCGATCACGACCACGATCACTTGATTTGCGTTAAGTGCGGCTATACCGTGGAATTTTCCGACGACCTTATAAGAGGATTCGGAAAAGCAGTCGCCGAGCGCAAAGGATACGAACACAAATCCAGCCGATTCGATATCCTCGGTATTTGCTCACCGTGCAAAGCCAAAGACGAAGACCACAAAATCGCTGCTTGCATCGACGGCATTCAGACGGCGAAAAATCTGCTCGTGCAATCACTGGAAAAACTGAACAACGCGGCGACTCTTCTGGAAAACCGCAAGCTCGCCAAAGCGCAGGAAATTCTTTTGTCCGGGCTGCCTCAATTGAAGGATGCCTCTGCCGAAGCGGAAGCCGCCGTCGAATTGCTGTTCGGCGAAAGTTAGGCGCTCGGCAGTGGTCGCGATGACCGACGCTACGATTTTTGTTTCAACTCCGGGCCGGCTCTTTCAAACTCTCCGCTCGCAACCGCTTACGCGAAGCGGTGAGATCTTCTTCCGACTCGACAATGACGCGTTCGAGATATTCAATCGGCACGCGCCTTTGGGCTTTGATCCGCGCGCGTTTTACGAGCATCTTAGGCAACAGCGTCAAGGCACACAGAGTGCCGTACATCCAGGGGACAACCTGCCCGCCTCGTACGATCACCACCGCCAGGTAATACATCTGCCAATAGAGTATCTGTGGAAAGAATTTCCACAAAAGCGGCCCCGGGATATTTTTGACAATCGTGTTGAAGTTGTTCTGTGCCGACAGCTTCACCACCATCGGATGATAACCACTGCCTGTGGTGCCGCAGCCAAGGTGATACATCACCGCCGTTGGCACATAAATGCACTTGTAGCCGGCGTTTTGTGCACGCAAACCCATGTCGACGTCTTCGAGATAGGCGAAATAATCATCATCGAACAATCCGATATCGTCAAACATAGAACGCCGATAAAGCGCCGCGCCGCCGCAAGCTCCGAGAATATAGCGCTGGGTATCGAATTGGCCAAAATCGCGCTCACGATGCCCGATGCGTCCAGGTAATCCGCCTCGACGGTAGCCGTCTCCGGCGCCATCCAATAGTTGTCTGTCATCATATGCCAGCATTTTGCATCCGGCGCTGCCTGCCTCCGGATGCTCGTCGAGCACGCGCATCATTTCACTTATCCAGTTAGGCTCCACAATCGTGTCATTGTTGAGCAACGCGATGAATTCACCTTGCGAATTCTCAATTCCGGCATTGACGGCGACGCTAAAGCCGGTGTTCTTCTCAAAACGCACCAGACGGACTTGTGGATACTGATTGCGGAGCAGCTCTATCGAGCCGTCAGAAGATCCATTATCGACAACGACAATTTCCACCTTTCCGTACTCGAGCTTTGACAAAGAATCGAGACATCCGGGCAGAAATCGTTTGCCGTTCCAGTTGGGAATGACGATACTCACCAAGCCTGCCACCACGCGGGAAGGCTGTTTTGACGAGCGGGTCTGTGGTGAGACTCGGATACCGGCTGCGGTAGCGGACACGGAACCTCCAGATTGAAAGCCAAGAGATTATAGAACACGGCTTGGCAGCCAACTTTCACTGTTGCTCACAATGCTCAGGGTTGCCAACAGACCCACGCCAACCGTGCTATTCTGTGCGGACGCAGACTACAAGCCGAAGTTATATTGGAGAAATATAAGGTGCCGGCGTCAGCTCCGACCGTTCTTTCTATCACCCTCGAGCCGATCTCCAGCAGCATGGCCGGCCCGGCCATTCGCTGCGTGGAGCTGAGTAAACAACTAGCCACGCAACAACAAGTCACCGTCTTCAGCCCGCGAGAATCCGATCTGACCAGCAAGCAGATCTGCGATTCTCCTAATTTCACTCTCGTAGCAGGCACCGCCAAAGGCGAGGTTTATCGCCTTGCCCGCAGCGCTGACATTCTGTTCTTGCAACCCAACGTCCTGAAAGCTTATCCGCTGCTGGCGCGCCTGGACAAGTATTTAGTCGTCGATCTTTATGACCCGATTCTGCTGTCGATACTGGCTCAATATGAAGGCGACAACACGTCGCTGAATGCCAGCTACAACCTCATGCATCAAGTGCTCGAGCGTCACATGGCGCTCGCCGATTTCTCGATTTGCGCCTCAGAGCGCCAGCGCGACTATTGGTTGGGCCGATATTGCGCATTGGGCAGATTGACACCGGGTCAATACAAGTTCGACCGCAGCTTTCGCAAATTGATCGATGTTGTGCCGTTCGGCTTGTCGCAGAATAAACCGACGCGCACCGGCACCGGTATGAAGGGAACGATTGCAGAAATTGCCCAGGACGATTTCGTGCTTCTCTGGGGCGGTGGTATTTGGAACTGGTTCGACCCGATCACCATTATTGAAGCGGTATCAAATCTGGTGCCGAAATATCCGCGGCTAAAGCTCTACTTCCTCGGCGTAAAATCGCCCAATCCGGAAGTCCCTCTCATGGAAATGGCGCTGCGGGCCAAGCAACGCGCCCAAGAGCTGAACATTTACAACAAGCACGTGTTTTTCTGCGAAAGTTGGACTTCCTATGAAGATCGCGTCAACTATTTGCTGGATGCCGATGCGGCAGTATCTGCGCACTTTGATTTGCCGGAGACTCGTTTTTCGTTCCGGACTCGAGTTCTCGACTACTTGTGGGCGGGCCTGCCGATTCTCACCACGTGCGGTGACCAACTAGCCGACATGATTGCCGCCGGCATGGCTGGAGAGGCTCTGCCTTACGAAAACGTCCAAGCATGGGCAAGCGCCATCGCGCGCCTGATGGAGAATGCCGAGCTGCAGAAAAAGTACAGGCAAGGCTCGAGCGACCTGGGCCAACAGTTTCATTGGAGCGCGGCAAGCAAGCCGTTGCTCGAATATTGCGCCAATCCGCATCATCTGCCGAAGTACAAGCCCGTAAAAATGCCCTCGCTTGTCCAACGGGCGGCGGCGGTATACTCACGCGGCGGAAAGGATCTCGTTTTGCGCCGTTCGAAAGAGCTGCTGGAAGACGTATTGCGCCGGTAAGCGAGTATCGCTGCGGCAGCCGGTTGCCGACCTCGGCAGCGTTTCCAACTAGCCGACATCGAAGATGACAGCAGCCTAGCTCGCATTTTTGCCAAAGTATATCTATGATGGTACTGATAGCAATTCCATCCGATTGACAATTTCGCAACAGCTTGAGCTGTTTCGATTTTCTTAAGCATGGCGCTTGTGCGAAAGAAGGCGCGCCGGGAATGAAATAGATATGCACGGCAGGCACAGCAATCGTAATAGCAGACGCAAACGTTTAGCGGTGGTAGACGGTGTTGCAACCGACCGCCATGTCATGGCAGTGCCACCACATCTTTCGACAGTAAGCTGGATCGATCACGAGTCCGTCACAGCCCGCACCGCTTTGCGCGATCTGTCGCGCGAGCTGAAGGCGATGAGCAAGAAGCCCTCAGTTACGCGCGTTCACCGTGCACGCGTTGCCTTGAGGCGTTGGTCTTCAATCTGGAAACTGCTGCGCACCGACGGTTGGGAGACCGACCGCTTTTATCATCAAATAGGCAAACCGCTGAAAAAACTGCAGAAGCTGCTCGGCGCCTGCCGCGACCTCGACGTCAATATCGAACAATGTCAGCGCTTGGGTTGCACAAAGAAGCTCATCAAACGTTTTAAAGACGCACGCACACGCAATCAGGATAAGCTGGAAAAATATCTGAAAGACATAGACATCGTCAAAATTTTGTCGCGCCTGCAAATATATCTGCAGACCCGTGCAGACAAAATACGCGAGAAACTGCCGGCAGCCAAGGCAGAGCAGTGTGCTTTTAACCACATAGAACTTTTTCTGCTCGAGCAAGAAAGCATCGCCCGGGAGCAGGCGCAGACCGCCCATACCCCGGAAGAGTTCCACCAGCTGCGCCTGAGCATCAAGCGTTGGCGCTATTTGCTTACGGAATTTTTCGGCTTGACCAACCTCGAGCTGGTGCGCGCTCAACAGATTTTGGGACAGATG
The DNA here is from genome assembly GCA_036703785.1 of Candidatus Obscuribacterales bacterium. Classification (GTDB taxonomy): domain Bacteria; phylum Cyanobacteriota; class Vampirovibrionia; order Obscuribacterales; family Obscuribacteraceae; genus JADYXS01. The sequence goes on from DATNQY010000148.1 coordinate 12,891, forward strand.
CACGATCTCGATCGCTTGACACCCATTCTGCTGCGCGACGTCAGGCAGGCGGCTGCGTTGCAAACACTGAAGGTTCGCCACCAACAATTGCAGAGCGAAATCGAAACCATGCGCCATCGGTTGCCATATGGGTTAAGACCACAAGTTACCTCCGCAGAAGCGGCTACGGGCTCCCGCTCGGCGCGCTGAGAACATAAGTAATTTTTATATGTCTCGACGTGGTAATGGTTTTCCACGCGACCTAGAATTGAATTGGACACGGAAAAAGGAACAACATGGCCATCAGAAAGAAGGTTACGATCCTCGGATCCGGCTCAGCCGGACTGACTGCGGCGATTTATGCCGCCCGAGCCAATCTTGAGCCGCTGGTTATCCAGGGCTTGCAGGCTGGCGGTCAGCTCACCATTACCACCGAGGTGGAAAACTTTCCGGGCTTCCCAGAAGGCATCCTTGGTCCGACATTGATGGAAGAGATGCACAAGCAGGCTGAACGCTTCGGTACGCAGTTCATTTACGACAACGCCGAATCAGTCGATCTTTCCAAACGGCCGTTCGTTATAAAAACCAGCGCCGAAGAGGTCATCACCGACACCCTCATCATCTGCACCGGCGCCAATGCGAAGTTGCTGGGGCTCGAGTCCGAATCGAAGTTGATGGGCCACGGCGTTTCCGCTTGTGCGACCTGCGACGGCTTCTTCTTCCGCGACAAGCGCGTGTTCGTCGTCGGCGGCGGCGATACGGCAATGGAAGAGGCGATGTTTCTCACCCGCTTTGCCAGCAAAGTCACCGTCATTCATCGCCGCGAGGGCTTCCGCGCCTCACAAATCATGGTCGATCGGGCCATGAACAACCCGAAAATCGATTTTCTGCTTGATACCGTGATCGAAGAAATTCTGGACATAAACAAAAAGGAAGTCACCGGTATCCGGGTGAAAAACCTCAAAACCAATGAAGTGAAAGAGATGCCTGCCGACGGCGTATTCATCGCCATTGGACACCAGCCCAGCTCCAGCCTGTTCACCGGGCAACTCGAGCTCTCGGAAAACGGATATATCGTCACAGACGGCGTGAAAACCAAGATTCCAGGCGTGTTTGCAGCAGGCGATGTGCAGGACGAAGTGTACAAGCAAGCCGTGACGGCAGCCGGCACCGGCTGCGCTGCCGCTCTTGAAGCGCAATGGTTCCTCGAAAAGCAGGAAGCTGCCGATGGGAAAAAAAAAGTAGCTAATCAGCAAATGGCTCCTGCGGGCCGCATCGAATAACCGTGACGTCGGGGGCTGTGCTGGCAACAACCAGGTTCAAGGATCGCTTGCTTGAGCTGGCGCGACGGCACCCGTGTTCGTCTCACGTTGTATTCGGCGAGCTGTCCAGGGCGCAGCTTGATGTGGAAGCGGCCGCTCGTCTGCTTAGAAATTATGATGCCCATGCTTCGCTGCTGCGGCGCCTTTTGCTTTTGGCCGCCACCCTCATGCCGGAGCCTGCAGTCGGATTCGTTCTGGAAAACGTGCGCAACGAATACGGCAATGGCAGTTATGCAGATAATCACCAGCGACAGCTAAAAGACGTCGCCGTCAGCGCCGGCGTCAGCGAGCCAATGTGGCGAGCCGTTGCCATCACAACCGGCGTCAAGCAGTTCATCAAACAAGCGCCGCAATTTTATTATCCGATCCGGCCCCGTGCGCGTGCTCAACTGGCAGCTGTGGCCGCCGGCGCCATTACGGCCACTGAAATCTTGGCCATAAGCGAATTCAAGGCGTTGCAAAAAGCATTCGCGCCGCTTGGTTTAGCCAATCATCGCTGGTTTAATCACGTCATGATCGAAGAAGAGCACAGCGATGAGTCGCTCATGCTCGCACTTTATTTTATTGAAGAGCGCGCTGCCTTCCCCGACGTGGAAGCCGGCATGAAAGGCATTCTTGACGCCAATTGCCACCTCTACGACGGGTTGCTCGCCGCTTTGCGCAGCGCTTGAGGAGAAACCGTGGATCGTAAGCTGAACATCGCCATGGTCGTCAGAGCTTTCGCTACCGATGGCGGGTTGGAACTCTACGCTCATCGCGTCATAGAAGGCCTGCTGCAACAAGGGCACGCAGTCACCGTTTTCAGCCAGTCGCGCCGCAGCTCGTTTGACCACGAACAACTGCACTTTAAGCAGATCGAGCTGCGCTCCGACAAGATAGGCAAGCTGCGCCGCATGCAGCACGATTATACGGCGGGCAATCGCGCTCTTGCGAGCGAAGCCGCCGGCTTCGACGTTGTGCACTCTCAACATTATCCTTGCTCATACGCAACGGTAGTGACATTTCATAACCACACGATTCGCCGCTGGTCTGAAGTCGGGTCGCCGTCCGAAAAGATCATCAATGAATGCAAGTCGGCCGTGGTGCCGGCCTATCGTCTTCGTTACCAACAAGATGAAGAGCTGTGTAAAAACGGCAAGTGCCTCGTTTTTCCCTCCCGGATAATGCAGGAAGATTATTTCGCAACTTATCCATTTCTCGATGCCGGTGCCACACCATATGTAGTGGCATACCCGGGCTCTTCCTTGCCTGCCACCATATCCGCCACCAGCGGCGACGAGGCGGTGGCGAACCAACCTTTTACCTTCCTCTTCATCGGCCGGGGTTTTCGTCGGAAGGGGCTGGACGTCGTGCTGGCAGCAGCGGCGCAACTGGTGCACACGGGCAGAAACCTGCGCCTACTTGTCGCCGGCATGAAGGGCAAGCCGCCCGACGCGCTGCGGCTGCGTCTTCTCGGGTTGACAGGCAAAGTCGAGTATCTCGGTTTTCGCAATGACATGGATCGCGTTTACGCAATGGCTCAGGCGGCAGTCCTTCCCTCGCGAGTGGAGCCTTTCGGAATGGCGCCCTTGCAAGCAATGTCCTTTGGGCTAGTCCCGATTGTCAGCAGGGTTTCCGGCGTTTCCGAAGTATTAACAGACGAGTCCGATTGCCTCATCCTGGAGAATCATCTCGACGCCAGCGAATTGGCATCCCACATGGCGAGACTTATGGACGACCCCCAGCTTCTGCAGCGCTTGCGTGGCAACGCAGCGTCTACAGCCACGAAAACAAGCTGGGAACAAACGGTGCAACAAACGCTCGATGCATATGCGGTTGCCAGCGGCAGCACAACAACTCATCAAGCGGCTGTACAATAGAGCATCACGTTAAAAGGGGTCGTCAGTGAACACGCATACTCAGTCGGGTCAGACTGGTAGAACCAACCGTTTGATCAACGAAACGAGCACCTACCTTTTGCAGCATGCGCACAATCCCGTCGACTGGTATCCGTGGGGCGAAGAAGCACTCGACCGCGCACGGCGCGAAGACAAGCCGATTCTTTTGTCGGTGGGATATTCGGCATGTCACTGGTGCCACGTGATGGAACATGAGTCCTTCGAGAACGAAGAGACGGCGGCACTGATGAACGACCTGTTCGTTTGCGTCAAGGTAGACCGCGAAGAACGCCCGGATATCGACGAGATTTACATGAAGGCGGTGCAAATGCTCACCGGCCATGGTGGCTGGCCGATGACGGTATTTCTGACGCCGGAGCTAAAGCCGTTTTTCGCCGGCACCTACTTTCCGCCGCAAGAAAGACACGGCATTCCTAGTTTTGCGCGCGTGCTGAAAAGCGTGGCGCTAGCCTGGACAGAACAGCGCGACAGCGTTGAAGGAAGCTCTGACGAAATAACCTCGCATCTGGCAGTTTTTGAAATGGTGCCGGACGCCAAAGGCGAATTGAAGGAAAGCGTCATCGCCAATTCACTCAACGAACTTTACCGCGTGTTCGATAAAGAATTTGGCGGCTTCGGCGGTGCGCCGAAATTCCCGCATCCGGCAAGCTCGCTGCTGATCATGCAATACGCAGCCAATAGAGCGGGCACCAACCCTGAATTGCAGAAAAATTGCCTCGAGATGATTACCAAGACGTTGGACTGCATGGCATATGGCGGCATGTACGATCAAGTAGGCGGTGGCTTCGCGCGCTACGCAGTAGATCGCACCTGGCTTATCCCGCACTTCGAAAAAATGCTCTACGACAATGCTCAGCTTTGCCGGATTTATCTGCAAGCATACCAAATCACCGGACGCAAGTATTGGGCGCAGATCGCTGAGGAAACGCTCGGCTTCATTCTGCGCGAGATGACCACGCCGGAAGGCGCGTTTTATTCCAGCTTGGACGCCGACAGCGAAGGTGAGGAAGGGAAATATTACGTTTGGACTGCGCAGGAAATCGCTGAAGTTCTCGGGAAAGAGGACGCCAAATGGGTTTGCGACATCTATGGAGTTTTGGATGGCGGCAATTTCGAGGGAGGAACAACCGTTCTCCATTTGATGGAACCGCCCGAGGCCCTGGCACGGCGCAGCAAACTCACCGATGAGCAATTCTGGCAAAAACTGAACCCGCTGCGTGAGAAGCTGTTGAAACGGCGAGAGAAGCGGGTTCGCCCCGGGCGCGACGAGAAAGTTTTGCTCAGTTGGAACAGTCTCATGATCTCCGCATTCGTGGATGGATACCGCGTTCTCGCCAATCCTGCCTACCTGGCTGTAGCACACCGCGCCGCAGATTTCGTTTTAAACAACATGATGAAAGACGGCCGCCTCATGCGTACATGGGGACGGGGCCAAGCAAAATTGCAAGGCTACCTGGATGACTATGCGTTTTTCATCCAGGCACTACTCGATCTCGGCGCCGTTGATTTCGACACAAAGTGGATCGAGCATGCCTTGACTTTAAACAAAACGATGCTGCAATTATTTTCGGACGACAGGGACGGCAGCCTGTTTTACACGAGCTCAGAGCATGAGCGGCTGATCAGCCGCACAAAAACGTTTTACGACACTTCCACTCCCTCGCCCACAGCCATCGCAGTGCTCAACATGCAACGGCTTGCCACCATGTTCGACCGTTACGACTTGCAGGAGCGAGCCGAGAAGATTCTGCTTCTCTATTCAGCATTTTTCCAAAAAGTGCCGGATCAATTTTCGACCTTCCTCTGCGCGCTCGAGAATCACCTTTCGCCGCCCACCGAAGTCGTCTTCGTTGCCGACGCCGATGCCGACGGATGGCAGGACATGCTGCTCGCCGTGCACAGCGGCTACCTTCCCAACTCGGTGATTATGCTCAAAGACGTGAGCAGTGGCGCCCAAAGCCTCAGCCAGAAGAGCCCGCTTTTCGAAAACAAAGCGCTGCTCGAAGGGCATCCGGCGGTCTACGTCTGCCATCGCTACACATGCGAAGCACCAATCAAAGACCTTCAGAAACTCAAATCAGAGATTTCGAAGCTCTGCTTGCACGCGAACAGTTGATTTTTCCTGAGGCTCTCGCATTGGAAGCCGGAAAGTGAACGTCGCACCCATACCTTCTTGGCTCTCGACTGAAATCGCGCCGCCATGAAGTTCGACCAGCGCTTTGCAAATCGCCAGACCAAGTCCGAAACCACTTCGCCCTCTGCCATCGGAAACTTGCACCTGCTTGAATCGATCGAATATCGTATCAAGCATCGACGCTGGAATGCCGCGCCCTTCATCGGCCACGCTAATTTGCATGCCTGCTTGCGTTTGCTGCGCGGAGATCACCACTCTGGCTCCAGGAGGCGTAAACTTGATCGCATTCGAGAGCAGATTCACCATCACCTGAATTAGTCGTTCGCCGTCACAGTACACCGTTAGAGTAGTCGGACGGCACTCAATTCGTACACCTTTAGCATTCGCCGCCGGCAGCACGGAGTGAACCGACTGCTCGAACACGAAGGAGAGTTCCACAAGCGACTGGTTGAGATCGAGCGAGCCTGCCTCCATCTTCTCAATGTCGAGCAGGTCGTTGATCAGTCGCAACATTCGACGCGTGCCTTGACCAGCCGCTTCCAGTGTTTTTTGCCCTCTGAGATCAAGCGGACCGAACAAACCTTGCGCCAACATCTCGTGAAAGTGTTGAACCGTAGTCAGCGGTGTTCTCAAATCATGTGTCACCATCTGCACGATTTCCTTGCGCAACCGCTCAGCGCCCTTCCGCTCCGTAATATCATGGGCAACACAAAAGATAGTTCCCTCTGAGGCAGACCAGTGCGCAGACAGCAAAACGTCCACAAGCGATCCGGATTTGTGAATGATGCGAATTTCGAATGGGTTTTCCAAGCCGCCTGCTCTCACCGCTTTGAAGTTATTGAGCACTGCCGACGCGTCGTCATCGGTAATTAGATTCATCAGGTTGCCGCCCACCAGGTCATCAGGCTCATAACCGAAGATATCCAAGGCAGCATGGCTCACGGCCAAGAAAGTCAATTTTTCGTCCAGCGAGCAGATAACATCTCTGGCGTTTTCAATCAAAGACTCCTGCTTATGCGATGCTTCCGTCAGCGCGGCGGCCATGGAATGAAATGCCTGATCTACATCTGCGATTTCGTCCTCGCCTGCAAGCTGAGGATGCAATTGCTGATTTTGGGATAGACGCACCGAATTGTCGTGCAGCACGGACAAGCGATTACTGATCGCTCGAAAGAAAATGGCAGCCGCTCCGGCAGCCAACAGAACATTGAAAGTGACGCCGATTATCAGCCAGCCCTGCAAAATATGCCTGGCTCGCTCACTGCCGGCGGAAGCCTCGTTATCGATGCGGCGCTCGCTGACGGTGAGCGCCTGCAACCTCTCCTGTAAACGATCGGCCAGAGAGCGAATTTCCTTGTTCATGTGCCGCGTTGCAAATTGAGCGTCGTCCGAAGATGCGGAATCAATGGTCGTCCTTTCGGCGTCCAGTGATTTCTGGGCAGTACGAATGATACTTTCGACTTCATTGGCAGTACCTTGCTGGAGCATGTTATTGCCAATCGCCCATTTGAGCCGTCGCAGCTCATCCGGCCATTGCTGGATGGTGGTGTTATAGCGTTCTAGAAAGAGGGGGCTCTTAGTCACGCTGTAGCCTTGCATTGAAAGGCAGGCTTCAAAGAAGCTCTTGTTCACTGAATCCGACAGGGAAATGATCTGTTTCGAGCGCATCTGCCGATCGACTTCCATTTCGGACTGTTTGAGCAAAACGTTCAGAACGCCAAGAAAAACAATCTGGAAAACGAGCGGAATGGCAACAATCAAAAGCCCTTTGTGCGACAGCTTGAACGACACCCGCCGCTGCCCGTGCTCATCGACCGGCTGCCGGGCGGCGTCGCTGGTTGTTTTACTACGGGCAGACTCAGATATCATAACTGGGCATAATACAGCTTATGTGGTGCCTAGCAGATTCTTACCCAGTTGAGGAGAGCCCTATACCTGATGCGGTATCATCTGCCTAAACTTAAGGCGGTGCACCCGGCAATAGGGAGCCTGGCTGTCTGCGTCGCCTTGCTCCACAGCGCGCAGTGGGCCTGCCCGGAGGTGGCGGCTCAGGATTCTGACACATCGCCACAAGGCGTATTCACTCGTGCCGAATCCGAATGGCACCACGGTCAGCGCCGCCGAGCCGTCGACATAATGACGGACCTCCTTCGTCGTCACGATCTCGATAACGACACGCGAGCGCAAGCCCTGAACGCGCGCTGCTGGTATCACTGGTACCTGGACGAGAAAGATCAGGCTCTGCGCGACGTCACTGCCGCCTGCGCCATAGATAGCTCGCCTGTGCAAAGCGCCAATATACACATGTCGGCCGCTAATGTTGAAGTCGCGCTCGGCATGTACAGAGAGGCTGAGCACGACGCGTCGCTGGCGCTGAAATCCGGTGGGCTGGACACGCAAACAAGAGTAGATGAGGCGAATTCGATAATTTCAAAGACACAGAATATGCGCGAACAGCAGGCGGCCACTCCCGCCGGCGGAAACGTTTCTGAGTCCGCCTCGAAGGCTTCTGCGGACAAGCCCGTTGATGTAGAGCAAGCGATCCAGCTGGCGCAAAAACTAGCTAATGAGCAAAAATTTCCGGATGCGCTCGACATTATCAACCGCCTCTTCGCTTCACAATCGGCGTCCGAAGCCTCATGCATCAAGGCTCTATTCATTCGAGCCGCGATCTACCTGCAAGAAAGCAAGTATCAACCGGCAATTCCCGATTACGACCGCATACTGATATCGAAATTGGCCCGACAAGGCACATGGCGCACGGAGGCTTTGATTGGCAGAGGACAGGCGAAATTCAGGCTCGGACAAACTCAACAGGCTCTGAAAGATCTCACGGAGGCATCAGCCCAGGCAGCATCACTGCCTCAATTAGAACAGGCCAACTTGGCGGCCATGATCGGATTCGCTTCTTATGCCTCCGGCGATTTGAAAACGGCCTCCCAGCATTTCACCAGCGCTCTCAATCTCGAGCCTCAGTCCTCGTTTGCTCCAATGTGCGCCCTGTACAAGGCTCGTTGTGACCGCAAGATGCATGGCGATGATGTTGAACCGAGCAAGACGCAGCCGCAATTGCCGGCGCACCAGGCGGCAGCGGAAAAGCCGGCAGTCACTGCCGAGAAAAAGCCGGAAGTCGCCGCAGACAAGAAAGGTATCGCCAAGCAACCCGAGCCGGCTCTACCTGCCGTTGGCGCTGCGGTTAAACCGACAACCACAGGTGCGCTTTCGATGGATTCGATGTTGGCACAGCAGGTGAAGGATTACGACAGCCTCCTGCAGCTCAACAGCAACGACCGGGATGCGCTTTACGACCGGGGAATAGCTCTCATGTCCCTCGGCAAAAATGTGCAAGCTGCCGGCGATTTTCAAAAATGCCTGATGCTGGCGCCACCAAATTCGGTGGCAGCGACGCAAGCGCGCTTGTTCCTGGCGGTGGCACGTTTACTTTCCGCAGACAGACATGGGGCTCTGTCCACCGTCCAACCAGCGCTTGCCGGTCAGTTATCCTCGCAATGGCCGACACCGGTTTTCCAATTCGTCGCCGGGAAGATAACGGCCGATCAATTATTCTCGCTTGCCCAAACCCAATCCGAGCAAACTACAGCCCGTTACACCGCAGCAATGGTTGCGCTGGCATCAGGCCAATCGGCGAATGCAGCCAAGGAAGTGCAATGGGTGATTGCTCACGGCGATAAACGAATGGATGAGTATTTCCTGTCCGTGTCAGCGCAGCGGCAGCTGCGTCAACAGCCCGGCACACCGCGTCCGGGAAAAAGAGCCAATCGCTGAGCTTGTTATTCGACTTCGAGCTTGGTGTGGCCGATTGTGATCACGTCGCCCGGCTGAATCTTGATCGGTCCGGCGATAGTGAGATTATTGACGACGGTTCCGTTGCGGCTGCCGAGGTCGCGAAGCCAGCAGGAGCCCTTTTCGTAATAAACCTGGGCATGGTGGCCCGATACGTAGCTGTCGTCGGGCAACGCCACAACGTTGTCGGCATCACGACCTATGGTGAGCCGCTCCGGACCAAGCGGATAGCGTATCTTGGTCGCGGGGTCTACGATGGCGCAGACGCGGGCGATTTCTTGTTTGGGAAACTGCATTGTTTCGTCGGACATAATTGACTTCATCATTGGAGCTTGGTTAGTCGATAACTGGATGCAGACGGATTGTCTTATTGCCGCAAGTATTTACAAGTATAAAAGGCATTGCGAAAAAACTACAACTGTCTGATTCTGTAATGGCAAAACTAGCTTGATTCCAGATCGTCTTGCCACATCTTGACAAACGCGTTCCAGCTTACGAAGCCGACAGGAAGACCGGGTCGTAATGGCTGTCTGAGGCGTCTTGCATGGGTTGCGTGCGCACTCGCTTAAAGCGAGCCTGACAGCCGTCGCAGCGGTAATACACAGTGAAACGCGCCTCTTCACTTTTCGATTCCATTTGCGCCACGTGTTGGACCGTTGCACTATCGACGTCAACCGTCCTCAGTCCGCGTTTTTTGCACGTGGGGCATTTTCCCTTCAAGAAACTCGGCGCAAATGCCACCGCTATTAGTGCAGCTACGATGACGCCCCAATACCACTCTTTCATCATTGCTTGGGCAACTTCAGGCGTCATGGCTGTTTCCTCTCAGGCGTAGGCAGAACAATGTTTGAAAATGCATTGGCATCAAGTTTGGTGGCATCCTCACGGCGGGTCTTTGCCAAAACGGGCTCATCTTTTCGTTCTGCCAATACCGAACTGAGGGCCAACGCGGTCGCATCATGCGGCTGCTTTTTCAACACTATCTCAATTGCCTGTTCCGCTTCCGGCAAATGATTCGCCAGGAGCGCGGCGTTAGCCAGGGTAAGTTGCGCCCGCATGTCGCCGTCATCCATAGCCACGGCTCTCTGTGCAAGCCGCCAGGCAATGTCGAACCGTTTCAAGTGCAGCGCCGTGTCGGCAAGCGGCTGCAACGTTTCAAACACACCTTCTTTGTATGCTTGCTGCAGATACATTGCTGCCTGCTCGTATTGCCGGCGTTCATAAGCCAATCTGCCCAATACATATGCCGCACGCGGCCCATGCGGATCCTCAATCAGAGCACGCCTTATGAATTTCTCGGCTTCGTCGAGCTTGTGTTGACCCATGTAATTTTCGGCCAGCGCATAGCGAATCATCGAGCCTGCCGACAAATGCTGCCTATCTGCCAGGTCCGATGCCTTGAGCAGCGCAGATTCCGCTTCGGCCGTTTTTCCGAGCCGCGATAGGGCTGCCCCTTTGGCCAGCCACGCCATGGTGGCATCGGGATTCAGTGCAATGGCGGTTTGAGCATTTTCCAGCGCTTTCGAGTAACGCTTGGACGATGCCTCGTTGCCGGCCGCAAGTGTATAGGCGACTGAGCTTTTCGGGTTGACCCGCAAGCTTGCAGCAGCAAGAGTCGTATTCGTGCGGAAGTCCAAATTGTGGGAAATGGCCAGTCCGCACAAAATAACAACGAGCGGAACCAGCCGCTCGATAAGCTTCGTCCATGAACCGCGCACGTAGGGCTCAATCAGAGTCGCCACAAGCACACTTAATCCTGCAATGCTGAGATAAAAGGTAGGGTCGGAAGCGGTCTCCGTTTGCCGGATCAGCGCATGCGGCAAGAACCCGAGCACCAAAAGCAGAAGCCCGCAAGCCAAAAGCGGCTGCCGCCAAAATCGATAGACCAGGTAGCACAGACCGGCAAAGGCGACGGCGCCCGCGATACTGAAAGGATCGAGCCAGCTGGTCGCAATGCTGAAAGGCGGATCCACAGCCAAACCCAGCGGCACCAGGAAGCAGCGCAAGTAATATGCAATCAACGCTTTGGCCTGTGTGGCGTAATAAGCAGCAGGCGACAAGAGCGGCAAGCCATAATGATTCGCCAAGCCAGCGGGCTCGAATCCGAGCAGCAGCGCCAGCGGAGCACTCACTGTCAAGGCGATAAGCACTCCAACCAGATAAGGATGGTCGAGGGCCCAGTCTTTCCAACTGTGGTTGCTCGGCCGCACCAGAAAAAACAAGGCGATCATCGCCGCAGGCAACGTCATTGCCACTTCGGAAGAGGCAAGAGACATCCAGCCTGAGATGGCGGCCAATGCGTATCCCCAGACGCGTCCTGTGCCTGTGCGAGCCAAGAGTCCGACCAAAAGGAAATTGAGTGCCAGCAGGTAATTACATCCACCAAGACACGAATACCGTGCAGAAACGTACGATGCCGATTCAGCATTCATCGGATGGCAGGCAAAAATGAGCGCGGCGGCCAGTGCAATACGATAAGGATCGCATTGGCTTGGCTGGTCATTGTGCAAACGCCACGCCAGTCGAAATACGAGGCAAAATAAGGCGGCGACTGCCACCCAGTGGAAGTAAACGTTTGCCAGGTGGTACCAGCCAAAAGCCGCTCCGTAATTGTGTTCATCCAGCAAATAGGATTGGCGAACCCAACCCTGATAAAGCGGATTGATCAAACTTTGAAGCAAATAACTTGTGCGCTGCGATTCCTTGCCCGTAAACAGCAACGTAAGCTCATCGTTGAAAACGATGCCGTTAGCCCACGTGTTGGCGTAACAAACAACCACAATTGCCGCCAGGCAAGCAAACAGAGCGCACCACAAGCGCCAATCGACTTTCGGACTGGTCTTTTCACCAGATATTTTGAGCTTCGTCATTTCGTCCAAAAGCGGCATGAACGCCGCGAGCTACGCCAACAGATTGTATAATTTTATCGATGGGTAAAGTGCAATCACAGTTGTCAGAGAGGAACGAACCGTTATGAATACGATGAAGGTATTTGCAGGAACAGCGGCTGCAGCCCTGATTTGCACGTACGCGTCAATACCGGCCAACGCCGATACACTGCAAGGTGGGGTCAGCAGGTCCAAACTACACGGCGGAACATATTTGCAGCGTCACCCGAAGGTCAAAGGCGCAACCGTGGGAGCAGGCATCGGAGCCGCTACCGGCGCGGTCGCAGGACTGGTTTCGGGCAAGGGCATGATGCGCGGTGCGGCAATTGGCGCGGGCACCGGAGCAGGCGTCGGTTTGCTTCAAACCAGCAAAACAATGAAAGCCCACCCGATGGTCAAAGATGCGGCAATCGGCACGGTCGCCGGCGCTGGACTGGGCATGGCGGTACACAGAGGCCACGGCACCGGCAAGACAATGGTGAAAGCAGGCGCCGTTGGCGGAGCGCTCGGACTGGGCGCCGGATTCTTGAAAAAAGAGCTGAGCAGGTAGTCGGAGCGCCGGCCAAGACCTTGAGGGGCGACGCCCTATTTGGAGCCCATATTCTGCAAAGCAACAAGCTCGTTATAGCCTGTCTTCGTGTCCAGCTCTCTGCCGAACCGCCAACCGGCAACTTCCGTGAGCACGACTTCCACCGTGCTTGATACGATACAGCCGTCCAGCAGGTGACCGCCGAAGACGTCGCCTTTCTGATCGGCTATGGCGAGATGAACGTGCATGGCAGCCGGTGCAAGTGTGCCAGTGGCACCAACTATTTCCAGCGGTCCTTCAATCTCGAGAACGTTTTTGCCACCGGCAGCTCGCAAGTGAGCGACCATCAGCGAACCGACGACGCTTAAGACCACCGCCGACTGGAATCCACATTCGGACATCAAAGCTGCAAGCGACCCCTTCAAATCGTCACCGGCGACAAGTCGTTTCACATGGTTGCGCATTAAAACTGCGGCTTGCCGGCGGACACCCATTCGCTGTACGACGGCGGCTCCGGACGCGCCTGGCTGGAATTGGCAGCGCTTTCAAAATAGGCCGCCAGCAGGCGATTGTATTCGGCAAGATCTTCTTTCACTTCTTGCCAAGCAGGGGCAGACTTCTGCTCAGCAGCAGGAAAAGCATCTTCTTGCTCAACTGCCGAATCGCGTCGCGCGCGCCTGGGTTCGGCCGTGACCGCCTGTGCCATCCTATCAGTCCGCGACACCTTTGCCGACGGTTGCAACTGATGATCGCGGTCGGCCGAGTCAGAGCGCGTTACGGTTTGCTGCCACGATGCAGCAGGTTGGTCGGTGGTGTGCGCTGCGTTTTGCGGGGGATTGCCGGTTGGCTGCTTAGCCGGCGAATCGACCGGCCGGTGATTTGCCACCACAGGCGGTGCGGCGCTGTGGGCAGCAGCGGCCGCGCTCGGTGCAGTAGTTGCCGGCAGAACATCAGCGCTCTTTGCCGGCATCGGCAGTTTGATAGTGGTAAGAGTGATTGCCGGCATCTTTAACTGACTGAACGCTTTGCGCAACGCGCTTTGATTCGACCAGAATGCTGCTGATGCCATGTACGCCAGGGCCGCCGCGATCAAAATCACCTCCGCCGGCACCCTGTCCATGCGCAACTGGGGCAGCTGGGGCAGGCGCGCCCGCCAATCCGAAGGCGAAGACGAGTAAGGCACGGGCGTGACAGCTTCGCCGAGGACGGCGCCGCAATCTTGGCAGAATCTGTCGCCAGGCTCGTACGGGTTACCGCATCGCAAGCAGTTTGACATCCGGACTATTAGTTTGCGTTCAGCTGGCATAGTTACAGTTAAAAACTCGCAACCTCAGTCTACCGTTAAGCAATCGCAAGGAAAAGACGGCATGATGTAGAGCTTCTGCATATACTGACAGCGCAGTGAAGCATGCTACGATCACCCTGCCCAGGCTGGAGAAAGGACATGAACGACATCGACAGAGCAGAGCGCACCCAGGCGTGGAAGGCTTTCCTGATTCCCTCGTCTTTGTTTGTTGCCTGCCTTTTCAATTCAGCCGGGATATACATTCTGTATACCGGCAGCTCTGTCGGGTTGGTGTTTGTCGGCATCGGTTTTGCCATCATCATCACTGGAATGTTTTTGTTTATCACTTTTCACAACAAGCAGCGCGAGCAAGGTCGCTTTCATAGACTAGCTGAAGACATGACGCCGCCCCTGCACCAAAGCGTGGGGCAGTGGGGCTCCATCGATGCGGACACAACCCCGGTCGATCCAATGCCCGTCTACACCCCGCCGGCAACCACAAGCAGCCGCCGCTAGCACTAGGCGATAGCCGCCGCTACTGTGCGCTGGTGCCGCTCAATTGCGCCTGGGACTGAGCGCCTACCTGACGGCGGAAAAAGAACAGCGCAATCAGATAAAGCACAATTGCAATCAGCTCCAGCGACTTGATGCCGCTGTAGTTTGATGCATATTCCAAAAGCGCGCCGAGCACCGCACCGCAGATGTTGAAGCCCAGAGCTCTAGATGATACCGGCGCCAGCTTGAACGATCCCGAAAATATAATCGCCGCTATGCCCATCGGCGCCAGCGTGATCAGCGTCAAAAGTCCGTAGCCCAACATGCTGCCATGGAATGAGTTGACCAGGTTGAACGAGGCACATAAATAGCTGGTGACGATGCTGGCAATCAGTGCAGCAAATGTCCACAGCAAGGCGCTCGTCTGATTCAGTTGCGGCCGACGCAAAACGGCGAAATTGGCCAGCCAAATGAGCAGCAGAATCAGGTTGATCACAATTGCCGAGGTTATCCAGGTGGCTCCGTAGAGCAACGCCAATAATGAGATGGCATGCAACTCCAAGAGCATGAAAGCCGCACCCATGAAAAACAACTGCCAATAAACAGGCTGTGTAGCCCCGATGAATAAGCGCCTTGATGCAAATAGACCAAGAGCCAGCACTTCCAATACCACGAGCCAATACGGATAATCGACCACGTCGTTTTTCACATAGAGATACGGCCAATCATCAGTGAGAATGTGCTTATCGGCAGTCGATAAATGCGCAGCATCAGCTTGCTGCACGGCAGCATACTCAGCAGGAATCGTCACTCTGCCGCTTTCTACACCCGGCCCGGCCACAAAACTGGTGCCCATCTCTGTGAATATAAGCGGGCGGTAGCCGACTGCTTCGGTAATCGTGTTGAACAGCCGATCCTTCGTGTAGGCAGCAGTGGTGGCAAACCAGACAACCATCACTCCGTTAGGCTTCAAGAGACTCATCGCTTGACGGAAGCTCTGCACCGTGTAAATGTACGTATCGATGCGCACCGACGATCCAAGCCCGGTAACCGCCTGCGAGTCGAGCGCGGAAAACACGATCACGTCGTACTGCTTGTCGCAGACCTGAAAATAATGGCGTGCATCATCGCAAATCAGGTGTACGCGCGGATCAGCGTAGTCTTTGTTAAACGATTTGCCGATGCGCAAAATGACTGGATCGATATCAACCGCATCGACGGATTCAACATTCGAGCGCAATGCTGCGCTGACGTTTTGTCCGGTGCCGGCCCCGACAATCAACGCCGATTTCGGATTATTGAAACCGAAAGACATTTTGTACGCTTTGAACAAAAGATCGATCCAGGAGGAGAATTTTGATCCACGCGCGTCGATCTGATCGTTGAAAAACCATTGATAGAAAGCACGGTTGACCCCGAGCTCCAAACCGAGAAACGGATAGGGAAGCTGCCGCGTAACAGGATCGGCCGTGAATTTTACATCGGGCGGGACGTGGTAAGCGGTCAAATCAATTCTCTGGTACGGCGACCACAGTGTTTCTGTTTTCTCACTGGTGAAGCTGCTCAGATAGGGCATCAACGGTTTAGCATGCTCGGAGGGTGCCAGCAAGAAAACCGGCACCAGCAGCAATATAATCGACGTTTGCCACCACTTCTGATGGCAAAAAACAACCAAGTCAGCGGCTAAAAGCAAACCGACAGCAACCAGCAATATCCATGGCGGGATGCCGATAAAACAAAAAATCGGAAACAGCACGCTGCCGGCAAGCGCGCCAAGCAAGTTGCAGCTGTAAGCTTCCAGCGGCGGTAGTTTGTCGAACAGAATGCCGAGCCTTGAACCGATGGAAAGGCACAGTAAAAGCGGAATGTAGAGCACCAGCAGCATGACGATAAGGAACATGCCGACGTACAAATCGCTTGAGTGTAAGCCCACCAAGTTTTGCCACTGAAAGACTGACAACGAAGGAAACGCCCAATAGCCGATGCCGGCAACGTCAGCGACTTTCATCAGAATGCCGAAGAACACAAGAGCAACCGGCGCCCACTTGAAGGCAGTATCCTTGTTCAGTGAAAAGCCTGCGCCCAACCCGATGAAGCAAACAATGAGCGGAAAAGTTTGAAAGACGGCAAAGGCTCGAATATCGGCTCCCAGCCAGCGAATGACCAGGAGCTCGACAAAGAGCGACACAGCGCTCAGAACGAACAGCTCGAGCCGATAACCAGGGACAAGATCTTTCTGCGTTTCCATGCCGACTTTATACTCTGCAGGCGTCTCTAGTTGTATTCCCGGCATCATCCGGTGAATGCTGCTTGGCTTCCAATTGTTTCGCAATCAGTGCAAAAAAAACAGAACCGGTCGTTGCCGACCGGTTCTGCCGTATCTTGTAAATAATCTGCAAGCTCTTAGCGCTTGGAGAATTGGAACCGTTTGCGGGCGCGCTTGCGACCATACTTTTTGCGCTCTTTGACGCGCGAGTCGCGGGTGAGCAAGTCGCCTGTACGCAGAATCGGACGATTTTGCGGAGCAGCTTCAGCCAGAGCACGGGCAATGCCGTGCCGAATCGCGCCCGCCTGTCCGGCGATACCGCCACCACAGACGGTGACAACCACATCGAAGCGATTGGCGGCGTCGGCTACTTCAAAGGGCGAGTGAATGTCGCGAGCCAGCCCCGGGCGATTGCCGACATAGTCATCCAATGTGCGGCCGTTGACCGTGATGGTACCGGTGCCGGGAATCAAACGGACGCGCGCCGTGGCAGTTTTTCTGCGACCGGTTCCGTAATACTGAATAACACTGGTCATGGAAGTTCTTGGTCCTCTCTTTTACTTCGGTAAACGGGCGGCATATATGCCGCCCCTACAGGCTACTTGGTTGCCGCTGCGGCTGGAGCTTTGATGAACCCTTCATTCAAACCGACTTTCATCGGCTGCGGCTTTTGCGCGGCGTGCGGGTGCTCGCTGCCGGTGTAGACGCAGAGCTTAGTGAACTGGCGAGCGCCCAGACGATTGTGGGGCAGCATGCCTTTAACGGCGCGCTCGATGATCGCTTCGGGACGGCGAGCCCGCAAGGAAGCAACACTTTCTTGCTTGAAGCCGTGCGGATAACCGCTGTGCCACTTATAAATTTTGTCGTTCTCTTTGTTGCCGCTGAGCACAATCTTCTCAGCATTAATCACAACGACGAAGTCGCCGCAATCAACGTGAGGAGTAAACTGCGGCTTGTTTTTGCCACGCAATACGGTGGCAACCTGGGAGGCCAAACGGCCGAGGTTTTGTCCGGCGGCATCAATAATCCACCAGTTACGGGTGACTTCACCAGGTTTTGCACAATAACTATTCACGGTCAATCTCCTGATTATCTCGAGTGCTTTCCTGGAAGGAAGCGGACTCAAATAATTGGTAGCTGTCGGGGTACTCGACTTGTTCCAGGCACAACCCCCACGGAGGGGCCGTAGGACCAGCTTTACGCCGTTGCCTATCGTGCAAAGCTTCACCCAAAGAACTCGTGGGTAGCTTGCCGAGGCCTATATCTATGAGCGTCCCGACAATTATACGGACCATATTGTAAACGAAGTGATTGGCTGATATCCAGAATTCAAGCTTACCTTCACCTAAATTCAATATTTCGCTGCGCTCTACACGGCACACGGCAGTGCCTGTATCGGAATTTGAAGACTTGAATCCGGAGAAGTCATGCGTACCCAGGATTTGGGCTGCCAGCTCTGCCATTAACGGCAGGTTGAGCTTCAGAGGCAGGAAGTGGTGCGTCTGCTTGAACAGGGCGCTGCGCTGCGGTTGGTTTAAAATTCGATAAGCATAAGTGCGTTTAATTGCTGAGAAACGTGAATGAAACTCGTCAGGCATTACCTGCGCCGCCTGCACGCTGACATCCTCCGGCAGGATTCCGTTGAGAGCCCAGCATAAACGCCACAGATCCAGCGGCTCGTCGAAGTCGAAGTGGACTACCTGTCCGCGGGCATGAACGCCCGTATCCGTTCGTCCGCTGAAGATCACCTTCGCCCTGCCGGTTGGGCTTCGTAAGAACGTCCCCAGAGCCTTCTCGAGCTCATCCTGAACAGTGCGCACGCCCACCTGGAACTGCGAGCCGCAGAACCGGGTGCCCATGTATTCGATTTTGAGAGCTATACGCACAGCCCGTTAGCATACCGCGCATTACCAGCCTTCACTTCGGGCACATATAGCTTATGGAAACGGACACCAAAACGAAGCCGCAATCGCCGCCTTTGACTGCCGACGCACTCGAAAACCACTTTCGATTTTGGTCCGAAAAAATGGGACCGGCCGGGACGACGAACAAGAAGCAGGCTGAAAAGGCGATCGAGCGACTCTACGAGCGCACCGGCATGGAAAAGCCGGCCATCTTCTGGTGCCAGAGCTTTTATCAAATGCTGACCATGCCTTCGTTGGTCATCGGCATCTTGCACAGCGATCTCTGGGATTTGATTGCTGGTCAGTCCACGCCCCAGGCAAGCAAAAGGGAGTGGAACCACTATTGGAATAAGAGCTGGCCGGAAGTATGGAAGAACGGCGGATTTCCTCTGCTCGACGGCATGAACCGAACCACTCGCACAGCCCGAGACTATGGGCATCTCGAAGGAGCGCTCACCTCTCAGCTGAAACGCGAGCTAGGGAAGGCTTTGCATTCAGGAGGGCTCGAGTACATTCAAAGCAAACTCAACCGCGAGATGTACCGCCTCTACTGGGCTCGCCTGGAAGGCGCCAATTTTGCCAGCCTGCACTGGAACCATACCAAGCACGACGTTTATGCCGAGCTCACTTACATTCGCAACCGCAATTTTGAACTGCCTGCCTGGAAGGAGTTAGCGTTGTTCGACGAGGCTGTGAACACGCGCGCCTTTGGGCTGGTCGATTTGTTCGGGCTGCTGGCGATGCGTCTTGGGGCCGAACCCTCCGCGCAAGAACGCAGAATGGTGCATTTGCCGGCGCATCTCCCTTTCCTCGCCACCGCCGAGCTGCTTTTGGATCATTTTCCGGAACAATGCCAACGCATCGAGGATGACGTGCGCATGTGGCTGAATCTGGCTGACAGTTGCAGCAGCATCATGTGTCTGGATGGTCTGGTCTTCGTCTGCGAGAAGGCGAGTTTTTTCAATATCACCGAGCGCCTGCGTTTGCACAACGCTTACGGGCCAGCCCTTGCGTATTGCGATGGCTTCGCTCAATTCGCCTGGGAAGGCACGATCGTTCCGCGGTTCGTCATTGAGGATCCCGACTCGATTACGGTCAATGGCATTGAGACCTGCGACAACGCCGAGGTCAGGCGCGTCATGCTCGACCGCTACGGCACTTCGCGGTACGTGATCGATGCGGGCATCGAGCCTGTGCACAGCGATGATTACGGAACGCTTTATCGCAAAGAGCTACGAGGCGATGAGGCACTGGTGATGGTGAAAGTGGTGAACTCGACTGCGGAGCCGGATGGGACTTTCAAAGACTACTTCCTGCGCGTGCCACCAAACATAGTGACGGCCAAGCAAGCAGTGGCCTGGACGTTCGGTCTCATCGACGAAGAGTACGATCCTTCTATTGAGACTTAGTACGCTTTCCTCGTGCATCTAGGCGGACACCCTTCAAGGGTCCCCGTACGGTTTCTCGCACACCTGATCGCGGGACGCCGAACAAAACGCGAAGGACGAAGCCGATTATAATTTCGGTTTCGCCCTTACGTTTTTACTTTCCTTGCAGCGGGCGTAAGCCCGCATACTCTTTAGACCAACTGGATGATCGCCATTGGAGCAGCATCGCCCCGGCGGAAGCCGGCCTTGATGATGCGGGTGTAGCCGCCTTTGCGGTCGGCGTAGCGAGGAGCCAGCACATCATACGCGCGTGCCACCACATCTGAGTCGTAGATATAGGCGGACATTTGGCGGCGGGTGTGCACGTGCTTGGCAATTTTGGCAGCGGCGTCTTTATCGCCTTGCTTGGCTTTCTCGTGCCAGCCAGTGCCGCTAAAGCGACCTCTCTTAGCCAGCGTGATCATCTTCTCGGCTTCACCGCGCACCGCTTTGGCCTTAGAAAGCGTGGTCATGATTTCATCATGACGAAGCAGCTCGGTGGCGAGCGATCTCAAAAGGGCCTTACGCTGGTCGGCAGGACGAGCGAGTTGATTTCCGGGACAGCGGTGACGCATAACTGTATCTCCTGACTGGGCTTAAGGGCCCTGGGTTACGACTACTTTACGGGCCCGTCGGCGAGGGTAAGCCCGAATTGACGCAGACGCTCAATTACTTCGTCGGCAGATTTCTTGCCGAAGTTTTTGATGTTCATCAAATCGTCATATGTGAGCTTGAGCAGTTCACCCAGCGAGTGGATGTTGGCCCGCTTCAAGCAGTTGTAAGCGCGAACGGAAAGCTCGAGCTCTTCGATGGAAATGGAATGATGCTTGCCGTCCGGCTGAGCGGGCGCGGCGGTAACCGGCACCACCGGGCGTCCGGAAAGCTCGGCAATCGGCACCAGGTGATCGATGAGCTGGCGGGCAGCCTGGCTGATCGCTTCGGTGGCGTCGATAGAACCGTTGGACCAGATTTCGATGGTCAGCTTGTCGTAGTCGGTAGACTCGCCGACGCGGGTCGGCTCGACGTTGTAGCTGACTTTGCGAATCGGCATGTACACGGCGTCGATCGGCAGAACGTCAATGGCTTGTTTGTAGTGGCTGTGAGCATCGGCAGGAACATAGCCGCGGCCGCGCTCGACGGTGACCTCCGATCGGATGCGACCTTCTTCGGTGAGCGTGCACAGCTGCCAGTCCGGATTGATGATGGTGACATCAGCCGGGCAGATGATATCGCGGCCGGTGACAGGACCCGGACGGTTGACGTCGAGGTGCAGGTACTGCGGGTCGTTGCTGAACGACTTCACGACCAGACCTTTGAGGTTGAGCATGACGTCGATAACATCTTCAACGACACCAGGGATGGTGGTGAACTCGTGCGTGATGCCTTCGATACGCACCGCGGTAACGGCGGCGCCTTCAAGAGATGAGAGCAGAACGCGACGCAGCGAGTTGCCGAGAGTGGTGCCATAACCTCTCTCGAGCGGCTCGATCACGAACTTGCCGTAAATCGATCCATCAGCACCCGTCTTGTTTTCCAAGCATTTAATTTTCAGAGGTTCCATCAGCTTCTCCACTACCTGCATTCACAACACCTTTGAGTGAGGGCGACGCCAGGCGTCGCCCGGTAATTAACACGTTTATCTCGAGTAGTATTCAACGATCAGCGCTTCCTTGATGGTCGGATCGAGATCCTCGCGAGCGGGAAGCTGAGAGATCGAAGCCTTCATGTTCTCGGGGTCGACTGCCACCCAGCGCGGAGCGCCGGCGGTGGGATTCTCTTCCGCCAATTGTTTGAAGAGCTTCTTGCTGTTGTCCTTCACCGAGACGGTTTGACCAACCTTCAATTGATAAGAAGGGGTGGTCACTTTCTTGCCGTTGACGGTGACGTGTCCGTGCAAGATAAGCTGTCTGGCTTGAGCGCGCGACGGCGCCAAACCCGAGCGGTGAACGATATTATCGAGACGAATCTCGCAGAGCTGGAGCAAACGCAGGCCAGTCGGCACGGCCTTCTGGCGGTTGGCTTCTTCATAGTAGCTGCCGAATTGCTTCTCAAGCACGCCGTAAAAACGACGCACCTTTTGTTTTTCACGCAATTGCACGGCAAATTCCGACTGCTTCTTGCGCTCTTGTCCGTGCTGTCCGGAGGGATAGCGACGGCGCTCGATGGCGCACTTGGTGGTGTAGCAGCGGGAGCCCTTCAAAAAGAGCTTAAGACCTTCGTTGCGGCAAAGTTTGCAAACTGAATCGGTGTATCTGGCCAAGGCCGGTTTCTCCTCTTTGCTCGTCTAACAGGCGGCATACATGCCGCCGCTACGAGGCTTTGGTTGGGTTATACGCGACGCCGTTTCGGGGGACGGCAACCATTGTGCGGAATAGGAGTAACGTCTCTAATCAGAGTAATTTCCAGTCCGGCAGCTTGCAGAGCACGGATAGCCGTTTCTCTGCCGGCGCCGGGCCCTTTGACCAGCACTTCGGCTTTGCGCATGCCCTGGTCCATCGAACGACGAGCGACTGATTCGGCAGCTTGCTGTGCAGCAAACGGCGTGCCTTTCTTGGCGCCCTTGAATCCGACGGTGCCAGCGGAGGCCCAGGCGACAACTGCGCCTTGCGGATCGGTAGAGCAAACAATCGTATTATTGAACGTCGACTGAATGTGGACGACGCCTTCCAACACGTACTTGCGTTCTTTTTTCTTTGTTCTAGCTTTCGGCGCTTTTGCCATGTATCTGTTCCTTTGGCTGTTCTCTTCTGCGAATTTTTAGAAGCTCAGCGGGCTTACGCCCGCCGTTACAAGCTTAGTTTTCGTGGGTTAGTTTTTTGTAGCGGCGGGCGGAAGCCCGCTATGCCACTTTAGCCCTTGGTCGGAGCAATCTTCTTGCCGGCGACGGTTTGACGCTTACGACCGCGGCGCGTTCTGGCGTTGGTCTTGGTGCGCTGGCCGCGTGTCGGCAAGCCTTTGCGGTGACGCTGGCCGCGATAGCAATTGATTTCGATCAAGCGCTTGATGTTGAGTCCTTCGACCCGTCTCAAGTCACCTTCCACCTGCCAGTTCTTATCGATCTCTTCACGAATACGGTTGACTTCGTCTTCGCTGAGATCTTGAACGCGCTTGGTCTCCGGAATGCCCAACTTCTTGCAGATTTTCTCCGCGCCGGTCGGTCCGATTCCGTAGATATAGCGCAGCGCAATGTACGCTTTCTTGTTTCTCGGCAGGTCGACACCCGCTATGCGAGCCATTTGTCCTCCATCCCCTTGAGGGGCCTAAGCTGTTCCAATTGTCAGGAAATCCGTAGGGGCGATGCATGCATCGCCCTTACAGGACACTATCCTTGACGCTGCTTGTGCTTGGGATTCTCGCAAATGATCGCGACGCGACCCTTACGGCGAATCACCTTGCACTTATCGCAGATTTTCTTTACTGATGCTCTGACTTTCATCGTTGCTTCCTTTGCCGCTGACGCTCTTGCGCCTTTGGTTCGGTTGGTTTGTTTATCTCTCGACAGAACTCCGAAGAGCCGTCGAGAATCTCCCTGGCGCGCATTACCCTGAGGATGAGAATGCGCTTATCAATGGAGATTTTTCATTGACTGAAAACACAGCCAATGCAGCCGCAGACAAACGCTATATTCTACCTCAATCCTTGATGCGGTATGTAATGCGTCCACGCGTCAGATCGTAGGGTGTCAGCTCGACACGCACTCGATCGCCCGGCAGGATCTTAATGAAATTTTTGCGAATCTTGCCGGAAATGTGAGCGAGCACTTTGTGGCCATTGTCGAGCTCGACCCGGAACATCGCATTGGGCAAGGATTCCCGGATTGTGCCCTCGAACTCAATAACGCCTTGTTTGCTCATATAACTTCGTGAGGTCGCCTCGTCAAAATCTCCGGAGACTGTCCTTCCATTATCAAAAGTGAATGTTCGAAATGTGCTGAAGGTTTGTAATCTGTCGTAACAACCGTCCAGTTGTCGGGCTTCAGCCTCACTCGATCTCCACCCAGGTTGAACATCGGTTCCAGCGCAACTACCATACCAGCTTTTAGCTTGGTTCTGCTACCGTTTCTGTAGTTGAGGATAATGGGATCCTCATGATAGCTATAGCCGATGCCGTGTCCGCCGTACTCGCGAACAATGCCGTAATTGTTGGCTTTGGCGATGTCTTCCATCGGCCCGCCTATCTCGTCAAGAGTTACGCCTGAACGCGCAACTTCCATGCCTCTGTAAAGCGCGGCTTTAGTGTCTTCCAGCAGTTTCTCCAGGCGCGGCGATATCTTGCCAACCGCCACCGTCACCGCCGTGTCACCAATGAAATTCTGTCCTTTGTCGCGCGTCACCGTGGCGCCGATATCCATGCTGATGATGTCGCCTTCCTTGAGCACCTTGTGCTTGCTTGGAATGCCGTGCACCACCTCTTCATTTACGGAGGCGCAAATGGTGGCGGGGAAACCGCGATAACCTTTAAAGGTGGGGACGGCGCCGGCATCGCGAATCAGTTTTTCGGCGGCGACATCCAGCTCCCAGGTAGTTATCCCTGGCGTTACCATGTTCATCAGCTCTTCCAGAACTTGCCCGGCTATTTTGCCGGCCTTGCGGAAGAGATCAATGTCGGCATCGACCGTGACGATCATGCGTGGACCTGAACGACTTTCAGAATGTCTGCAAACACTTTGTCCGGAGTCTGGTCACCATCGATGGTGCGCAAGTGCCCCTGCTTTTTGTAATAGGGAACGAGCGGTTTGGTTGCCTCATAGGCATCCATCCGTTTTAGGAAAACTTCCGGCGTGTCGTCTTTGCGCTGTGTCAGTTCGCCAGCGCAGAGATCGCAGATATTCTCTTTCTTGGGTGGGTTGAACTTGATGTGATAAACGGCGTTGCAGGTTTTGTTGCCACAGGTGCGGCGACCAAGCACACGTTCTTTGAGGAGAGCCTCGTCTACTTGCAGATCGACAACCGTGTTGAGAGGTTTTTTTAGATCGGCAAGCAAGGCATCGAGCGCCTCAGCTTGCGGAACCGTACGAGGGAAACCGTCCAGGATGAAACCCTTGGCGCAGTCGCTTTCTTGCAGGCGGTCCCGGAACATATTGATGAGCACCTCATCCGGAACCAGCGCGCCCTTGTCCATAAATGACTTGGCCTTGGCTCCTGCCTCGGTGCCTTTGGCGACCGCTTCACGCAGCAAATCCCCCGAGGAAAGATGGGGCAGCTTAAGGTGAGCGGAAAGACGCTGGCACTGTGTGCCTTTGCCTGCTCCGGGCGGTCCGAGAAACAGTATTTGCATCAGGCTTCTTCCTTATTTTCCACGGCAGCGCCATCGCCTGTCTGACGGAACAATCCGCGAGTTTGATATTTGGCGGAAAGCGCGTGAGTGATGATCTGTTTTTGCGTATCAATGGCTACGCCGACCAAAATGATCAGTGACGTGCTGCCCAACCCCTGCAGGGTGGACACACCGGTAAGCGCCTCGGCGTGAATCGGCAAAATTGCCACCACCGCAATCGCCACGGCGCCGATAGTCGTCAGTCGAGCCAACATCTTCTCGAGATATTCGCCTGTAGGTCTGCCCGGCTTGACGCCTTGAATCGCCCTGCCGCTTCTTCTCAAGTTCTCAGCCATATCTTTAGGCTGCAAGATAATGGATGAATAGAAGAAGGCAAAGAATATGATCAGCAGGAAGTAGAGAAACGAGTGCTCGATCTTGCTGTAGGACATCATGTTGTAGAACTCCTGGACGAGGAAGTCCCAGACGTCCTTTACCCAGTGAAAGCTCGCAAAATTCACGAAGGCGGGGCCTAAGCCCGGCACTTTGACAATCGCGTCATAAAGTCCCTGTCCGGGATTGCCTCCGCCCTTGGCGAGAAACTGCATGATCGTCGTCGGGAACATGAGCAGCGATGAGGCGAAGATGATCGCCATGACGCCTGATGGGTTCACCGGCAAATAGAGATAATCCTCGGGCATGGACAGCATCTGCCGCCCGACGTTTTTACGTCCGAGCACGAGTACTTTGCGCACGCCCTGCTGCAAGCAGACGACAAGCGCAGTCAAGAACAGGAACATAATTACAAGCGAAACGGCGCCGGCTGCCGAGGTTTGTCCTTCGTGCACCGACTCCCAGGTATTGCGAACCATCACCGGTAATCGCGAAGCGATACCAAGGAAAATGAGTAGAGAGGCACCATTGCCGACACCGCTGACGGTAATCAACTCGCCCAACCACATCACGAACATGGCTGAGGCGGTCATGATCAAAGTCGCTACCCAGACGAATGCCGGTATCCCGAATAAAAGCGCGGGCCCGGCAAAGGGCACCACATCAGGAAAACCGGTGGAATCCCGAATGCTCATCAGCAATCGCGCCAGCATGAATGATTGGAAAAGGGCCAGCACCACCGTCGCATAACGCGTGTATTGCGCTAACTGCTTGCGACCAGCTTCGCCGGCGTTTTTCTGCAAGTCTTCCAACTTGGGGAAAACGACGGCCATCAACTGCATGATGATTGATGCGGTGATGTATGGTCCGATGCCCATCGAGAAGATGGAAAGTTTGTTCAGCGCGCCGCCTGTAAACAGGTCGATCATGCCGAGCAGACTCTGGGCCAATTCCGAGTGGCGCGCCATGGCACCTGGATCTACGCCGGGCAGGGGAATGTGGACGCCAATCCGGTAGATGGCGATCATCCCTGCCGTAAACAAGATCCGTTCCTTCAGACCTGCTGCACCGAGCATTTTGAACAGGTCTTCTGGTCCGCCCATCGAGGCGCCGCGTTTGGCGGCGGCAGTCGCTTCTGTCATGTAAGGTTGTTTCCTTGGCTTTGTGGTCGCGGGCGGCCTTGATTATGGATGAGCTGCCGCCACGGCTTAACTAAATATAGCTTTTTGACGGCCGCCTACCTCGCACGGCCTGGAAACCTTAAGCTCTAAGATTTGGTTGCCGGTTCGATAATTTCAACCGAACCGCCGGCCTTTTCGATTTTTTCGCGAGCGCCGGCAGATACGTGATGAGCACGCACCTTCAACGCCACTTTGAGCTCGCCGTTGCCGAGAATGCGCAGGCTGTCAGTATGCTTGCGAAGAATTTTGTGCTCGACCAACGACTCGGCAGTGACTTCGGTGTTGGCGACCAAATTATTCAGTCTGCCGACATTCACTTCCACCCAGTCACGACCCGGCACTTGATCGAAGTTGTGGAGCTTCGGCAGACGGCGGAACAACGGGGTTTGACCGCCTTCG
>DATNQY010000149.1:0-14070 GCA_036703785.1 Candidatus Obscuribacterales bacterium
TTACTATGCAGATTCTCACTCCAACTAATACATATTCGCGCGCCATTGCTTCCAGACCTCGCTTTGGCGGCGATAGCTATGCATTTTCTCTCGAGTCCGCTAAAAACGCCGTCAGCAAAAAACTATCGATTTGCGGCAGACTGGGCTTCGAAGAGAAAGTACTGGTTCAACGAATTGCCGAAGCCATTCTGCAAGGTGAGCTGGTCAAAGCGCAGCGTGCATTGGCCGGGCTGCACAACGTACGCAACAGCTGGCAGTACATCGAATCAGCGATGGTTTTTTGCCTGGCAGGCAACGGTATCGAGTTTCTTCCCTTGCAACGAGTCCATTGGCATTTTCAGTCGTCGGACGAAGTAGTGGAGATCGCTGTTATTTCGATATTGCTGGTAAATGAACAACGCGTGCTTGTGCTTTCAAGCAATGAGCGATTTGGTGCCCATGTCGTCATTAAAGACGGCGACGAAGTTTCGTACACGAAGGAAGATGCAGACGCTCTGCTGCGACAGACAGGAAGGCGCCTTGCCATCGAGCTTGGCGGTTGCCCTTCCAGCTATCTCCCTAACTAGATTGCGAGACAGAGTAGAGGGTGCGGGTGGGAAGCCCGCACTCTTTGTTTTGTAGGGGCGATGCATGCATCGCCCCTACAAATGATCGTGTGTTATATTTGCGCCTATAGGCGAGTGCGAGGGTTTGGTATGACATCTGGTGCTGCGGATGGTGGCGCGGTCGAAGCAGTTGGTGAGCATACCGGCAGTTTCAAACGAGCTTTCGGTTTAGTCGACGCGGTTGCTGTTGTCGTCGGCTCAATGATCGGCTCCGGGATATTCATCGTCTCGGCCGAAACTGCGCGCAACGTCGGCAGTCCCGGAATGCTGCTTGTCTGCTGGGTTGTAGCTGGTCTGCTTACAATTATCGCCGCACTGTGTTACAGCGAGATGGCAGCGATGTTTCCGAAAGCAGGTGGACAGTACGTCTTCCTGCGTGAAGCTTATGGTCCGCTTTGGGGATTCCTCTACGGCTGGACGCTGTTTCTAGTCATACAATCCGGAACCATAGCTGCCGTCGGCGTCGCATTCTCGAAATTTTTCGGTGTCTTCGTTCCTGCTGTTTCGAACACGAATATTTTGTTTAGCGTCGGCAATTGGAAGTTTAGTGCCGGACAAATCGTCTCTGTAGTATTGATTGCCTTTTTGACATGGATGAATTGCCGCGGTGTTGAAACCGGCAAAAAAATCCAGACTTCGTTTACCGTTGCGAAAGTATGTGCCGTGGCCGGTTTGATAGTGCTGGGATTCCTGGCTTTCGACAAGTTCAACGGTCTTCAGGTGAATCTTGCACAGTTCTGGAATTCCGTGAATGACAAAGGAGAAGCGCTCTCCGGTACGGGTTTGATTCTGGCAATGGGACTGGCGATGGTTGGTCCACTTTTCGCTTGCGATGCGTGGAATAACATCACGTTTGCAGGCGAGGAAGTAAAAGACGCTGAGAAAATTCTGCCGCGCAGTCTGGCGGTCGGGACCGGACTTGTCGTCTTCCTTTACTTGCTGGCCAACGTCGCTTATCTGCTGCTGCTGCCGTTGCATGGCACCGCCGACGGGGCGACGATTGTTGCTCGCGGCATCACTCATGCGACTGAAGACCGGGTAGGAACCGCCGCCGCCGAGATCATCTTCGGTGGTCCCGGCAAATGGATCATGGCAGGCGCGATCATGATCTCGACTTTTGGATGCTTGAACGGACTTATTCTCGCCGGTGCGCGTGTGTATTACGCGATGGCGAAAGATGGGCTGTTCTTCAAAAAAGCAGCCATTCTCAACCCCGTCAGCAACGTGCCGGTATTCGGCCTCATCATTCAGGGCGTATGGTCGGCAATCTTGGCCACGAGCGGCAGTTATAACCAGCTGCTCGAATATGTGATGTTCACCACTCTGTTGTTCTATCTATTTTCCGTGGCGGCCGTACTTACCCTGCGGAAGAAAATGCCCGATGTACAGCGTCCGTATAAGGTTCCGCTCTATCCAATTCTTCCGGTACTTTATCTGGTGGCAACCGTCGCGATCATGGTCGGTCAGCTCTGGCTATCGCCCGGCACCACCGGTGCCGGCTTGGCGCTCGTTGTCCTGGGCGTGCCGGTGTATTTCTATCTAAACCGCAAACGGCCCGCTATTTAGGTGGTGCTTCTTGAGCGCACTTCTGCGCTTCTTCTTTGACATACGTGGTTAGCCCGGCGATTTCTTGCTCGGATAGATGCCCGGCTTTGCGCTGCATCTTCACGACCTGTCTGTGAATGCGATCGAGGTCCCAGTCTGCGACTTTCTTGAGATCTGGGCCCTTCTTGCGACCGTGTCCGAACGTATGACAGCGAGCGCATTTGCCAGCAAACAGATCGGCGGCCGATTCATCGGCTGCCGCGCATGGAACGGAATTGAGCCATATGACGAGTATGAGAAGTGCTGTAAGACGCATGATTATTCCTGAGTGCGATGAACTTCCTTGAGTTGCACTACGGTAGCATGGCCATCTGAATCTGATACTTGCCGCACGAGACGGTTTTCTTCGTCGTACCAGAGGTCGCCTGAATCTTCGCCCTTCACGTGAAAGCGTTTGCATTGGTGGCTTTGATCGCCTATCGATAGCCGTTCTGAACCGGCGGGTTCAAGCTGCGCTTTGAACACACGGCCGCTGTCTACTTCGAGAAATTGTCCTGCGGGCGGACGGTCAAGCGGCAAGCGCCAATAGCTGCTCGTAAGAACGTCGGCCGGCAACGTCCTGGCTTTGCCGTTCACCGAAAGCGAGAGTGCGTTTGCGGACGGTTGCACAGAAATGCTGATGTGCTTGCCGTCGTCCAGGCAGTCGCTTTCAAACGAGTTCAGTTTGCTGCCTTTCCAAACTTCGTGTCCGCGATAGCGATATTTGTAGTGGAAAACGAGAAATCGATAGTCGACGTCGCAGCGCGATTGCAGGTCTACCCCATCGGATGTGTCTTGCAGATCGAGCGTGTAGGTGCCCGCCGGCTTCTTGTCGATTTGCACTTCGTAGACGCGTCGCTCGGCGCCCTTAGATGAGGCTTGCACCGTGGCGGATAAGGGCAGCCCGATAAATAAGCTCAACCCGGCTGCCAGTACGATTGTGTTTTGCAGATTATTGGACATTGCGGTCTTAGATGCGGATGTCCATTGTGGCAAGCGATAATGTCGGCGGCAAGGGAATTGGCGGTTTTGGTACAAATAGCGACCGAAATGCCCCAACAGTGCTGCCTTTGGTCTATCGCAAGAAGCTATCGACGATGGCATACAAATTAACTGGTCTTGCACATTTGTACACTTGACAGGCTCCTCGGCAGGACATTAAATAAGGGCGATTACCATTGGGTTTCTGGCGGTATATCTCCTCTGGAGCGGGCTTTCCCATGCCGGAGGTTTAGTAGGAATCATGCCGTGTCGGATCGATTGGGACGTTCAGACCTTTCTCGCTCACCAAGTGTGTGGGTGGGAGCTATGCTGACGCCCTTCGAAGAAGAACTTGAAGTTGGAGTGCGCTTCGCCGACCGCTTCCAAATTTTGGGCGTAGTCGGTCGCGGGAGCATGGGTATTGTCTATCAGGCTCGCCATGAGCTGATGGGACGAATAGTTGCCATCAAAATGCTGCGAGGACAGTTGGCTGGAGACGAACGCAGCATGCGGCGCTTCGAACGTGAGGCGCGCGCAGCCAGCCGCATGGATCACCCGAACCTAATTGCCGTTCATGACTTCGGGCTAACCGACAACCGGCAGCCTTATCTCGTCATGGATTTTGCCCAGGGATCGACTCTGTACGAGGTGCAACGACGGGAAGATCACATGCCGCCAGTGCGCGCCGTTCGCATATTTACTCAAGTGTGCGATGCGCTGCAGCACGCCCATCTCCAGGGCGTTGTTCACAGGGATTTGAAACCCTCCAACATCATGCTTGTCGAGAAAGATGGAGAGCCGGACTTTGTCAAAGTATTCGACCTCGGCATCGCCAAGATCGCCTGGGGCGAAGAAGAGGACAAAGAGCCGCTGACTCGCACGAATGAAGTCTGCGGCAGCCCGATTTATCTCAGTCCTGAACAGTGCAGACATGAGTCGTTGGATGCGCGCTCGGACATTTACTCGCTGGGCGTGGTCATGTATGAGTTGCTCACCGGCGTGCCGCCCCTGATGGGCGAAACTGTATACGATACCATTTACATGCACGTACACGAGCAGGCGCGCCCGTTTGCCGAGGTACGTCCGGACTTGCACATTCCATCCCGGATGGAACGCATCGTCTTCAAAGCTCTCGAGAAAGATCCCGAGACGCGCTACCAATCCATGCAAGAATTGAAATGGGAGCTGCAAGCTTCCCTGCAAGCAAGCGATCCGCATCTGCAAGTTTTGCCACCGGATGCTTTTCTGTCGCGAAAGAAGAAAGGCTTCGGAGAGCCAAGCACTTCCGGACAGCAGCCAGTTCGACCAATAGAACGGATGAATGCGACGCCAACCAGCGGGCTACCACCCGTGGTGTCGATGACACCGTCCAAAGCTATGCCTTCCGCTTCCATGACGCCGTCGCGTCCGCTGTCATCGGTGACGCCTGCTTCGTCGATGACTCCGGTAACAGCTATGCAGCCGCTGCCAGGTAAAGACAGATCGTCGTCGCCGATGCCTGCGGGGCTGTTCGACGAAGAAACGGTTGCTCCTAAAGGCGGGCTCTCCGTGGTTCACGTCGCCGTTGTTTCATCCGTGGCCAGCGTACTTATAACGCTGGGCGGAGTTGGATTGTACCTCTCGACGAAAACCGCTGCCCCCGCTAATTCGACAGCGCCACAGCAGTCAACGTCTGTACCTGGCGCCCAGCAGCAATCCATTTCGCAGACTGTGCCTGGACGGCAGCAGCAGCCGGCTGCACCACTGCCGGTGCCGAGCGTGGTTTCGCAACAGCAGATGCCGATAGAAAACCCCAGTGCGGTGAGCACTAATCCGTCTCATATGCCATCAAGAGTTGTTCAACAGTTGCCACCGCAAGCGCACAATCACAAGCCCGCGACGCCAATCTCGAAGCATCAGCCCCAAGTTGCGCAGCAGCCGCCGGCCAAGTCTGCAGCGGCACATGGTAAGCAGATTGCCGAAAGACCTATCGTAGCGCCGCAGGTTGCGGAACAAAAGCCCGCGCAAAACGGTGGACAAAATCCGTTCTTCTCCATCTTTCAGGGATTTCCCGGGCAACAGCAAAAACAGCCTGCTACACCTGTGCCAAGTTCCGCTCCCCCTCAAATGATGGCAGCGCGCCCTGTCCAGCAACAATCTCCGTATACACAGCAGCCAATGCAGCAGCCTTATCCTCAGCAGCAGTACGCGCAATACCAGCCGCAGCAGTATGGGCAGGGACAGCGTGTCCAACAGCAGCCAATGCCGATGCCGCAACAAGCGTATCAACCGCAGCAGCACTATCAAGCGCCGCAGGAGATGCCGACGGAGCCGCCGCATGAGGCTATTCAGGCTTACAACGAAGGATGCTCGATCATGAAGAGCGATCCTGAGCGCGCCATGCAAAAATTCCAACAGGCCATTAGCCTTTACCCTAACTACCATAAGGCTAGAACCAACCTCGCTCGCGCGCGCGCCAACTTGGCCGGAGCGCTGCTCTCGCAGGACCGCCAGCGAGCCTTGCAGAATTACCGTGAGGCGTTAAATGAATTCAGTGCCAACGGCGATACTGCAGACTATCAGCATCTAAAAGAGTTTTACGACAAGGTCTCGAACTAGCTTTGGAGCGCCGGCTCCAGCCGGCATCACTTCGATTGTCCAGCCGCTTTACGCAGCTCGCGAAGCATTTGTTGCGCGCGCTCTTTTAGCCGCTGCAGCTCAGGTGTATTATCTGGTAGCGACTTCACCGCTTGCTCATAACACAGCACCGCCTGCGGCACGCGATTCAACAAGACATACTCCTGTCCGAGGCTCATGAAGAGATTCGCGATTGCGCCCGCTCGTCCGTCGCCGCGTATGCGTTGAGCCAGCTTCAAAGAATCGAATGTTGTTGTGACGGCCTTTTCCGGTTCGTGGTGAAGCACGAAAAAATCGGCAAGTGCATTAAGGTCGGCGACACGAGTTTCGATGGGCGCGTGTCGCATCTTGTATCCCGCGAATATTAGCGCAGCTTCGGCGTTTTTGCTGTCGTTCTGCATGTCGAGCGCCTTGCTGACGTTCACTGCGCTCACGCAGATTGCCAGCTCGTTGGCACCGTACGCCCCGATTAGAATTTCGACTACTCTCCTTCTCGTGGAGGCGGAAGCGTGTGCCAGACCAGAAAGCGCCGCGGTAAAGGCAACCGCTGCTTTATCCGGTTCGTTAACCGAGCGGTAGTTATCCGCAAGAACAATTTCTGATTCTGCCGCCTCTCCTGAATCCAGACCGAGCTGGTTGTTAACCTGCTTCGCGTGCCGGTCTAAAATCGGGATCACGAGCGATTTGTCGACGAGCTGGTAGAGGGAGGCGCGCCAAACGATTGCCGCAGCAAGCAGCAAAACTCCTGCGCCGAGCGCCACAAGCTTTAGCTTTTTAGCATCCTGTTTGGGCTTGCCTATGCTCGGCGGATCTATTCGCTGCGGCGCTTTATACGGACGCTTGAGGTCGGACTGCTGCAGCGCGTCTTTGAGTTCGGCGCAATTCGAATACCGCGCATCGCATTCTTTGCTTAAACATTTGCGGACAATGGCTTCAAGATCCGGCGAAACGCTTGTATGTGGATCGATATCGCCGAAAGCCGGCGGATTGGCTCTTATGTGCTGTTCCAACACACCATATTCGGTATCAGCTAAAAACGGCAATCGACCGGTGAGTGTTTCAAACATCAAGCACCCGAACGAGTAAATGTCCGAGCGCGCATCCAATGGCATTCCCAAGCATTGCTCGGGGCTCATGTAAGACGGGCTGCCCAGAATCATCCCGCTTTGCGTCAATTGCTGGGTCGCTGATTTTTCTGAGTTAGTGAGTTTTGCTATGCCGAAGTCGACGATCTTTACCAGCGGATCCTCTACGCCGTTGAGAATCATGACGTTGCTCGGCTTGAGGTCGCGATGAATCACTCCTTTGGCATGAGCATGCGCCAGTCCGTCACAAATCTGCAGAAATATTTGGCGCGCAGTCGCCTGGGGCAGCGGTCCCTTTCTCAGAATTGCGGACAGGTTCTGTCCATGCAGATAATCAGTGACGAGATAAAGGTGACGTTCTTTGTCGATTCCGAGCGCGTGAGCTTTGAGCACGTTCGGGTGCTTGAGTGAACTTTCAGCGCGCGCTTCTTGAATGAACCGCTCGAGCAGTTTCGCTTCACCGGTGGCATCGGATCTGAGCATCTTCAATGCGACATCGCGGTCCAGCTTCAAGTGCTTAGCTCGATAGACGGTGCTCATGCCGCCGGAGCCGATCATCTCTTCGATGCGATATCGTCCGTCGATAATACTGCCCGGGGCATCGCCGCCGGTGCGGCGCTGCGATTGTCGGTCTAATCCTGACGGGGTCGAATCCATAATGTCTTAGGCTGCCACTGCTAATGGTATCAATCAGTTTAGCGCCGAAATCGCGCAAATGCTGGCTGCAGCGACCGATAAGACGCGCTGTGTGCAGTACTTTTGTTGCATATGACACGATGTTGCGCCGTGTCCTTCCAACAAGGCAACTGGAAAGGCTTTACACCGCGCAGGATATCGGTTACACTGATCGATCTGTTTTCACATCCAAAAGGAGGTCTACATGCGCGTCGAGCTAATAATCGCAGTGGTCTCCGCCCCGGCTATCGCCTAAAGTCTCTTTGAGCGACCGGCCCGCGCGGCGGCCACTCTTCCACAACAAACGGCATTTCCGCTGCGTTTCGTCGCATGGTACGGGCGGGCTTTAGCCCGCTGGTTTCAAACGACTGTTGCGGCACTTGTAGCGGCGGCCGGAAGCCCGCTGTGGTCACTATAGAAACTTGCATCAGATGCAAGTTTCCATAGCGGAATATAGCCATCACCATTCACTGAAGGAGTAGAACAGTGGATCGAATTAGTTTGGGCTGGTCCGAAACATGGGACGGCCTGTTAGACGAGCGCGCCCACAAACAGGCGGTGCGCATCATTGCACAACACAAAAATTTGTATCAAGCATTCACAACTGAGGGGCAACTTATCAACTGTCACCTGAGTGGGAAAATGCTGCACGGCTGTTCTGGTCAAAATGAGCTGCCGGCGGTAGGCGATTGGTGCCTTGTCGGTGATTCTTTCACCGATGCTTCCAATACCTGCGCTGCGATTGTTCAGACCGTATTGCCTCGCTATTCAAAAATCTCTCGTCGGCGTGTTGATCTTGGCGACGAACAGATTTTGGCGGCCAATATCGATTTCGTTTTTGTCGTGACTTCAGCCAACCGCGATTTCAATATCAACAGGGTGAGACGATATTTGCTGCTCGCGGATCGCGGACAGTGCCAGCCGATTATCGTGCTTTCGAAATCGGATCTCGCTGAAGACGAATCGCAGTTTGTCGCATTGATCACGGAGGCGTTCCCGAACGTTCCCACGATCTCAACGAGCGCCGTCAACGATACTGGGTTTCACGCGATTAAACGATGTCTGACAAGTGGACTCACCGGCGTTTTCGTCGGTTCTTCCGGCGTCGGAAAATCGACGATGATCAATAAGCTGCTTGATGCCGACGTGCAGAACACCGGTGGTGTCAGATTGAACGACGAGAGGGGACGGCACACCACATCCGGTGCGTCGCTGTTCTTGATTGAAAGCGGTGGTGTCATCATCGACACTGCTGGACTGCGGGAAGTTGGACTGGTTGGCGACACCAATCAGTTGGACGAATCAATGCCGACAGTGTCCGAACTCGCACAGCTATGCCGTTTCAGCGATTGCTCGCATAATGGTGAGCCCGGTTGCGCAGTTCAGGCTGCCCTCTCTAGCGGCGGCCTGGATGCAGCCGAGTTCGATACATACAACAAGCTTGCGCGTGAGCTCGCTTACACCGAGCGGAAGAACGATCGTCGACTCGCCGCGCTGGAGCGCAAGAAATGGAAGCAGGTTGCAATGAACAATCGCCGCGACACGCGGAGGAAGTGAGGTAGAGACAATCGTAGCGGCGGCTGTTAACCGTAGCGGCGGGCGGAAGCCCGCTTGCTTATTGCACCGGACGAAAATTCTCCGCGTAATTCCGCACCGATTCGAGTATCGACTTGATGTCCTTGCGGTCCATCACCGACTTGCGCTGCGGGTCGGTGACTTGACCTAACCCGGCATTTCGAAGCACCTGCTGTATAGACCAGGGGCCGTATTCGTCAATCGATTCGGCGAACTTGCACTCGTCTTCGGTTATCCCAATCGTGCAAAATACCCCAAAGACTCCGGATGGCAATTGATATAAGCAATCCGGTGCTTCATCCGCATACCATACGACGAGATTGTTCAGGTCGCCGGTGCCACCAGAACCCAGTGGTATGGGCATGTTCAATATCACGCCCGGGCTCAGCGTCCCGCTGTAGCTCAAAATGTAATAACAGAGCCGGCGCAGCAAGCGCACTGCCCAGCGTGCATCTTTGTTGCTTTTCACCATGAGTTCGCAACCGAAACCTGATACTTCGTTGGGTTCTTCAGCAAACCATGGATTGCTCAATCCGCTCGTAATATAAATCCAGTGCGGACGGCTTTCCGTCGGCGCGTACGCGAGCACCGTTATCTTCACGTCGGTCATTTGCGATTTGAACGTCGTCGTTGTATCCGCTTCGTTGTCTGCGGATCCGTCGACGCGGCCGATTCCCGGCTCCGGGTTCGTCGGCGGCACATTGCCCTTCGGCAGCGCATACGCCGGCTGCCCGAATAGCTCCTCATACACGCGATTACGAGCCTTCCAGGCGCTGAATAGAAGGTTAGTACTGCCTGTGTTCACAAGGTTCCTGCGGAGGAGAATGACGACCGTATTGGTGATTAAACCATGCCAGGCACCAAAGGTGTGCGATCGAATGGTTCTATCCGATATTGATATCCAACCTGTACACCCTTGTGCCGGAATCGATGATGTCTCCAAGAAGATGGCTGGTAATAGAGATCGTATTTTTTGGCATCATGCTGATCGCGTTTTATTTGTTCATATGGCATTGGTTCGGATGCATGCGATTCAGTGGAGAAACCGCTGTCTTTGCACTGATTTGTCCTATTCCCACGGATTTAAAAGTTGAGCTTCTCCGACAGCAAAATCTGCAGTGTTTCGAGTGACGATTGTTAGATTGTGTTGCTGTGCGGTGGCCGCAAGCAATCCGTCGATGACTGCCAGTGCCACTCCTTGTGACCTGGCTCTAGCCGCGAGGAAGCCCCAGCGATCTGCCGTTTCGGCGTCGATCATCAATAGCCTCTCTGCGAAGCGTGCTTTTAAACCGACCTCCAGCCAGGATTCCAGCTCAGATCTACGTTTGTTCTGCGCCAATGTCGCTATGCCTTTTCGGATTTCACCGAGCGTGAGAACGCTGATGTGAAGCAGCTGTTCGTCCGTAGCTGATAACCAATTTTCGACCTTTGGCTCGGGCTTGGGACGGACGAGTTCGGATAGAACGTTTGTATCCAACAAGAAACCATTCATAGTTTCAAGTCGCGTCCATGGTCCTTGTCACGTTCAAAGCTGAGGTTGAGCCCAACTAGCGGTGATTCCCGGAAGAACTGCAGCAAGCTCTTCGGCTGCTCCGGCTGGGCAATAAGCTCTGCAAATTGTTCCACCGGAAGCATAATGACCCCGTCGGATCCCTGACGGGTAATCAGCTGAGGCCCTTCGGAGCGTGCCAGGCGAAAGACCTCACTAAATCGTGCTTTTGCCGTCTGTACTTGCCACGCAGAAGTAGGCATTTTAAGGCTTCGCTTGGTTGGTTTTTTAGACATAGGTGCCGTGACCTAAACTAGTCAGACTAGTCTGAATTATACCATAAAACGGGCGCCGGCGACCCAGCGCGATAAATAACGGCTCGGCCCAGCGGGCTTGCGCCCGCCGCTACCATTGCAAGCCGCTGTTATTGTTTTATACCGTGCACCGGATCGGTTGGTGGAGCTCCGAGGATAAGTTGGGTTCCCTTCCATCTGGTTTGCATGAGCGGTTCTTGCTTTTCACCCCAGTCGGCGATTGAAGCATCGCAAACGTCGTTTTTCAAGTCGCGCATGAACGCGTCATCAACGGCGGCTTTCGGCCCGTTCTTCTTCAGTCTCTCTATCAAGCAATGGGTGAAAATCCCGTTTGGATATTTCTTGCTTTCATATGATGATTGGTCGTAGGCGCTCGAACAAATAACCATTTGTCCCGTTCCCTGCGCGAGCTTCTCCGCGTCGAAGCCGCCGTGTCTGACGAGGTCCTTGACGCCGGGCGTGACATTACCGCTGTGGCAGGCATCCAATATCAATACGATGCGGTTGCTGTGCACCCGGTCTTTGATCGTTTGTCCCAACGTGTCCATACGGATTCCTGTGGACATCAAGTTCTTTTTGTCCGTGTCATAGGCAATCAGGAAATTACTGCCTCTAATATCTGCTGCTGATGGACTGCCGTGCCCGGATACGTAGATGAGAACGAGGTCGTCTGGGCGAGCTTTCGTCAGCCAGTTATCGCCGAGTTCAGCCATGATGTTTCGCTGAGTCGCCTGATCATCCACCAAGACATGGACATGATCGGCGCTAAAGTTCTCGTCTTTCACGAGGAAATCTGCAAAGTCTTTAGCATCTTTCGCTGAATAATTCAGATTGATCTCTCTGTCGTGATAGTTGCTGATTCCGACGACCAACGCCCACTTATCTCTAATCGGTTTATTGACAGCGACGGACGGACCGCTAGTGGACACGCCGATTTTCAGATTGTCTTGCTTCAGCGCCGCAAGCTTTTGATATGCAACGTAGCTCGCCGGAATTGCCGTCGTCAGATAAGCTCCGTCACCGAGGACATCATCTTTAAGCTTATCCGCTTCCTGCGAATATGCATCCGCTTGCTGCTCCTGTTTGGCTCTCCGGTACATGTTTGCCATGCCATCAAGGATCGCGCAAACGAATGGATCCTTGTCTTTACGAGCGCTCTTATCCACGGTGATTGAGTGTGCTCGTTTGTACAAATCTTCTGCTTTGCTGAAGTCTCCTTCAAGCGTGTACAAATCCGCCAGATTCTTATCGACCTCGGCAACTACGAGTGTGTTTAGTCCGAATGCTTTAACTCTTAGAGCCAAAGCTCGCCGCAAGGCTGTCTCGGCTTCGCCTTGCCTGCCGAGATTCATGTACGCTCTGCCGAGGTTGAGCGCGGCATCGGCGACGAGTGGGCTGTCCTTGCCTGCCGATTTTTCGCGAATTTGGAGCGCCCGCTCAAAAAGCGGGACTGCTTCGACGTTCCTTTGCTGCGACACCAGTGACTGCGCTAATCCGGTTACAGCTTCAGCCGTTTCAGAATACTCAGGACCAAGAGCTTTCTCACGGATCTCGATTGAACGTTTGAATATCGGCGCTGCGTCCGCGCTTTTGCCCTGGAATAAATAGCAGCTCGCCAGGGAGAACAAGCTTGTCGCCAGGCGCGGGTCGGTAGGGTTGAAGCTCTGCGCTTCGTCGACAGCAGCAGCGAGCAGCTCAGCGGCTTCAATGATGCTGCCGTCGTTTAAGGCGCGTTGTCCGACTTGCATGAATGTGTCGAATGGAGAGTCCGTCGGCAAGGTAGCGAGTTCGCGCGCGTGCGTGTCTGACTTCGCATTCTTCATAGTCAGATCTGCTGCCAGGAAAATGTTGTCGACACTTTCATCGAATTGCTTGCGTTGCTGGTCATTCAGATCGTCCCGCTTCAGGCCGCGTTGGTCGAGAACGCTTTGACCAATGCTCTCGCGAGTCACCTGGCTTTCCGCCTTACCGTCCCGCTTACCTAAAAACAACCAAATCGCCAACTGAGCGAGTGTATTCTCACGCCGTTCTGCAGGTATTTTGACGTTGTCGAAGGTGCCCGTGCGCGCCAGTAAGTGCGCCTCCTCCATGATGTTTGCCAATTCTTGCCAGACTTCATTGCCGCCTGGATAGGCGCCCACCTCGAATTCAGTAGCTTCCGCCTGCGGTGGTGGCACCGACCGTGTTGAAACGCACATCGTAGACAGGTTTAACTGAATCGAAGCGTTGGCCGGCACCGTGAACACGCGATCTCTGGTGATCATCATGTGTTGAATAGAAGGATTTTTCGAAAGCAACACTTCGTGCGCAGGCACGACTACGTTGAGCTCGGCATTCGATTTGTTAGTAACTTCGGCACTGACGGTGCTGGTCGTATGACCGTCACCTGAGATCTTCAAGAACAATTGTCCGGATTTCACCGCTTGTCGCAGAGTGATAAATGCTGTCGTCGAGTATTTTTTTGTATTGGGGGCAGCGATGCCTGTTGCCGCGGCCGCCAATTGAAAAGCCGGAAGAAGCAATGTCAGAACGAGAAAAACGCAAGTTGCAATACGATGCATAACCGACCCTGTAAGCATGAGGAAGATTATCGACGAAACCTGGACGAGCTATTTTGCTATCTTTTACCCTGCACCTGGCAAAATTTAGGCGGAATACCACTTTGGGAGCATGCGGTGCGGCCCGGATTATTCTTCTTCCAGCTTGAGCAGCGCCATGAATGCTTCCTGCGGGATTTCGATTTTGCCCACGGACTTCATGCGCTTTTTGCCTTCTTTTTGCTTTTCGAGTAGTTTGCGTTTTCTTGAAATATCGCCGCCGTAGCACTTCGCCAAGACGTTCTTGCGCTGGGCGGAAATAGTTTCACGGGCGACGATTTTTCCGCCGATTGCCGCTTGTACAGGCACTTCGAACATCTGGCGTGGAATCAGTTTCTTCAGCTTTTCCGCAAGCAGGCGACCATATGCCGGTGCTCGGTCGTAGTGAACGATCGCTGAGAGCGCATCGACTGGATCGCCGCCGATTAGAATATCGAGTTTCACCAGTCGCGACTCGCGATATTCCTTGAAGTGATAATCGAGACTGGCGTATCCGCGAGAACGCGATTTGAGTTGATCGAAAAAGTCGGTGATGATTTCCGCTAGTGG
>DATNQY010000150.1:0-9663 GCA_036703785.1 Candidatus Obscuribacterales bacterium
GGCAGACCGTCCGTAGGTTCGGCTGCCTAATGAATTGTCGTTTGCGTCGTTGAGTTCAACGTCCAGCACCGGCGCCAGGTTGACGTTGAAGCCGAACAAGCGCAGCAGTTGTCCCGTCAGCCTGCCATGCTTCTCGATCAGCGCTTTGTCGCCGCGCTGAGCAAGTTGTCTGGCGCTTGGCGGCTCGGACATGAATTCTTTCAGACGAGAAACGCGACCACCTTCTTGATCGATGGTGATTATCGGCTCGTGCTTGACCAGCTTGCGCAAGCTATCTGTGAGAGCGCGCAATTGTTGTGGCGACTTGATATTACGAGCAAACAAAATGAAACCGGACGGTTGCACGTGTTCGATAATCTTCGTCGTCTCGGCGTCCAGCGTTTCTGCCGGAACACCCATCACAATAAATTCGCCACCTGTAAACTCGCGCATAAGATCACCCTTTTGTTACTACAGAAGATGAGATAGC
This sequence comes from Candidatus Obscuribacterales bacterium, assembly GCA_036703785.1. Classification (GTDB taxonomy): domain Bacteria; phylum Cyanobacteriota; class Vampirovibrionia; order Obscuribacterales; family Obscuribacteraceae; genus JADYXS01. The sequence goes on from DATNQY010000150.1 coordinate 470, forward strand.
CAAATTATATACGTTCAACTTCGAAGTCGTGGGCCTTGGTCGAAACAATGCCGCTACTGCCAAAGTTGTCAATGAACCGAACATTATTCGCCATGGAAAAGAAACGGTGGGTATCGCTTGCAGCGCGGCGATAGGCTGCAAGCCGAGAAGTTCGAGCATCTGATTTGGTAAGCCGGTCAAAAGTGCCACCACGATTCCGCCGGCGGCCATAGCTATGCAATTGCCGACGTCCGACCCGCGTTTTTTCGTGAGAAGTCCGAGCAAAAATACTCCGAGCAAAGAGCCGTATGTGTATCCAAAGATTCCAAGCACGATTGGGATGATGCGCGAGTCCGGGTGCATAATGACGAAATATGCCGTGCCGCTTGCCACCAGAATCATCAAGCCGGCAAAGACAAAGGTGAACCGCCGCGCCGCTGCGACGGCTTGCTCGTCGTTGTCTGTAGTGTCCCCACCTTTATAAAAATCGCGTGTGAAGCTCGTTGCCAGAGCGTTCAATGCAGCGCTAAGCGAGCCCATGGATGTGGCAAAAATTCCCGCCACTAACAGCCCGCGCAAGCCGACGGGCATCTGGGTCAAAATGAAATAGGCGAATATCTCGGTATTCTTGTGCGGAAGCGCGGGATCGTGGTGCAGTTGATAAAACCAATGCAGCAAGATGCCAATCGTCAGGAAAACAAACCCTATCGGCAAATCAGCCAACCCGGATGTGATCAGAGAGAGCCTGCTCTTTTTGTAGTCAGTTGCCGTCAGCATGCGTTGAACCATGTCCTGATCCGTGCCGTGCGTCGCCAACGTCGTAAATGTGGATCCAAGCAGCGCCGCCCAGATTGTGTAATCTTGAGCGAGCACTTTGGTGACGTTTGTCATCAGTGAAGCACCATGCTCGGTGCCGACAGTAATCATCGGAAGATGAGTGTGGTGCACGAGCTCCATTACCTTGGCCATGCCACCGGGCATGGTGACAGCCAGGATGGCGATGGCACTGACTGCGCCGCCGAACATGACACTAGACTGAATGCAGTCCGTCCAGACCACGGCTTTGATTCCACCTATGGATGTATAGATTGCCGTCAGCAGGGTGATGAAGAAAATCGATCCCAGATAAATTGTGAGTTGTTGTCCGAGATTCGGCTGCGTCCCTGTTATCAGGGTGAAGGCAACAGCCAAAATGATCGCCGCGACGTATAAGCGCGCCCCCGAAGCGAGCACCCGCGTTACCAAAAAGATCGCAGACGCCGCCTTTCGCGTTCCATTGCCGAAGCGCACCTGCAGAAATTCATAAATGGAATAGACGTTGTAGTCGAAAAAAGGTTTGATGAACAAGAAGGCGACGATGATTCGTCCGAGAATGGTGCCGATGGCAATCTGCAAATACGTGTAGTTGACCAGCTCAAAACCCTCGCCCGGCGTGCCGAGGAATGTTGCGGCGCTCGTCTCCGCCGCGACGATTGATGCCAGCACGGCCCACCACGGGATGGATCTGCCACCCAGGGCAAAGCCTTCGAGATTGTTTTCTCGCTGCCCAAATTTCATGCCGACGTAGACGACGCTCACGAAGTAAGCAGCGATCACAAAGAGGTCAATCCAGAAAGATGGATTCAAGTTCATGACCTGCATAGGTTAGCAGACAAGGGCTTGATAAACCTTAATCTTGGCAAGTCCTGAGCGCGTTTGTAGCGCGGCGTCAGCCCGCTGTAGGTGACAGCGTTGACGGGTGCTACCATGGAAACACACGGGAGCCTCTACACCACTGTCATGGAGAGCGAGTATGTTGTGGCACAAGTACAGCATGGGTGCGCAGCAAGCAATGGCGCAGCAAAAGCATTCAGAGGCGGAGAACCTCCTGAAGCAGGCGATATCCGAAGCCGAAAAAGACCTGGGCAAATTTGACAACCAGATAGCCACCTTGTTGAACAACCTGGCGACCTGCCAGCGCAATCAAGGCAAGCATGCGGATGCGGAAAACACCTACAAACAAGCCCTCGATGTTCGCCAAAAAGCGCTCGGACCTCTGCACAAGGAAGAGATCATCATCCTTGAAAACTACGCTCGCCTCTTGCGCACATGCGGACGCGAAGCGGAAGCGAAAAAACTCGACGAGCGCGCGCTGGGAATTATGCGCAAGTCGTGAGCAACAGCGGGGAGTCACCAACGCTTAGCCCCGAATTCGCTCGCCGACTGTACGCTCGGCAGTCGGCACTGTTCATCTTCGCCGTCGGTTGTGGTGCCGCCGTCTTCTGCGCCATGGGTTGCTTCGGCTCGCTTCACCAGGTTTTCGAGCTGACCACTCATTTCTACTTACAATATACCGTCGTCCTTACCGTGGCGGTGCTCGGTTTGCTCGCCCTCAAGCGCTGGAAGCCGAGTCTTTTTCTGGCTGCATTTCTGGCGCTGTGCCTGGCAAAAATCGCGCCTCTATACGCATCTCCAGGACAAGCCGCGGACGCTCAGGCGGCGCACCTTCGTGTCGGCACCATTAACGTCAACACTGAAAATACTGCCTACGACAAAGTGGTGTCGGCCGTTAGCGCCGCCAGTCCCGATGTGGTGGCATTTGAAGAAACGGACTCAACCTGGCTGAAACATCTAAAATCCGGCTTGGCGAGAGACTATCCCAATTTCTGGGTGTATCCGCTGAGTGACAACTTCGGCATTGCCATATTTAGCAAGCGCCCTCTCTCCAACACCGTGCTGCATACGTACGGCGGTGTGAATTTGCCTTGCCTATTAGCCACCATCGATGTCGGCGGTAAACCGGTTACTGTCGTTGCCATGCACACCTTCCCGCCGATGACCGACGGAGGGTTGAAGGCGCGCGATAGAGAGATGGAAGGATTGGTGGCTGAAAAACAGTTGCTGGGCGAACGCTTTATTGTGATGGGCGATTTCAATTGCACCCGGTGGTCGCCCTATTTCAAGAGGATGCTTGAGGGATTGAATGCGCGCGATTCCAGCATTGGATTCGGCTTGCAGGCCTCGTGGCCGACTCAAACAGTTATCTTTCGCATTCCGATCGATCAGATCCTGACCAGCAAGCACTTCATTACCACGCGCCGTTGGCTCGGACCGCAGACCGGCTCCGATCACTTCCCCGTGTTTGCAGACCTGGCTTTGCAGCGATGACGACGTCAATTACTGATTCTCGTCGGCACTTCCCGGTGTGCCGGGCAATTTCTTGTACTTGGGCGTTTCCACCGCCGGTTGATTTTGCTGTGCTGCCGGCTGCTGATTCGGCAATTCATTCATATCAGCGTCCTTCTGCAACGGCTGTATTTTGTAGCCGCTGAAGCCAAGGATGCCGATGATGATTGCAATGATGAAGATGACGATGAGTACGCCGAAGATGCCAAACCATTGAGGCTTTTTCTGCCCGCCGCGCGTGAAGAATGTCAGGACGCCCACCACGCCGACCAGCACCACGACTGCCAACACTACAGTCAGCACGGGTCCGGTTGCTTTAAGAAGCATCGACAGCACATCGCCGACCGGCGTAAGCAGGCAAATGATTAGAAGTAGCGAAATCGCCAGCGTGGGTTTGAGTCCGCTGGCGAAGAACTCTGACCACGTCTCTTCGCGGGGGGGCTTTTTCCAACGTTTCTCTTTGTCGTCGGCGCTGTTGTCTTCGTCGGCCTGCAGAACTTGTTGCAGCGGAACACGCGCGGCGGCGCTCAATTTTTTCTTGGCTTGCGCATGTCCTGCTTCTGCGGCTAGTTGGAACAGTTTGGCCGCTTCACCGGAATTGACGGCGACACCATTGCCTGTGACGTACATCACAGCTAAATTGTATTGCGCATTGGCGCTGCCTTTTTCCGCGGCGATTTGATAATGCTTCGCCGCGGCTGACGTATCTTTTTTGACGCCTTGCCCACTCTCGTACATGGCACCCAGGCGATAGTGCGCGTCGACGACGCCTTGTTGGGCCGCGTCCGAATACCATTTCGCTGCTTCCGTCGCGCTCTGATCGACATGGCGTCCGCTTTCCAGCATCGATCCGAGTTTGTATTGCGCCTCGGGATAGCCGCACTCGGCGGAGCGTCGGAGCCAACGCACTGACTCGGCGGTGGCATTAGGCAGAGTGTGTACTGCGTCATAAATGCCTGAGAGCTTATATGCCGCAAAGCCATTGCCGCCATCGGCCGCGGTGCCGTACCAATGAATGGCTTGATGGAAGTCCTGCGGCACGCTGATGCCGTGCTCGTACATCATGGCGAGCTCGCATTGTGCATTTCCGTCGCCCGCTTGCGCCGCTTTTAAAGTTATTTCGGCGGTATTCGCGTCAGCCATGGCTTATCTTCAGCTCTTTGCGAGGATATACTATCAAATACGCGGATGGTTCTCCATCCGTTATACTTCCCACCGGGCGACCGTTTATTAGCATACCTGGCTTTGTCCACTACGGGTATTTTTGAATGCCGATCGGTGAACTCCTTGGTTGTTTACTCTGCATCTTCCTTCTGTCCTTCGCGACGGTGTTTTGCGTCAAGTTGGCGATTAGATTCCAAGAACATATTCGAGTGGTCCGTTTCATAATGTGCTTCGTGTGGATGGCAATTGCGGACGTTAGCGGGCAGGGCATGGTGGCGCTTGCCGGGGCCGTGCGCGGTCAGCCGCAAGCAGAAGTTAATCTCGGGCTGCACTACCTGACGGGAAGCATTCCCGGCACCTTCCGCAAGTGGAAATTGCCCTGGCCTCAGAATTGCCAGCGAGGCAATTATTGGCTCGAGAAGGCCGGCAATTCCGGCTCTGCCGCAGCCCAAGCCGCACTCGCTCAGGCTTACATGGACGGCAACATGGGATTGCCGAAAGATGGCGTGAAGGCTTGTACTTATCTCAAGCAAGTCATGGACAATCGCCAAGCCGAGAAAGAAATAAAAGCGGAAGCCGGGTACAACTTGTACCAACTTTATAAAGACGGCGACGGCGTGCCTGCCAATCCACAGCTGGCTGCGCGCTTTTGTGGGCTCGCCGCTGACTATGGGAATGGCTATGCTGCATTTGTGCTGGCAAAATCCTATGAGAAGGGCGATCTCGTCAATGCTGATTACGGGCGCGCCTACCTCTACTACAAGAAAGCGGTAGACAATGGCTGCGGCGACGCGGCCGGTGATCTCGCTCGTCTGAAAGATCAACTCGGAATGAAGTAGGGCGCAGCCGGCGCGACATGACTTTCGTCATGGCGCATCAGTGACTATGGCTGGATGTCCGGCGGATTCGCGCTGCCTAGAATGGGGGTGCTGAGCTGCCTGGAGGTGCAAGCAAATGGTTCACGAAATAGAAAAGAAACAGGACAGAGACAAACTCGAGTCGATCTACAAAGCATCAGATCTATACAGCGCGCGCAATGGTGACGGCGCACAAGGCAGCGGCAGATATGACAAACGTTCCGTACTCCTGGGTATGGGTGTCGCCACGATGCTTGGATTGGGCGCATTTGCCGCCGGCGAGCTTGTTCAGACTCAGTTTGCACCGGCCCCCCAACCGCAGGCATTCGTTCCGCCAGCTATCGAGCAGGCTACAAAAATTCCCGGCTTGCGAAGGGCCGAATCGCTTATCACGGGCATCGTTGATCCCGAAAGTTTGACCGCATCTTACTATTGGAATTTTGTGGTATCCAACTCCACCGGCTCCGAACAGGAGGCGCAGATCGAATTGGCATTGCCGGATGGCGCCGCCGTGACGCGGGCAACGTTATGGATAAACGGGGTGGCACAAGAAGCGGCGTTCAACGAAACATGGAAAGTAGAGCGAGCATACAACTGGATCACCAAACTGCATCGCGATCCTCTATTGGTGACGCAAACGTCTCCGGGGCATATCTTGATCAAGGCATCGCCTGTGATGCCGGGCAGAAAAATGCAATTCCGCATAGGCATCACCGCTGCTGGTCGTATGAACGGAGGACAGGCGGAGTTTAGCTTGCCGCGCATAGTTTCAACCAACATGAGTGATCTGGGCAGCACCAATCAAATCCACATTCAATCGTCTGCGCCGGTTTATTCAAACAATGCAGGGATTCAGACGTTGATTGGAGGAGACGGCTATTTATCGAAGGGAAACGTCGATCGCCTTGATGATCTTGTGCTGCAAGCGAACCGAAGCTCGAGTGTAAATACATTCGCCACCAGAGCTACCCACTCGTTTCCACCTGGATACATAGTTGCCGGAATTAACGGAGCCGGTGCCGACCAGGCGAGGTTGCATTTGACGAAGGTGATCGACCGTCCGAGTTGCCGCATTATCGATGACGAAGCTACGGCGCATCGCCTGTCGACGCTATGGGCGTACGCAGAAATAGAACGCTTGTGGGCGGCCGGACGCGCAGGAGAAGCCGGACAACTGGCCAACGTTTATCGAATCGTGTCCAGTGTGTCGGGTGCGACGGTACTCGAGACGCAAAGTGACTATGAGCACGAAGTATTAGATCGCAACATGTACAAGTCGCTGTCATATTTGCCGAATTCGGCAGATACATCGCCACAGCCGGCGCCGCAGTTGCAGGGTGCGACCAACGGTACCATCGGCCTGCAGGGAGCAGATGCCACCACAATTAGTGGCGTGAACACGGCGGGCACGGTGCGTGTCAACAATCTGTCCAATCTCGAGTCCGCTTTGAATTTGGTCGGCTATGCCGCTGGTCCGGTGGGGCCGCCGGCTGTTAACTGGTTGGTAGCCAGCTCACGTGATGCCAATCTTTTTGAGGATGCTACCCCGGCCAATCCGGTCGCCGATATGATGAACCAGGGACCTGCTGGAATCGCGGTTGCCGGCGTCATTATCCTCGGCGTCATCATATCGCTGATCATTAATTTCGCCGGACCGCTCATGATGTTTGGGCAAGCGATTCGCCAGACACGCAACCAGCCTGGACGCGCGGGAAAAACAACCGCCAAGGCATTCCTCTGGTTGACGGCTGCAATATGCCTCCCAATAGTGAGCCAGATCATCTTTATCACTGCCTTGATTCGCCGTCGCTTTGGTAGCGGCCGGTGCAAGCCGGCGGCTTCATGTTTACATGCATATCCGTGCGATATCATGAAGCGGTAACTTCCAAAGGGTGTGTTTATGGCACGCGCGAAAACTTCGCTTGTTGGTGGAATCGCATCAATCCTGCTCAGTGCCGGCTTATCTTTAATGCCTGCTGCTGCAACCTGCGGTGGTGGCGGAGGCGGCGGCGATGGTGGCATGTCCGGTGGAAAAATTTATACTGTGCCGTGGCAGCGTTTAGGTTTGACGGCTACCGCTCCCACAGGCAGTCTGATTGTTTACTGGTTCCCCTCCAATCCGAGCGAATATGAAAGTTCGGATCTAAGAGCTTCCCGCACTCTTGCTGTGTGGGGTGCACGTTGCATGCCGATGTGCATGCTCGATCCAAAATCCGATATCGGACAAAAGTTTTCCGCAGATAAAGCGAAGCTTCCGCTGGTAGTGCTTGCTTCGTCCGACAATCACGAGATTGCCAGGATCGATAGTGAAGCTGCGCCAATTACCGTGGGACAAGTCGAACAAGTCGTCACCCTCGAAATAAAAAAACGATCTCAAAGTTTACGCACCATGCTCGACGATGCGAAGAGCAAGCTGGACGGCGGCGACAAGGTCGCCGCGATCGCCGAATACAAAGATGTTATGCAACAAAAATGCTTGTTCCCTTTGCCGGCGAAAGAAGCTGCTCGCGAGCTGAAAAAGCTCGGCGTTGACGAACCTTCGGCGATGGCAATTCCGGCGGAGCCTAAACTGGACAATGCCACCACGGAAAAGATCAAAAATTTGATGCAGTCTGGATTGAAGGCGGAAAACGATGCCGATTACAAAGGCGCGCAGCGGCTGTACGAGCAGGCGCATCGAATGGATCCCTGCGATCCGGCGCCGTTGCGTTATCTCGGCGAGCTTTATCGGCACCACCTTGGAGAATGGGATAAGGCCGCCCAATCGTTTCAGGAAATTCTCTCTATGGATTCCGACCCCCTCTCGCGAGCTGTCGCTTTGCACGGGCTCGGTAAAATGACCATTCATAGCGGGGAGTTCAAACGCGGACTGGCTATGATGGAAGAGTCTGTGCAGGCTTATCCTCTGGCAATGGCATGTCGAAATCTCGCAGTATATTGGAACAGCGAAGGCGATACGGCCAAAGCGGACGAGTACACCCGTGAAGCGCTCAAAGTCGATCCAAATGATCCGTACAATTTGGTCTTCGCGGCTGTGTCTCTCGCCGGCAATGGACATACGGAAGAGGCGCTCAACGTCGCGCATGAGCATGAGAATCTTCTTCCGGCCAGCTACAACCTGGCTGCGATCTATGCTCAAAGTGGGCAGAAAGACAAAGCGTTGGAATTGCTCAAGCGTCACTTCTACCAGTACGAACGGTATAAGTCCGTGCGCAGCAAGGAGATGATGGAAGCCCGTGTCGATCGTGTGTTTGATTCACTGATCAAAGACCCGGCATTTCTGGCCCTCACTGCCGATGCCGATGGACGCTTGCCGGTGCGCGGGAGCATGAGCCCATAGCGCTTAAGCCGAGTGCGCAGTGATGATATTACGAAGCAGCCTAAGCAGATTTCATCGACTGGGCAAAACTTTGCTGCGGCGGAATTCCAGTTTTCGCTTAGAGTAGAAGAACCGTAATTGGTGCAGGGAAATGGTACCTCAAAAACTGAATAAAGCACACCGTGTTCCGGCAGAGCAAACCACCACGTCGGATAGGATTGTGGCTTACCAAAAGCTTTGTGAGGCCGAGCTGCCAGGCAATCCGGGATTCGCATTCGTCGGAATCATCATCGCGCTCATAGTGTTCATGAGTCTGGCTGTTCTGCCTTGGGTGGTGTCCTACCTGCAAGATGAGGGCATCATTCACCCGCGATTGGAAATTCATGATTTCGGACCCAAGGTGCTCTATCGCCAGCGAACACCTCACGCCGCACCGCAGCAAATGTATTACGCTGCGCCCAGTCAGCTCAATCCGTTCGGCAATCCGCGCCAGGAATGAGGGACAACATTAAACGCCGGAATCCCCCTGCCCATGGGTATATTGGGAGGCAGGTGGTGATCAATGTTTGCCCGTTCTATTCATGCATCTAGTACTACTTGCAACCTTCCGGCACCGGTGGGAGCTTGAGGGATATACAGCATGTATTTGCTGCGAATTGGTTTTCATTAAACGGGCTGTTCATCAGCATTTGGACATGGTGGCAGTCAGA
>DATNQY010000151.1:0-7291 GCA_036703785.1 Candidatus Obscuribacterales bacterium
CCGGCGTTTAATTGACACATGTGTAAATGAATGAGCCGTCCGAAGCCCAGTGCAAGCGGCACCATTTGCACATAATGCAAAACTGATGCCACCACTGCGGCATCAGTTGCAATTGATCTTTGGGTTGCGATCTAGCCCGCGTGAGGAGCCGGAGCCGCCTTCATGTAGTGCTCGATTTTTTCTTTGATACGGGTGTTCAGACGCGCGATGGCATCTGTATCGCCTGTTTTGCCGGTGCGCGGGAAGGCGCACAGTCCGAGCATTGTCGAATTGCCCTTGTCAATCGTATACATCGGCTTGCCGTCGCTAATCGTTTCTTCTTGCTCGGCTGCCCACCAGCACACAATCTTGTAATCGCCGTAGTTCGCTTTGGCAAGGATGCGATGGGCTTTTAGATCGACTTGCTTGTCGGTGCAGCCGGCATCGTCAAGCGCCGAGCTCACACACGTACCCAGGGTCTGCGGTGCCATCTCTTTGTGTTCGATGTATTCCGGTTTGAAGGCTGTCGCGTTGGTCATGTCAAATCCTCACTTCCGTTTACAGTGTACCAGCCTCAAGCGTTCTCAAAACATTCAATGGCAATGTTGTCGTCCTTCAGACTGATTACGGCACGCCCGCCGTGTTGCAGCTTGCCGAATAGAATCTCCTCGGCGAGCTGTTCTTTGACCTTTTGCTGAATCATTCTGTGCATGGGGCGCGCGCCGAACACGCGGTCGAAGCCTTTGACGGCCAGCCAGACGCGGGCTTCGTCGGTGAGTTCGAGCTCGACGTTCTTCTCTTTTAGCAGAACGACGACTTCTTGAACGAACTTGTCGACAACCCGTTTGATGTCCTCCAGCGTCAGCGGATTGAACACAATCCAGGCATCAAGCCGGTTGCGGAATTCAGGGCTGAATGTGCGCTCGATGGCTGTCTTCGCTTTGCCCGCCGTAGAGCCGGAGAGAGCACTTTGCATGCCGGTGGGCGTGGGCATCCCGCCGGATGTGGAGTGGAAGCCGATGTCCTCGCTGGACATTTCGCGAGCCCCCGCGTTGGTGGTCATAAAGAGAATTACGTTGCGGAAATCGGCTTTCTTACCGTTGTTGTCAGTGAGTGTGGCGTGATCCATAACTTGCAACAAAATGCTAAAAAGATCGGGGTGCGCCTTTTCGATTTCGTCCAAAACCAGCACCGCATGCGGCGTTTTGTTAATTGCATCGGTGAGCAAGCCGCCTTGATCAAAGCCTACATATCCAGGCGGCGCGCCGATCAAACGAGAGACCGTGTGCTTCTCCATGTATTCACTCATGTCGAAGCGCAGGAAATTGATGCCGAGGGCGCTGGCGACTTGCTTGGCCAGCTCAGTCTTTCCAACGCCGGTGGGTCCGGAAAACAGGAAAGAGCCAATGGGCTTGGTGGGGTGGGACAGTCCGGAACGCGACAGCTTGATGGCTTTCACCACCTGCTGTATGGCGTGATCTTGTCCGTAAATTACCGATTTGAGCTGTGTCTCTAGTGCCTGCAAACGTTCTTTATCAGAACCTGAGACCGACTTGGTTGGAATCTTCGCGATACCGGCGACAACCGTCTCGATATCGCCAACAGACACCTCGCGTACGTCACGCTCTTCCAATTTGACGATGGCGCCGGCTTCGTCAATAACATCTACCGCTTTATCAGGCAGAAATCGATCGTTGATATGCTTCGCCGACAGCTCGGCTGCCGCTATGAGAGCGTCATTGCTGTATGTGACGTTGTGGTGTTCTTCATAGTACCGTTTCAGCCCGATCAGTATTTTCACTGTCTCGTCGACGGTGGGCTCGGCAACTTCAATCTTTTGAAAACGTCGTCCGAGCGCTTTGTCCTTTTCGAAAGACGCTTTGTATTCCGGATAAGTCGTCGATCCAATGCAGCGCAGCTCTCCCGCTGCGAGCGCCGGCTTCAAAATGTTCGAGGCGTCCATCAAGCCGCCTTCAACCGCGCCTGCTCTCACAATCTGATGAATCTCATCGATAACGAGGATGCAGCCGGGCTTTTTAACGAGCGCTTTTATCACCTCTTTTAAACGCTGTTCGAACTGTCCGCGGAATTTGGTGCCGGCAATAAGCGAACCAAGATCGAGTTGATACATCTCAGCATCCTTGAGAACAGGCGGGACTTCGCCCTTCACAATGCGCAGTGCGAGCCCTTCTGCAATCGCCGTTTTTCCGACACCGGGATCACCAACATAGACAGGATTGTTTTTGCGTCGACGACACAAGACTTGAATTGTGCGTTTGATTTCAGGATCGCGTCCGATCAGCGGATCTATTTTGCCTTGCTTCGCTTTTTCGATGAGGTTGATCGTGAATGCGGCGAGGGGGTCTTTTGTCGGCTTGCCGGCTTCATCCTGATCAGGCAGTGGAGCGTCTTCACCATCGCCACCGGCACCGGTTTTTGCAATTCCATGGGAAACGTAGCTCAGCACATCAAGACGCGTGATCCCTTGTTTCTCCATCAAATAAACAGCATGCGAGCGTCGTTCTTGAAACATCGCCGCTAACAAGTTGCCACCATCTATGGTTGCCTGTCCAGACGACTGTGCCTGAACAACAGCACGGCTCAAAGTTCGCTCGAACGCTGCTGTAGCCTGCGGCGGCGCTTTCACGTTGGCCGGCAGTTTTTCCATGTTCTCGGACATGAATTGGTCGAGCTCTTTTTTCAACCGTTTTACATCGCCGCCACAATTGACGATGACGTCGCTGCCGGTTTTCTCTTCCAGCAACGCCTCGAGTACATGCTCGAGGGTGAGGTACTCATGCCGCTTTTCGCTGGCAAATGTCATCGCTCGATTCAAGGTTTTTTGTAGTTCTGCTGTAATCACGTGCTGGGTCGCCTTTTGGTTAGTCTTGTTCAACTGTGCACAAAAGCGGAAAGCCGTCGGCTCGCGCCATTTCTGTTACGCGCCCGACTTTCGCTTCTGCAATTTCGTAGGTGTACACGCCCGCCACTCCAATACCGGCATGATGCACGGCCAACATAATGCGCATGGCGGCATCGTCGTCTTTGTGGAACACTGCCTTGAGCACCTTCACGACAAACTCCATCGTTGTATAGTCGTCATTGTGCAGCAGAACTTTAAACAGTGGCGGCTTCTCGACCTTTTGCTTGGTCTCCGTAGCCACCCCAGTGTTGTTGTCATCAAGATCGTCGTTATCGTCATCCCACTCTGGCATATGGAAATTATGCACCCAAAATCTTGCTATTGCCAATTTACCCGAAATTTTATAGGCCATTGACGGCACCCGGCGCTAGCATGCATAAGCGCTTGGTACCGGCGGGCTTCAGCCCGCTTTCTCAGCGTTTTCTGCGCCTTTATTAGTGTTTTTACGCATGACATGTGCCCCGAGACTGTATACGCTTAGACGCAAGCTCATCTTCCAGAGGCAACAGTCATGAATCCGGTCAGTGTTTCAACGGCGGCAGCGCAAGTTTCAGCGGTTAACATCCGCCGCGCCGAACTAGCCGATGTGAGCGCCATCCACAAGTGTATAGAGCCTTTCGTCAAGCAGGGAAAAGTGCTTGCTCGCGCCATTCCTGAGCTCACCAACATGATCGACCAATATTTCGTGGCCGAACTCAATGGCAACATTATCGGCTGCGTAGTACTCGAGATTTACTCGAAAAAACTCTGCGAAATCAGAAGCCTTGCCGTTTCCACTGAGGCGCAAGGACTCGGCCTTGGAAAGCAACTCGTGCAGGCATGCATAGCACGCGCCAAGGAAGAGCAAATCTTGGAAGTTATGGCGATAACCTCATCGGATGAGTTTTTCCAGTCGTGTGGATTCGATTATACTTTGCCCGGCGAGAAAAGAGCACTGTTCTTATTGCCGTAACAGGCGGAAACGATCATGTACCGGCGGGCGCAAGCCCGCTTTTTACTTGTCGTCGTCACTGTCCTTTTTATCGTCACTCGTCTTGTCGCTATCGGCAGCTTTATCCGAATCGCGATATTTGTTGATCATGTATCTCACCGGGCTGTTCGTACCGATGCGGTCGTACATGACGTGGATCGAATGCATGTGCATGAAGCCGAGAAATCCCGCCAGTGATAGGTAAGCCAAACCAATTGCCCAGCGTTGCTTAGCAGTTGCGGGCCGCATGGTTCCTTCCACTGGCGGTGCGGTCTGAGTTTGCGATTGCTGTTGGGCTTGAGCTTGCGCGTTCGTCTGCTCTGTATCACTAGCTGTGTTCGGAGAACCGGCACCGCCACCATTGCCCGCAGATGAACCACCCGCGCCACCATTGCCTGAAAGAACCGCAGCCGTCCCAGCTGCATTTAGCTCGCGCTCGTATTCACCCACTGTTCTCACCGCTTGAACAGCCGCCACAGGCTGCTTCTGTTGTTTACGAAGCAAAGACATAATCGAAATCGCCGAAATAATTATCAGCAATGGCGAGTGCGTGAGCAAGGCAAGAACAACGATAATCGCAGTCCCAGGAATCAACAACCAACGATTGATCGCGCCAAGCACCCAGCCGCCATCGAGCGGCCTGGCGGGCACCAATTGAAACAGATTGAGGAAAAATCCAAAACTGCCTCCGGCCATGAGCAAGCTGTTGTTAGTCAGCAAGCCGAGCAACCAAAACGCAAGCGCACCCGCGCCGCCGACAAGCGGACCAGCCAGAGCTACCCAAGCATTCGTCGCTTCGTCAGGCGGCAACTGTTTCATCATGATTACCGCCCCGACAAACGGAATGAATATTGGAGCGGATGAATCGATGTTGTTAGCCTTAATCCAAACCCAATGTCCCATTTCGTGAATCAATAACAATGCGACCAGCATCACGGCAAAGCCCCAGCCGTACGTCATGGTGTAAACCCACAATGCGATGAACATTGTGGCGCCGCTTTTCAGTATCCAACTGAATTTCACAAGCCATCCGCCCTTCAGCAAGAGCGCGCCGAACGCTTTGAAATTGAGCGCTAGTGCACCAAGTGCTGCAAGAGCACCTTTGGTCTTGGCCCCGCTAGATTTATTCTTGTCTGTCATGATGATCTGCCGAAGTCTGTCAGTTCTTATATACCCAGCTCAGAGAGTGGTTTAAGGATTTATTCACGCTCGTCGACGCAACGCAACGCGCCGCCCCTAGGAAATCGCCCCGTAGACCGGGCCGCGCGATGCGCCGCCCCGCCAGATCCCTCGGTTCGCTTAAACCTTCCGGGCAACAGCCAAACAGCGTTCTTTCAGCTCTGAATAGTTATGGAAAACAAAACCCGGCCCGTGTCCCATCAAGACTTCGAAATCATAATACACGTGGTGCTCGTGAGGAAAAAACAACGCGCTCTGCATGCCTGCGGCTCGAGCAGCACGAAGATCGTATTCCGAGTCACCGATGAACAGTCCACGATCTGCATCGATGTTCAGGTGCGATAGTGCGAGCAACACCGGCTCTGGATGCGGCTTATGATTGGTGATATCATCCGCGGTGACGACGGTTGCGAAATACCGCTGGAGATCGTGCGATACCAGGAAGCGATCCACAATCTTCCGCACCGACGAGGTGACTATCCCCAACTTCACATCGTTGGACATGCACTCATCGAGGAACTCGATCACTCCGTCGAATAACCTGGCTTCCAGAAATGCCTGATCCAGCCCATCGTGCACGTGATCCCGAAAAGCATCGACGGACGGTAATTCATATCTGCTGACGAGATCTGCCCATGGCACGTAAAAGCAATTGCTGATTATATGTTCGCCGTCGAGATGCACGCCTAGCTGCGCGAATGCGTGCTGGTAAGCCCGCACCCAGAGGTGCAATGACGGACTCAACGTGCCGTCGAAGTCGAACAAAATTGTGCTGTATTTGAAGGTCATGATTTGAATTATACGGAACGCGGACAACTGGCAACCTGTAAGAACCACTCGTGTCACAGCATTGTCACGTCCTGTAGACTTAACTTTCTCCACCTTTCAAATGGCTATAATTGCTGAGCTTTTCGGCATTTCCGCTGGATGATAAGAGATGAAAAATTCCATAAAACCCATGTCGCGTATTGGTGCGTCTATTTTGTGCGCCCTGGTCTTGTTGGCGCAGTTACCGTCGGCAGCGGCAACGATTCCCGCCAATTTGAATTTGGCATCTACCGTAAAGAGCACCACCGCTCCGGCAGCCGGTGTCATTTCAATTGGCGGAAAAAATATATCGATAGCCTCGGGCGCACCAATTACACCGGCCGAGGCCATGGCACTCTCCCAGGTTTTATCCACCGGCAGCCAGTCACTCATACTCTCTGCTGCAGGCCGAGCAATCGGCGGCAGCGCCGTCCTCGCTGGCGCGCTCAACTTGTCTTCTCTGCTGGTGCCACGTGCCGTGACGATAATTCGCGACGCCAGCCAATCCAATTCTTTGTCGCTGACCGGCGACGTGACTAATTCCGGCAAGCTTTATTTCGTATCGACAAATTCCGCGGTCAACATCGCATCAGTGTCTGCCTACGATATTGTCAACAACCGGGGCGCGCTGCTGTCGAGTGTGTTGCCAAATGCCGGGCTCGCGGCAATCGGCAACGCAATCTCGGATTTAAGTCTCTCGCTGTCAGCTTCCCATGCAATTTTCAACGCAGGGACAATCTCATCAGCATCGAATTTGACACTGAGCGGCGGCGGCACGACGCCGTTGCTTATCGCCAACAGAGGACTAATTCAAGCCACGCAAGGCGACATCAATTTGGTCAACGGCTCGGATATCATCGTGAACAATGCCGGTGGAACGATACAGGCGGCTAACGGCAACATCAATTTCCGTGATGCCTCTTACACCGGCAGCGGCAACATCCTTCTAAACAGCGGTAATTGGATTGCAAACAACATCAATTTGAATTCAGGACAGGGAACAATTTCCGGCAACATCGGCAATGTCGTCGGCGTCCTCAATGAAAACGCAAACAATATCGATCTGTTCGCCAACTCGCGTAATCTTCAACTTGGCAATACCACCGCAAGCGGCGATCCGACGTTTTACAACATCGGCAGCATAACGATTACGGGAAATGTGAGCGCCACAGAAGACATTGCCATTCTGGCGACCGGCAGTATTACTGCGGATTCGAGCGTAACGAGCATAAGCACTTCCGGTACCGGGTCCAACATAACAATTGTGGCCGGTGCCAATATTTCACCCAACGCGCCACTACCGTTTTGCAATGGTTGCTTCAACAGCGTGGGATCGAGTGGCAATCACGTTGCGGGAGGTCCAGTCACCATCAATCCCAAAACCCCGCTTGGCGGCAATATCGATTTTTCGCAGGCGACTTTAGTCATTGATG
>DATNQY010000152.1:0-5624 GCA_036703785.1 Candidatus Obscuribacterales bacterium
CTTGACCGTATGTCAGGGTCCCCCGGATGGTCGTTTACACAAAGATCGTATAAATTGAGACTGGGTAAGTGTTTCGACGCTATTCATATGTCATCAGAGCCAGAAAGAGACAAGTCATCGCGCCCGGATTTGCACCTTGTGCCGAATCCGGTGTGCACACCTGGGGACGTGTTGTGCCACTTCAACAGCCTCATCGTGGCATTGGCTGATGTGCAAATGCAGGATGCTGAGCTTCGCCAACTGTGGCTCGAAACACATTGGTTAAAGAGTGACTTTGAGCAAAACGTTCTCAGCATGCCGACGAATTGGGAATTGATGATTCTGCAAATCGCGCGTGGTCAAATCAGTGCGAACCTAAAGCGATACCCAAAGATTGTGGGTGCCGCCGCAGACCTCGGTAACGCGATAAAAAATCATCTCCGGCAGAACAAAGGGCGCTAATCGACCGCTATTTGCTGTAAGCGATCATTTGCTCGCGTCAAGGCCGCCGAGGTGCGCGCAACAGCCAGAGCGTTTCATCGCATCGGTTGACATGCCACACGATATCTAAGCTCGGCGCAAGCGAAGGCAGACGATAAGGATATCTGCCGTCATCGTCCGCCTTCGCTCCAAAGATAGAATCAGCAGGGCGAGTCAATCTGTATTGCTTCGCGTAAACGAGCACCAATTGCCCGTGCAGGTTGGTGGAATGCGATTCGAACTTAGATCAAGCATTGAATTCAGCGAAATTTTCCGTATAATATTGCGCCTCTTTTTTGTAGTTTGCAACTGCGTACACCTCAGCCAGGATGAGCCATTCCGGGCCTTGTATTCTCCCGTCGCTTATGATTTCATTGGAAGTGTTGGATAGCCAACATCACCGCTAAACGGTGATTCCCGCGGTGAGATTACCAGCAATAATCGATGTAATCTCCGAAAAGTGCTGAAGAAAGAAGCAAGCCTTTTCTCACCGTATACATAGCCGAGTCATTACGGCGTCAGGCAGTAAGCGGGAAATAAACGTATCTGGTTAGACATCGGGAGTCCGCTCTCGGGCTTTGCGATGCGCACATTGCTGGGTGACCAGCAAGGAGATCCTTATGGCAAATTTGCCACCGATATCGATGACGACACTCACGGATTTCGTTCTGCTGTCCGGGGTGCCGAGACTGACGCACGTTCGCAGAACAATCGACCAGTATATGCAAGATTACGACCCGGCAACGGATTGGTATCGAGGTCTGCGCAAGCAGATACTCCATGTCAATGAAGAAGGCCTGCCTCTCAGCAAGCTCTTCGATGTTTTGGACTCTGTTAATCCGAAGAAGCACGCGACTTACATCGAGTGCATCGAAGGCTATAAGAAGTTCCACGGCATCAGAAAGCCCATCAAATGGCTGGTCCGTCCTGTTCCGATCCCGGTCGTGGTCGGCGGCCTTCCTCTGAGAGTGAACCCGGAACTGAAAATCGAGAAAGACGGACAGCAATATGTTGTCAAGCTCTACTTCAAGGATCAGGAACTCTCGAAAAAGCATGCCGAGCTGCTGGTCAGCCTGATGGAGCGCGTCTACCCGCCTGAGCAAGGAGTTTCTTGCGCGGTGCTCGACGTGCGCACAGGCCGGTTCCACGATCCGTTCCCCTCCAAGAACGTCGACAAGCTCCTGGAGTCAGAAGCGGTTGCATTCGTGCAGCTGTGGAACCGCCTGGTCGCCTAAGCAGGCTTGAGGTGATGCGGCGGAGCGTGCTGCCGCCGCATCGCACCTTAACACCGGCATCGCGATCCACCGGGCGAAAAGAAGAGCGAGGCAGCATTGAGCCGCCTCGCTCTGTCGTCATTCAAACAGGTACTTGTTCAATTCCCTCATGCTCTGTATCCCGTTCTGAGAAACGATCAGGTGATCCAGAATCGGGATTCCCATGAGCTTGCCCACCTTCACGAGTTGCTCGGTGACCCCGATGTCCTCGGTGCTCGGCGTCAAACTGCCGGCAGGATGATTGTGCGCCACTATAATCGAATGCGTATTCGACAAAATCGCCGCCTTGAACACCTCACGGGGATGCACCAGGCTGGATGACACCGTCCCATGGCTGACCTCATGATAGGCAACCACGTGGTGACGGGCATCCAAGTGATACGCGATGAAATATTCTTCTGAAAAATGCTTCAAAGGCTCCACAAACTGCTCCAGATCATACGGTGTCATGATCGGAATCGGCTCGCAAACGCGGTCCCTGATGATCGCCAAACGTATCTGCGGCAGCTTGTATTCCAAATGTTTCTTCAGTGCTTTACTCGTCATTTGATCCTCCAAAAAGACGAAGAGCCCCGGCAATGCCGGGGCTCAGTGAGTGATTGTCTGCTTGTTTATCTGGCTATCGGTGTCAGGTGCGGCCGCTCGCGACCGCTGACCATGCCTGCCGATGGTATCGCCTGTATGTCATCGGCAATACCGCCGCGACTTCTGCTGAAGTTATCCAGATACCGGCGCAGCGCCTCCCTCATCAGGTCAGATCGGCTCCGGCATTCGATGCCTGCCACCATATCCGCTTGATTCAGCATCGGCTCTGGAAGTGCTATCAATACCTTTCTTGTCATAACCATTGTTCTCCTTGAATATCGTTTTACGATGCGCTTGCGCGCACCGGAGAACTGCCTGGCCGCAGCGCCGCAGTCAATGCCAGCCATTGCATGCATTACGGCTGAACGATTGACGGCGGCGTTGCGGTCATTGGCAAACTTGCGCGCCCGCAAAAATCGCGATGTGGCAACTTCAAATCTTCGCAGTCTGTACGTCCATTAACCCGTCGCTGTGTTCGCGGGTATCTTTGACGTCATTCCCACAGGTTACTCGTCGATTATGCACAGCCTATCAACGTGACAGAAGCCGCTGCGGATTGCCTCGCAACGCGGTCTGAGCGTTGACCAACGTATTAAGCCTTCTAATTGCTATGAGCTTCGCCGTGAGTGGCAAGATATTGTATGATGAAAGCGCACATCTCGAACGCAGAGTTAGTCGCGGCGGTCTCATCGGCTGGCAGCCCAAACATGATGAAATATTTGCAGTCTGAATCTGCATGATTCAGATAAATGCCGATCATATTGTCTCGTCCCTGATTCAGGAGAAAAGCACGATCACAATCCTGCCGCGCAGCCTGTTCCTCAAACCCTGCTACTTTAACCAACAAGGAGAAGAGATCCCCTTCCGCTCCGCTCGAGTCAGAACGCGGCTTGTGCAATTCATTAGAGTCTTCCTGCTTCATGAGCTTTGCCCCTCCAAAATTGCCAACCTAAACTGCGGCAAGCGTTGAACAATCCCTTCAAATTGTGGACATTTTCCTCCTGGTATCGTATCACGAGCTATTCGTAAAATTTCGGCTGTCATACCCACTGCCCCCTCTGGACCTTCCTGATTAGCTGCGGTCGCGCACGCCTGACGGAAAGCCTGGCCGCAGCTCCGCTGTCAATGCCAGCCGCTGTGCAGCTTATGAGTGAATCATTGACAGCGGAGCTGCGGTCATTGGCAGAATAGCGCGCCCGCAAAGATCGTTATTCAACAATGCTGCGGGCTGCGACGATTCGGAGTAAAACACCTTCAGCGCTCAGTGAGGCGATGAGAAATCCTAGAGCCACCCCCGGAACGGTCCGATGGAGCGCAAAAGCATATGCAGTGGATATCCCAGATTGGTGGTGCTGGCATAATACTTTTCCAAATTGGTGTCGCTGAGCGACCAAGGGATCTTACAATGGTATCGGGAGAATCAGTGAATGGTTGCAGTCCAACTCAATCTGGCAACAAGAGTATCGACTCGGATGAGCGAGGCCGAATGGTTGCGTTCGAAGCTTCCTCCCATCGTGATACCTTCGAGGAGAAAGTTACGGATCGCTGACTTGTTCTGTGGCGCGGGTGGAATGACCTTGGGAGCGAGGGAAGTAATCAGCGCTTATGGTATGGATCCAGTGCTTGCCTTTGCGGCCGATGTGGATCGGGATGCCATGTCCGTTTATCGGGACAATTTTTCAATTGAGGACAAACGAGTATTTACTGACGATATTGCCGAATTGCTTACGGGAACCGTCGGACGTGCGAAGAGAAAATGCGAGTCTGATCTCATTTCGAAGATTGGTCGCGTCGATGTGCTTTTGGCGGGACCGCCGTGTCAAGGACACTCTGATTTGAACAATCGGACTCGGAGAAATGATGAACGCAACTGGTTATATTTGAAGGCCATTAGATTCGCGGAGCTATTCCGTCCGAAGGTGATACTAATCGAGAACGTTAGGTCGGTGACGCTCGATAAGATTGAAGTAGTCAAAACAGCTCAGGAGATTTTGGACAACCTCGGGTACTTTATTCAGGATGATATTTTCAACGCCAGCGAACTCGGATTGCCACAGCTCCGCAAGCGGCATTTATTGTTAGCAACGCGCAAGCGAATTCCGAAATTTCGAACGAGCAAGGTCCATGCGATTCCAGCACTCTCAAGCGTAATTGATGATTTGACGGATGAGTATGTTAATGCTAACGGAGATATGTTTCGGTCGGCGTCTAGATTGAGTCCTGACAATCTGAAACGAGTTCGGTATTTGTTCGCAAAGGACCTGTACGACCTTCCTAACTCGCGTCGTCCTGCGTGTCACCGAGACAAGAGTCACAGCTACGTGTCGATGTATGGTCGATTACGATGGGATCGACCCGCGCAAACCATCACTTCCGGCTTTGGCTCCCCAGGACAAGGAAGATACATCCATCCTGAACGTCCTCGTGTGATCACTCCGCATGAAGCTGCACGCATACAAGGGTTTCCAGATTATTTTTCGTTTGCCAGCGTAACCCGTCGCTTCAAGCTTCAAGAAATCATTGCTAATGCCGTGCCTCCCGT
This sequence comes from Candidatus Obscuribacterales bacterium, assembly GCA_036703785.1. Taxonomy (GTDB): domain Bacteria; phylum Cyanobacteriota; class Vampirovibrionia; order Obscuribacterales; family Obscuribacteraceae; genus JADYXS01. The sequence continues at coordinate 4,861 of DATNQY010000152.1, forward strand.
TCTCGCAGCGGCAGTACTTGAGCACGTGATTATCAATGGTGGACTCGATAGCTGATTCTAGAAACGCCAGCCGCAGAGCGAACCGACGCGCCAAGGCGGTGCGAATCTCAGGATGGCTCCCACTTTTTTATCACTTCAAGTGTCGCCAACGCTTCAAGGTGTGCATGAAGTCGCTCAGGTACGTTGCCACCCCTAATCAGTAGTCCAAGCTCCATATTCCGCTCAAGCGCCGCTGATGTCAGATTTGCACTCGTGATGAATGCTAGGCGGCTATCGGCCACTACGCATTTAGCATGGACAGAATATGACAGATTATCGTTTCGCGGATTTTTCACAGATGAGTCCCAAATGTAGAATTGCCCACCAGGCACTGCTTGGTGCAGAGACTTCAAACCATCAAGTTTAACAGAGCCACCTTCCTCGACCGAGGACTCTAGCAACACTTTCAGTTGTACACCTCTGTCCAATGCTTCATTAAGCGCCCTTACAATCGAACTTGCCTTATAGAATACATAACTCACTACGAACAGATGGAACTGAGCGGATTCAATCACTTCTATAGTCACCTGCTCGGTATTGCGCACCGGAATTAAGCCGGTTTTCGGCCCCGTCCATACGAGATCAATGGATTCATTCGAAGCTAATAGCTTTGCCGCTCGCGAAGCCCCTATTAATCCAGCGACAATATTGTTTTTGGCAAACTAAAACTGAGCAGATTTCTGGATAACGGCAATCGAAATTTGAGCACCTTTAGAACTCCGGGG
>DATNQY010000153.1:0-16560 GCA_036703785.1 Candidatus Obscuribacterales bacterium
TGGTCGAAAGTAGCGCAATCAAAACTGGCAGAACTATCGGCACCGCAGGCGGTGCCGGGCACGCCGGGTATGCCTTTGGGCACCCAGGGTGCGCCTTCGGCGCTGCCGCCAGGTGGCGCGTATCAAGGAGCCGCGCTTTTGCCCGGAGCCACGCCTGGTACAGGCGTCCAGCAAAACCCGGCCGGCATCAACGTCGCCCCACCGAGTCCGCCTCTTCATCCATAGAACGGTCATATGGTACCGGCGGGCTTTAGCCCGCTAATGCAGGCTGGCAGCTGCGCTCCTCTGCACCGGCGGGCGGAAGCGCGCTTCTTTCGCGATCCCCTTACACTTCGTTCGTAATTCCTTTACTCACCCACTCCTCACAAATTCCGACTATATTGGGCTTGGGGTAAGTAATATGCGCTGCAAGTTCGCCGGCGTTTTTACTGTTTGCGTTGCGGTACTCGCGGTATGCCAGTGTTATCCTGGCTCCGCACGAACCCTTAATGGTCGTGTTATCGACGATGCGCATGTTCGTTTGCTACGGCCTGGCACGGCCATTCTTTATCGCACGCAGCTGCAAATCCGCGAAACTGACGTAGACCCGGGCGCGTATGACCTCGACCTCCAGCAACAAGGGGCGCGCCATGCTGCAAGCGCATTCTTAGATGACATGCGATTTGGCTGGGGTAGAGCCGCGAATTCAATTCAAGCGGCGGAGCGAGCCGCCGAAAATGCAATTCGAGCGGCAGAGAGCGCGGACGAAAGTGCGATGTATGCAGGCGCGACTGCGGCGGAAAATCACACGCGCGGCGCGGATGGTTTGCCGGAAAATCAAATGCGCACAGGAGTGGAGGAAGGCGAATTGCGTGGCGCTGCGACCGAGGATGAGCAGCGAGTAGCCGACAACACGATGCAATCCGAGAACACGATGCAATCCGAGAACACGATGCAATTCAAGGGCGTCATGCAAGATGGGGTTTTCGCGCCGGCTGGAACGTCCCTCATCATGGTGCGGCCGGGCGTGCCTAAAAACGATCCGTCCTGCAACTGCACCGGCGCCGTCATTGTGCACATAGCCGACTGCTGCATCAAGGCAGGAAAGAACAATCTCAACCCGCTATGTGGAGTGCCGCATCGAGAGCTTTCCGGCAATTTGGCCGATGAGTGGCACTCATGGGAGGAGAACGCCGGTAAACAGCTGAGCGCGCAGGACCAGAAGATTGCGCCTGGCATTTACCTGGTCAACGCTGCAGGACACAGCGCATCAGGATTCTCCACGCTGCCGTTTCCGAGTGGCTCGGTGGCCTTGCTTTGCCATGTCACCGTGAGCTGTGCAACTGAGGACAAGAAATTCTAGCGGGCAGCCTTGTGCCAGTATTGCTCGACGGCACCGGACAGATTCGTGAACTTGGGCGTAAACCAGTAATGGCGCATTTCTTTGTAGGCGCGATCATAGTCCCAACCATCTTGCGTGACCCGCCAGATGCCGACGAGGCAACCGGTGCGATCGGAGCCGTGTGTGCAGTGAACCAGTACCTTGCCGTCGTTGGGATGAGCCTCAGCCGTTTTCACAGTCGACAAGAATGTGTCGACTTGTTTTTTTGTTGGCGGTGCTGAGCTCATCGGCATGGCTATGTAACTAATGCCGAGTTGTTTTGCCGCTGCGCCCTCGTCGAACTTCTTCTCGCCGGGATTGCGCAAATCGAGTATCGTCGTCACGCCTTTGGCCTTCAGCTCCTGCATGCCGGCTTGTGTCGGGCTGCCGCTGCGCAGGAGAAACGGATGAACTTCGTGCAGATTCGGCCAGTCCTTGTGTTCGAGCACCTCTTTGCGGAAGCGGTCGTGGTCGAAGGCCGCTTTGTTGGTAGCCGCCGGCGGTTGCACGGTAGTTACTGAGTCGGTTTTTTGGGCGGAGGCGTCTGTTTCGGCCGCCAGGGCGACCGGTGCGCTGCTCAGCAGCAAAGTGACCGCGATGCAGATATAAAGGATTGGCACCGAATTTACCTCAAGGACAGTGTCAAGCAGCCGACATTCGCATTATATTGACAGTGGCGACACCGCCTATGGCTCTCGTTGCTTAGGAGCGATAAGATTAACCTTTGTTAATAGAGGCGTCTTGGATTGAACTTTTTTGGCACTTCCGACGTTAAACCAGTAAACCGAATCAGAAGGGTTCTGAGGGTGGAGATACAACGTGGACCTTAGTGACGAGGCCCTGATACAAAATTTCCGCCAGACGAAGGACCCCGCTTATTTCAAGAGCGTGGTTCGGCGCTATGAAAACCGCGTTTATAGTGCAGCTCTGCGCATAGTCGGGACAGCCGAAGAGGCTGAGGAAGTGGTTCAGGACACCTTTATGAAGATGCACCAGAACATTGCCAGTTTCAAACTGCGGTCATCATTGGCTGCCTGGCTTTTCCGCATTATGCACAACGTGTGCATGGACAAGCTGCGCTCACGGCAGCGGCGTAAGGTTTTTCAAATGTGGTCTTTCGATCCTTCATCGGCAGGCAGCAGAGAAGCCGGCGAAGAAGGTATGCACGTAGCCGTGAATGTAGCCGACACCAGCCCCAACCCGTCCGAGCAGCTAGCAGCCAATGAGCAAGAGGAAGTGATCGAGCGCTCTTTGCGTGCATTGCCGGAAGCACAGCGCACCGTAGTCGTCTTGCACGACCTCGAGGGATTTTCGTACCAGGAGATAGCGGAAATCGTCGGCGGTAGCATCGGCACCGTTCGCTCGCGCTTGCACTATGGACGGCTGAAGCTGCGCGAGCTGCTTGAGCCTTATTTTGAATCTCGCGACATTGCCCCCGCCTCAAGGTGATCGTTATGCAGCCTGACATTATTTGCCAACAAATTGCACCGCAGCTCGATTCGTTTCACGATGGCGAGCTGGGCGCGGAAGAAAAGGAAAGTGTCGAGAAGCACCTTGCCACGTGTGCTTACTGCGTGAGCAAACTGGCGGAAATCGATCGCGTTGTGCACAGTCTAAAGACAATGCCGCGGGGTGCGATGCCGCAGGGCTTGTCCGCCAAGCTCGACAGCATGATTGATTCGGCGACGGCAGGCACCGCAAGTGGTGCTGCCGCCGGCGGCGCAAATGTATTGCCGATGCGTTCACGGTTGTTCTTGCCGTTGACAGCGGCCGCCGCCGTGGTGGCACTTGTCGTCGGCGTCAAGTTCTTAGTCCCCAGCAACCGGCCGCCGGTGACGGCCCACATCGAAAAGATCAATGCGCCTCAGGTTGCCAATCAACCAGCAGCCGAGCAGATCAAGCCGCAGGCTACCGTGGTGGCGTCCGGCGAAAAGCCGCTGAAGCCGAAGGCTAACATGGTAGCGGCGGCCGAAAGCCCGCTGCGGCCGACGCCGGCACCGCATGCGGTGCGCGCGGGCAGCGTAGTTGCCTTGCTGGCGCCGGAGCACCCGAAGATGCACGCGAAGCCTGTCGCTGCAGTGCAACAGCCGCAGCAAGTCGCGGTCAACGACAATACACAGGCTCCGGAAGTTCAGGTTGCTGAGCTGCCTAACGGCACAAACAGTTTTAACGAAGCAGTTGGAATCGCCACCGATGAGGACGGATTGTATGACATTAAGATGTGAGCTTGCGGTGGCATTACTAGCAGCAACATTGCTGATTTCCACGCCGCTGGTCATGGCTCAAGACGACGGAACTTCTGTGCCACAGCCGCCATCTCTGAAAAGGCGCAGCGCCCCCGCTCCCGATGCTGATTTTCAATCACCGCTCAAAGGCGAGGGATTTCAGGCTGGAGCGCAAGGCGGTGATGACGGTTCGCGTCAAGAACGTCTTCGCGAGTTACTACAACGTCGCCGCCAATTGCGTAATTCCGGGCAGTTCGGAGGACAGGCGCCGGGCGGATCGGAAAACGGCTTCGCCGGTGGCGGCGCACGAGGAGGCGGCCCGGGCTTCGCTGGTGGGACAGCTGGTGGCGGATTTGGTGGCGGCCAAGGTTTTGGCGCTTTGGGCGGCCGTGCCGGCGGCATGCGCGGCGGAATGCAAATGGGAATTCCCGGCAGTCGTCGCCCGCTCGATCTGACGTCGCTCAATCTCAGCGAAGAGCAAAAGCAGCGCATCAGAGACATGCGGCAAGCCAGCAAAGAACGCGCCCACGACGCCAGGCAGCTCGTCTTGCAAAGACAACGAGAGCTGCACGAATTACTATTTAGTGCCGATGCCCCTGATGCCAAAATTCGCCAGACGCGTCACCAACTTCGCCAGGCGCAAGAGGCGATGGATGACATCAATATGGAAAACCTGCTTGGTATCAGACGCGTGCTGACAGCCGAACAGCGGCAGAAGTTGCCCGGACTGGCGCCACCGGCGCCGGGTACTGCACTCGGACCACGCGGCGGACCAACCCTTGGACAGCGTCCCGGCGCGGGCTTCGGACAGGGCGCCGGATTCGGTGGCAACAACGGCGGCTTCGGACAGGGCCGCTTTCGCCAACGTAATCTCAACGCTGAATGACTGCATCAGGCAAGCTTCCTGAGCGAATTCTGCTCACTTAGTTCTCTTGTTCCAAACCTTTTGCCATGCTTCAAATTCCGAGGGGCGCACTTTATAGCGAGCAAAGTTACCCTCATGCAAGGCAAGGAGTTCATCTTGGGACACGTCAATGAATTTCGCGCGTTCGTCAACAGGCAGATTTTTTGCAGCCCAGTTTTCTAGATATTGAACTGCGTCTTGCCGCTTGTACTTGATTCGCACGATTTCTCCGATGACTTGACGCAACTCTTCTCGGCGCTTCAGACGAAAAGGATCGGGCTCGCCAAGTGATTGCTGGGCGGCCACATAGCGCTCCGCCGAGCGTTCATACGCCCAAAGATAAATATCCTTGAGCATTTCGACGCGGTTCAATTCATACACGCCCAAAATCGCTTGCGTGTACAAGTCTCTTGGCACATCTAAGAAAGTGAGGGGAATTAGATTAGACTTGATTAGCGGTATGTTTGCTGCGAGACGAGACACTCGCTTGTTCACGTCATCAAATGGCTGAAGATACGGAAGTTGAACCATAACAAACAACGATTGTTCGAACGGGTCCTTGATAGCTTGTGCTGTGTTCAAGACTTGCTGGAAGTATTCGTCGACGAGTTGCGGTATTGCTAGGGGCTGGAAAGTTGATTGCTCAATACCGACTTCAATAGATCGCAGTCTGCCCTCGGCTTGAGAGTTCGACAATAAGTTATTTGCGAGCAGGGCATGTAAGTTCAAAAGAGTATATCTATTGAAACCGATTTCATCGGCTGCGCCCACCAGGAATTCAATTGCGTCCTTGTGATTCAGGATCATTTGCGCTTCAACGTGATCTTTGCCTTCTGCTACTTTGCCGAATTCGATGAGTTGTTTGGTATCGAGCTTAGTGTAGGTGTTGCCTTCGAGACGACTTGAGTTCCAAGACAGGTCAATGAGCAAGCGGTCCAAAATTTTGCGGGCATATGTACCCGCAGGCTGATTGCCAATCGGAACAGTGCCGATTTCGTGTAGGCGCGATCTCTCGGCATTGGTCAGGTAGGCAGTCTTGTTCGGTCTGTAAGAGTCGAGAAATTCTCTTTTATAGCCAACAATCTTACGTTGGTTCAGCGGTCGCGAGACGAGCTTGCGAACCGCGTTTGCCTGGTCTGACAACCGCACGAGTGCAGTCTCGAGTGAGGCTGGAGCAGAAGATCTGCGCGACTTTGCTGGCCAATACTTCACGGTACGGCGTTGACCTTCCGAGACCGCTCGTTTTGTATCGACCAGATAACGCAAGCGATATTGCAGGGTTCGTTGCGGGACCTTATTTCCCAATGCCTCGGCAATGAAGCTGAACGTGATGCCTTCCGGATGGGCGTTCAGGACTTCCTCGATGGCTTTTAGTTCTCTTTCCGGTATTGGTCTGGGCATGCTCAGCTACTTTTTGCGCAACTATCCGCAAGCGTTATACGCAACTATTTCTCATTATACGCAATTACTATCCGAGTTTGCGCAATTATCTTAAAATTTAGCGCAATTATCGAACATTAAATGGGCGCTGGCCGTTGTGCGCGGCCATTTTGGCTTTTGCGCAACTATTATGAATATGCGCAACTATCCGATCCTGTAACCGCGTAAAAGCAGTGGCGGCATCAAGTCGCGGGCTTGGCAGTGGTTGAGCTGCGCCCGTCAGCTGGTGGACGATAATGTCCTGATGCACCGTAAGTTACTTCAATGGTTCAACGTGACCTGTGCCACCACATATGGGGCACTTGCCTATATCCTCGGGAACTCCATTCTTGTATTTGACGACGTCTCCCAAGTGATTCGAGCTAAACGCCATATACCCGCGCGTTCCATTTTGGTATGGAAATCGCAATCGCAAAACATTCGGAGGATCGCCCTGCTCGTGTCGCCAACCTGGCATCGAGAGTCTCAAGCAATCACCCGGGCAAACACCGGCCATGGCGTCGCGCAAGTGGCGAGCCGAATCGGTGCCTTTTCTTTTCAGGCTGATCAACGGTGAGTTTTTAGCCAGCCAGTCGTATTCAACCAGGGCAAGTTTGTATTTTTTGAGAGCCTGACAGCAACTGCCCAAATATAAATGTGTTTGGGCATCGGCATTGCCAGCCCTTTTGATGCTCTCCAGTTTCTGCATTGCCGGTGCATACTTTCCTGCACTATAGAGTTTGATTGCTTCATCCTGCCCAGCCGGGCTTGCTGACACCGATGGCGGCGGTGTCGGAGCTTTGGAACCAGTTGCCGCAGTCTGAGCGTCCGCTTTGAATTCATCCGGAATCGCAGTGCCATGCAACTGGTGATCGAGCAGCGCCACTCGTCGCTTTGCTTGCCACAAGCGGTCGCGGTCGCCCATATCTGCCAGAGGCATGAGTATGTTCCTGGCTGCGGTGAACTCCTCTTCGCTACCGGGCTTGGCGACCTTCAACGCTTCCTCGAATGTCGCAACCGACTGCACATTATCGTGCACCTGGTACAGTTGCATTCCCTTTTGCACGAGCTGATCGAAGCTTTCGTCAGCGATTGCGCTCGCGGATCCAAGGACGACGAGACCTACCAGGATTCCGATTGCGGTACGACATTTGCTCATGCCAACTCCTCCCCGACGTGGACCGACAAGTATATACTGGTCCGCAAGATTTGCGACTAGGCTGCCGGCTTTGTCTCCGCATCTTTGTCGTCGACGTAGCCGGGTGCGAAGAGGTGTTGGTCACGCAGGCGTGTGCCACGTTGCAATGCGTCGAAGAGATCGGTTTGTGACGTATCGATGCCGGCGTTCTGCACCAGATTGCGAACATACTCGAGCGTCCCGTCGCCCGGCGGACGATAGTGTCCTGAAGCATTGTTGATTTCGGTGAGAACCCACTTACCGGTAGCAGCGTCCTTCTTGAACACAAGCTCGCCGGCGCCGTACACATTGCGTCCGCCCGCCAGCTCCGAGTGCGAAGCGCGCCCGGAAGATTCGCCGCGAATCACTTCTTCAGAGAGGGGAATAGTCCCTTCCGGTGTCACAACATACATGAACTTGATCATGTTGTTGTCCTCGACGTTTACCGTTTTTTCCAGCTTCTCCCATTCGGCTTGTCCGCCGAGCGCTTGCTTGTAGATATTCCGCAGACCAGTGCGAGCGGCATCGATGCTCCTGTCGTATTTCGTACCTTGCTGCCGGATCGCTTCGATGCGAGCAGCTTTTTCTTCCCCCGACAGACCTTGCAAGGACTTGTTGAGTGCGCGTGCCGACTCGATGCGCTCGCTTGTGAGCGATTGAATTTGCTGTTGCAATTTTTCGATTCCGGGCTTGTTCATGGCGAATCCGGCGTGTCGAGAGATTAGCGACCGCAGCTCGGCATTTTGTTCGGGCGTTCGTTGCTCCTTCGGTATGGATCGCAACTCACCGTACCGAGTCTCGTTGTTATCTATCGCTTGTCCGGCTCGATTGATATTTTCGACGTCTACAGCTCGCCGCGTTTTTTCAACTTCTTTTTCCGGAGCATTGGACTGAACTTTTTCCGTTTTGCTCACGGGATCGAACACTTTGATATTGATAGTTCGCCGATCTTGGCTGTTCAAGTAGTCGGTAAGTTGATCCGCCTTCATGAATCGTTCGGGATTATCGTAAGAGCGGCCGCGTCTGGTGGCGCTCTTATTCTCTTCCTGAGTCGCGTCCATGATAAAGTGTTCGATGTCCAGCGATACGCCCTCGGGGCGTCCTGTATAGCCTAGTCTCGCTCGCTCGGCGCGGCGCTGCGCTTCTTCCGTCGAATTCGTGCGATTCGTCTCGTACGCGCGGACGACTTGCGCGCGATCATAAGCGCGATTGACGACGCCGTTGACGGATTCGTCCGATTTCAGCAGATAAGCTTGTTTCGCTTTGGATGAGTCGGGATTTTGCCGCAGGTGGTCTTGATACCATCGCGTCGCTTCTTCTATATAGTCGCGATTGTTGTAATCGCTTGTGGCATTGCGTGGGTTTTCGCTGTTGATGCGATCGCTGGTTGCCTTGGCTGTCAGCTGTCCCCAGATAGATTGCAGACGGGCTTGATCATATCGATAGAACAGATCGGCGCTGTCTATGCTCATCGGATCGCCGACTTGCTCTTGCAGTCTCGGATCATCAACGTGGGTGCCGGAGATGATATTGCCTATGGAGCGATCTTGGATCGCTTTATAGACACCCGTGATAATTTTCTTGTCTTCCGGAGTATACGTTTTGTCGTCGTTGAAAAAACGGAGTCCGCGATTGTTTTCAGCGCGTTTCAAAACGAACGTGTAGTCCGCGCCGCTGGGCAATGGCATTGAATATAGAAGCTCAACATCGGGGGCCGCCGCCGGGTCGCCGACAGCTTTACCGTTCAGCCAGGTGAGCAACTCGGGGTTGACTCGCCCGGTCACCTCAATAGATGCACCGTCGATGGTGCCCTGATCAATAGCCGCCTGATATTTGAGAATCTGATTGCGCTGATCGGCGGCGCTGCCGAATAACATGCGCGGTGAAGTTTTAACTTCATAAACGTACGGTTTGCCATTCTCACGAATGAGAGGCACGTCGAGTTGTATATTGCTGGACTTCACTTCGTGCGGGTCTGCAATAAACTCGGTGTCGGCTTTGTTGTAGCCGTGATATTTCACTTTGCCCGCAGTGGTTTGTTGGTCGGAAATCGTTTCCAACCCTTGGCTAAGTGTCCGCTGCATCCGCGACATTTCGAAATTGATGCCGCGAATTCTGGTGGCGCGGATCACGTCGCCGTTGCGCTTGAGCACGCCCTCGAGATCGCCCACGAAACGCTCGCGCATGCCTTCCGGCAATGCGCTTACCAGCTTCTGGAATTGCTCCGCATCGGATTTGTTTTCAATTCCGGACGTTGCCAGATTCGTGCGATCCGAAAGTTCATTGGCTGGGCTTTCCAGCTTCACCATGGTCATCTGTTGATCGGGCGGCAGTTGACTGTTGATTTTGTCGAGCTGTGCTCGCGTGATTTTGATTCTAGTGGTATCAGCACTGATACCCATATCTCCCAGGATAGATTGCAACTTAGCACTGTCGAGATTTGAGGGCCGTACTGGATCGCCTGGATGGAAAGTCCAGGAAATCATTTTGCCGTCGTCGCCTGGACCGACAATCAGTGTCGCTTTATCGGTAACCGGCTCCATTGCGCCGCTTGTTGCCAAAGACCATTTTCCGGTGCCTTTCGGATCGACCAGGTACAGCTTCGCGTCTTGGGGAACGGACTCTAACGTGGTCATGCCAAGCCTGCCACCAGGAATCGTGGACTGGTACGCGCGCGCCGGAGCGGCGATAACCCCGTCTTTGTCCTCGAATGGTTTCCAATCGGCGGTGTGAATTGCTCGCTTCAGTTCGTCCGCCGTCATCTCCCAGTAGGAGCCCATGCGATTCTCGGGCGTGCGTGTGCTGATGTTCTTATCCAGATAATCACGAGGCGTTGACTTCAGAGCCGTCGCGGCTTGTTGCCGTGGTGGCATATCCTCGAAGGCTACTTCCACCTTCTTCGGTTTTTCTTTTGCTTTGGTTTCTGCCGTAGGTTCAAACTTCGGTTGTACGCTGAGCTCGAACTGCTCTTCGGGGCGAAGCGCAGTGTAGCGATAGCGGGCAATGTCTTCGGCGCTGAACTTCGAGAGATCGCCCTCGGTGCGCGCTTTGTCGATTGCTATGGCCTTTTCGACAGTCGCCATACTCTCGTTTGCTTTGCGCCCTTCGCCCAGAGATCTCGTGAGGTGATAAGGCCGCTTGTCGGCACGGGTTGTTTGCCCGTCTACACTGACGACTAATGCTTCGATGCCCTTTTCGTCCAGCGCATGTCCGACGACCTTTACCGATTTATTGGCAGGCAAACCGGCACTTTCGCGCACGCCAAATTTCTCTGTGATATGCAATTGGTCGGGCGCTGTCCATTTGGGAGCAACCTCGGCGCCGTTGATCTGAAGACTACCGCGGACTTTATTCATCGCTGCGTCGTCGAGGAAGAAGCCGGTATATCCGAAGCGATCTGGTTTTGCGGTCGCTTCGGCTTTCGGTTCGGCTTTCGGTTCGGCTTTCTCGGCCTTGGTAGCGGCTGGAGTCCGGCGTTCCTCGGCTTCGCCTGAGGCGGTGGCGCCGGCGGTGCGTCGCTCTTCAATAGGCCTCATGCCTTGGGTCAGCGTGTGGCCGGTTGCCGCTGCGGCCGCCATGAGCCCTGCTTCTATGCCACCACTTTTCAGTATGCCGCCCCAATCGGTAATCTTGCCGTCGTGCCATTGACGTTGCAATTCTCCCAGCGAACCGGAAGCGAATCCGAATGACGCTCCTGTAAGCGAGGTCGTGAGGGCTGTGCTGCGCTGCAGGGCCGTTCTTGCAAAGGCGCCGGGAACCAGGTGGGCCGCGCCGAATGTTAGAACATCGACGCCCAGTGCTTTGGCATCGCCGGCATTTACGGCGGCCTTTTCTACACCGCGTGAGAAATCAACGTTGCCATTGGCACCGAAATAATTTCCCGGCGTTAGCGCCGTGTCGATTAGACGCGAGCCGCTGCCCATTGCCATTCCTTTGACCGCAAAGTTCAAATCGCGTGCGCCGATGTAATCGAACGCCGTCTTGGTTAGAAAGCCTTTGCCTGCTCCAGTGACCAATTCCAATGCTTGCATCGATCCCGAGTCGTTGCACTTAACTTCGTCGGCGCCGAAGGCAACCGTGCTCAGCGCTTTGCCCCAAACACCGCCAACGAACAGCGGCACCGCTTTGATAAATTCGACAGCATACTTCTCGCTCTGGTTGCGTGTCGCCGATTCGTTGTGGACGAATGTACCGACAGCGGAATGCACTGCTTGATTAAGCCAGCTTCGATTCGGTTGCTGATTGGTAATTTGTTCGTCGCGAAGGCGATTAATGAGCGCGCCGGTTTTCTGGGAGTCGGCAGGCGACGGCTTGTCGTTTTTCAGATTGTCATTGGCATCTGTGCCGGACATATCGCGTACCGATAGAAGCAGCGGGCGGGAAAGACCGCTTATGGTAACGATATCCTATGGGCAGTATTTGGTTTCTGCCATGGTGAGATTACGGCTATGGCGCAACTACTTGCCGCCGTCGGGATTACTGTTGCGATGCTCTTCCTCGAGCTTCTTCCACATGGCCTCTTCCTTTTCGTCGGCATAAGCCATCGCTTCGTGGAACTGCATGGGCTCGGCTGCAGGCGGTGTGGGCGTGGTCACCAGTTTAATCTTGTCTTTCGCCTTGGGCTTGCTCGGCGCGGATTTGGCAATTGCAGGCGCGCCGCGCAACGGCGCGTTGTACAAATCTCGTACGGTTGGACGGGATAGCACGCGCCAGCTATAGATTCCGAAAAACGTTCCTACGGGAAAACACGCCATTGTATTCAGCCCAGCCACATATGTGGAAAGCTGGGGATCTTCGCGTGCCGATATTGCTTTCCCCGAGTGCACGTTTGCGTACGCGAACAATGCCGAACCGAGTGCGGCAAATAAGCTGGAGGCTGCAGTCACCCAGCCGCCACTGAGGTACGGACTGAACACGGCGGCGCCCGCCATAAGGACGAGGGCAGCCGTGAGGATGGCGAAGAAAGCGGCAAGGATGTAGTGTCCCAGTACCAGAGCCTTGAGATCGCGTTCGTCGCGAGCGGACTGAATGGGAAGATTGATGTGCTCGTCTGACATACTATTTTTTCTTTTTCTTCTTGCCTGCCCAATCGAGCAGGAAATCGCCATCGTCGTCTGCGGACGACGAGCCGGACGAAGCGCTGGAGCCTGCGCCGGATGAACGTGCGAATGGGCCGCTGTGCGTTTCTTCGCCTGGATCTTCTTTCGGCGTCCCTTGTATTAGTTTTGGCGCCGGCGCTGCCGGCTTGGGTTGCGGCGCGGCCACCGGCCGCGGTGGTGCTATCGGCATCGGCGGCTGGAAGACCGGCACCACTGGTGGTGGCGGTGGCACCATGCCTTTCGGCGCGCGCCTGCGGGTGTGGCGCGAGGCGGACTGCACCGGCTGTGGTGGCGGAGCTGAGACGGCAGCGGAGCTGTCGGAATCCGACGAGGCACCCTTTATGTTTTTGCCGGCATTAAGAATCTTCGCCTTGGAATGCAAGCGAGCAGTTGCGCCGAAAGCGCCCGTTTCCTCGACGGCCGGAGCCTCGTACTGATGACCTCTGTGTTTGCGATCCCGCTTCGACTCTTTCCTCGAGTGTTCTTTCTTCGAATGTTTTGCCAGGGCTCGTTGGAGCTCGCGTTCTTGCTGCTGCAGCCGCAAGAGCTGTTCTTGCTGTGACGGTGCTTTCGCTGTGGAGCGCGCTGCCGGGGGCGGCGGCGTCTTAGCGGCAGGCGGCGGCGCTTCTTTCGGCTTTTCCTCGGGCTTGGGAGCCGTCGCCGGTTCTGCTGGTTTGGGAGCCGCAGCCGGTGCGCTGCGCACGAATCCACCGAGGCTTCCCGAAGTCACAGGTGGTACCACCGCAGTCACGGGCATCGGCGGCGGCGGGGTCGCATCTCCGCCAGGGCTCAACTCAGCTTGACTGGGATGCCCAGAGGCGATTTGCCCCAGGCGCCAGAATTCTTCCGTGGAACGCGCGGCATTGCCCTCTTTCTGATAGGTCAAAGCGAGAAGCTCGCGTGCCTCGACGTTGTTTTGATCGTGGGCGAGCACTTTGTTGAGCTGACTTTTGGCGTCGCTGAGCCGGCCTTTCATCTTGTAGTATTCCGCCAGCTTCAGGCGGGCCTCGGCCGCATTGGGATTCAGTCCGACGGCTTTGGTCAGAAAACTTTCCGCGTCTTTATATTGATCTTTGCGCAAAGCGGCGACGCCGGCGTCGAAGCAAAGGTCGGCGACATATGTCGAGTCCTTGCCGAACGATTTTTCGGCTAGCCGGATAGCGTCGCCGAAAGACCGCATGCCGATTTCGACTTGTCCTTGGGCAACATGTTGAAGCGCACTGGCACGCAGCGACCTGATGTTGGCGGCGTCTGAATCCGCCAGCACCGGGCTTCCGATTAGTAATTGGATTGATGCGAGCCCAACAAAAATTCGTCTGAGCATTATTTAAAGACCCCTGCCTATATTGTAGGGGCATCCTTGCGGTAATCAAGAAGAAAATTGCCGATCTCGTGAAAAAGTGCTGAAAGTCTCACCCGGTGCTGAACTCTGCCGGGAAGGCACCTGCTAGAATGACTAATCCTAAACAAAGCTCGGGAAGCAAAAATGCGCAGATCAAGACATCACCGCTCGCGCGGACCCAGAGAATCAGGCACGAGCGCGGCTCCGCAGCCGCCGACGGCCAAGATTCTGCAGCAAGGTATCGACATCAACACCAACATCGGCGAGGGTTATGGTCCTTACCGCATGGAAGGCGAAGCGGACATTCTGCCGTATGTGACTTCCGCCAACATTGCCTGCGGCGCGCATGCGGGCGATCCCGTACTGATGGAAGCCGCACTCGAGGAAACACGATACTACGGGCTTTCCCTGGGCGCGCACATCGGCTATCCCGATCTGGCCGGCTTCGGACGTCGCGAACTCCACTTGCCGCCCAGTGAGCTGCGGGCTTCGATTCTGTACCAACTGGGCGCCCTGGCCGGGCTAGCCAGAACACTGGGTTTCGATATTTCGCAAGTGCGACCGCATGGATTCCTCTATCGGCAAATCTCTAGCGATCTCAGGATTGCCGTAACTGTGGCTCGTGCGATTGCCGAGTTCGACAAATGGCTGGTCCTGGTTGGTCCAGCCGGACAAAATCTTTTGACCGCCGGCGAACGTGCCGGAATTCGGGTGGCCGGCGAAGCGTGGATCGATCGCATGTACGATGCGCAAGGACATTTGCTGCCGCATACCCATAGTCGCGCCGTTATGAAAAACCCTAGCGACATTATCAAACAGGCGACCAATCTGGTTCGCAACGGCACAGTGCAATCGAATGAAGGAACGCAAGTGAAGATCGATTTCCAAACCATTCACTTGCATCCGAAGATGCCGCAAGCGAAAGCGGTGGCCGAGCAAGTGCGCATGATGATCCCGCACGCGCGGGCGCTTACGAGCGAGCCGTTCAGTGTGCAGGAAGAAGATAACAGCGGTTTGTTGGCGTATCAGGAGTAGAGTCTCCATCCGGCCGCTATAGTGCATTGACAAAATAAAAGGGCGGCATGCACGGCCGCCCTTGATGCGTTATGTGTTTCCGACGGACGGCGCGATGCGCCGCCGCTATGGCAATCGTTTACTGACGGGGATCATCTCGTCGTACCAACTGCCATAGTATTCGGGATACCCCTCGCCCGTGGTCGAGGTGATCGTCTTTTCCAGCGCCTTACGGATGGCCTTGCGGCCGCCGCGCTTGTACCGATTGAGCCATTCGAGCTCTTTCGGATCGACTGCAACGCCCGCTTTGAGCAACTCTTTTACGATGTTGATCTCGTGAACAATGGCTTCCGTTTCCTCGCTCAAGCAGCGCTCAATAAACTCCTGCCGACCTGTTTTCCCGGGAACAGGATCGATGGTCGGTTTAACAAGCGCGTGCACGAACTCGTGGGCAATACTAATGAGTTTGTAATTGCGCGGGCACCAACGTCCGATGTAAATCGTGCGTTTCTTGCGGTCGTAGTAGGCACGGCATGGTCCGTCAACAAGGCGGATGCGCACACCCTCCTCGCGGATACGTTTCATATCGGCGACGAGCGTGGGCGATTTCAACGCCGATTCGACTAAACGCTTGCCGAATTGACGCCTTAGGTTGCGAATATGTTGACTAGCGAGCAAGCCAGGGACTCCTATCGTGAAGTACATTAATTTTATCAAAATTGCTTGACAAGCTCAATCGTCAAGAATGGCGAAACGCTGTCCATTTCTTCGGACGCCGGGATCGCCACGAGATCCCAGCCAAAGATTAATTCTGAAATACCAATTTTTTGCCCATACGGTTATCGGCCAAAAGCGGTTTTCGCCCGTTTTTCACATGGCCAGTGAACCAACGGACATTGAATGAAGTTGTATAAGGGAAGGACTAAACGATGGTCATGCTGGTTCCGCCAAGCTGGGCGGATGAGAATCCCAAAACCTCCGCTGCACGTGGACTTGCAGAGTTTTACGTGATACTAGGAAAAACCCCAGGAACCTCACGGAAACCCGCACTAGCTCGTGTCGGAAATTCAGTTATCCTTGAACTAGCAGGGTTAACCCCGTAGCAGACGCTAAGGAAACCCCGATGAGCTCGAGCTTCGTTAAAGATCAGGTCTACTCAACCATGTACACACGGACAGAACATACGTCTCCCCTCAAGCTGTTTCAGCAGATAGGAAGATCGATTCGCAGCGGCACCAGCCCCGATCAAGTCCTACAGAGCGCGGTGGACGCGCTGGGCTGGCAATTCAGCCTGGATCGTGCCGTCGCCCTCGTCATGGACGAAGGTGAGCACGAGCTGAAAATCAAAGCCGAGTACCGCAAAGACCAGCTGCCGCCTGTCGGCAAGCGTCAATATCAACTGCTTTCCGGCTCCGAAATGTATCGACTTCTGTCTCAGGGACGGCCCGTGCCCCTATCGGAGATCCAGGCGGACGCCAGCATGGCTGCCGTCCAGCCCGAACTCCATCAATTTATAAAGGACTCCGGCAGCAAATCCGTCGTCGCTTTTCCGTTGTTGCATCAGGGGACTTTGGTGGGTTGCCTGACGGTGCATCATTGCCAGGAAGATCGCAGCTTCTCCGAAGACATGCTCGAGGTTGGCGAAGCGTTTGCCGAAGAACTGGCGGCAGTATTGCAACAAGCCAACCGCATCAACGAAAAGGTAGTGGATGGGCGCGTCTTTGCCAAATCGGCATTGCCGCTTGTGGTTTTGGAGCCGGGCAGTCTGCGCATTGCCCAGACCAACGCCGCTGCCGCCCGCCTTTTGGACGGCGAAGAAGCAGAAATGCGCGGTTTGCCTTTCCTCGAATTATTCGGAGAAACTGACGCGGCCCGCATCAAAGAAGCCGCATCCAAGCTCAGTACGAATGTTCCGATCGTCAATGTTCCAGGACTTCTGGCACCGACAGTCGGTGGACAAACGGTGACTCTCGACGCAGCCGTTTCCAATTTGACGGCCGACGGAAAAACCGAAATTGTG
>DATNQY010000154.1:0-15640 GCA_036703785.1 Candidatus Obscuribacterales bacterium
TTCGGCAATCCGAAGTTGCTTGAATACATGCATGTCGTCCGCATGCCCTACACGGTAAACAGCGCCGCCGTTTGGACGGCCGCTCAACTTTTGGATCGGCACGCCGAAGTAAAGGCTGCGGTGGCGCGAGTGATTGAAGAAAAGGCGAGACTAGCCGGTGCTCTGGCCGAACGCGGTATCAAAATTGATTTGGGCAAGGCGAATTCCATTTTGCTCCACGCCGGAATCAACGCTCAGCCGCTCACCGACTATTGCCGAGAGCAGGGCGTTCTCGTGCGCAATCGCAGCAGCGATCGATTCGAATGCGCAAGCAACGGCAATCGCTCAGCGACCTGGGGCAAGGTTCGCGTTTCAATCGGAAGCAGAGAAGAAACCGATCGATTGCTCGCGGCGATCGATCGTTTCAACAACTCCTACGCGCTGATGTTCGACCTCGACGGCACAATCGTCGACGTTACTGGAAGCTACGATCAAGTTGTTCACCAACTGGTTCATCGCCACTCCGGCACTGCGCTGCCGGCCGAAGAGCTGAGACTGCTGCGCGCTGAGGGCGGCTTCAACGATGATTGGGAAGCGGTGGTTGAAATATTGAAGCGCCGCGGATTTAAGGTGCCTTTGCAACAGATTGCTCGTCAGGGTTTGGAGCTGTACTTGTCCTCGGCTAAAGGTAAGGAGCCGCTGC
This sequence comes from Candidatus Obscuribacterales bacterium, assembly GCA_036703785.1. Lineage (GTDB taxonomy): Bacteria > Cyanobacteriota > Vampirovibrionia > Obscuribacterales > Obscuribacteraceae > JADYXS01. The sequence continues at coordinate 683 of DATNQY010000154.1, forward strand.
TGGTCGACCTTGCCACCTTACAGCGCCTGGGCAGCAGGCATCCCTTATTTGTCGTTACCGGGCGGACGCGCGCCGAATACGATCCGCTCTGGGCCGATGAGCTCAATGCCATTTTCAAAAGGGTACTCTGCCTGCATGATTTACCGGGCAAACAAGCAAAACCGTCACCGGATTACCTGGCTCACTTGTTGGACGAATTCCATCTTAAAGGTGGAGTCTATGTCGGCAATGCCGTCGACGACATGCAGGCGGCTCGAGCGGCCGGACTGGACGCCATCGGCATCACCACCACTCACCCGTCCGAGGTTTTGCTGGCCGCCGGGGCTCATTTAGCCGTTTCATCCGTGGAAGCTCTCACCGAGGTATTCATGATATGACCAAAGCTGCTGAGAAAACGTTGCGTGTTGCCGAAATCAGTCGCACCACCAAGGAAACTGACGTACTTGTGCGGATCAATTTGGATCAACCAGGCGAATGTGACATCGAGACATCGCTGCCTTTCCTTTCTCACATGCTGAACGCACTGGCGTGCCACGCCAGATTCTCTTTAATGGTGCGAGCCACAGGCGACATCGAGGTCGACCCGCATCATCTGATTGAAGACACGGGCATCGTTCTGGGCGAGAGCATTTTCAAAGCATTGGGGGGTCTTTCCGGAATTCAGCGAGCGGGATGCTTTAGTTATCCCATGGACGGCACCCTGGCCAGCGTTGCCATCGATCTTTGCGGCAGGCGCAACTTGACCTGGCACGCGGAGTTCAGCAACTTTTGCATCGGCAATCTTGATCCCAATTTGTTTCGCGAATTCTACAAAGGATTCGTCGATGGACTGCGCGCCACCTTGCATGTGAATTTGCAATACCGCGACAACGACCACCACGCCGTTGAAGCGATCTTCAAAGCGACAGCTCGCGCCTTGAAAGAAGCAGTAGTGCGCCTTGATGATGGCGCTACTCTCAGCACAAAGGGCATGCTGGATGAAAGCTGAAGTAGATCTCGTCGATATAGGCGGCGGCAACATCGGCAGCATCAGTCGCTGCCTGGAGCGTCTCAACGTCCGCTATCGGAAATCCGATGCCGCCAATCCGCCGGATGGCTCGCGTCCGTTGGTGGTTCCGGGGGTGGGGGCCTTTGGTGCGGTTATGCAGTCCTTGCGCGCGTCTGAGCTGGACAAACGCCTAGTCGAGCTTGTCGGCGCCGGAACGCCGTATTTGGGAATTTGCGTCGGTATGCAAATTTTGTTCGACGGCAGTGAGGAATCGACGGCCAGCCCGGGTTTGTCGCTGGTGCCGGGCAAAGTGGTGCGTTTTCGCCATCCGAAAGTTCCCCAAATCGGCTGGAATAAGCTGACTTCTCTCAGTAAACAATGGCAGCCCGGCTATGCGTATTTCGTCAATTCTTACTTTCCCGTTCCCGACAACGCCGGCGACACGCTCTACGAAGCGAATTATGGCGGCTCTTTCTGCGCCGCCATTCGCCGTGGCAACGTCACCGCCTTTCAATTTCATCCGGAAAAAAGCGGGGCATTCGGCGAATCGCTTTTGACGAGGTGGGTCGAAAATGTCGGCTGACGGATTGTGCAAGCGAATCATTCCCTGTTTGGATGTGGCCGGCGGCAAGACTGTCAAAGGCATAAATTTCGGCAATCTGCGCGAAATAGGCGATCCCGTCGAGCTCGGACGTTTTTACCAGGAACAGGGCGCAGATGAACTCACCTTCCTCGATATCTCGGCGTCGAACGAAGACCGCTCGACCGTAGTCGATCTCGTACGCGCCGTGGCGGCAAATTTATCCATTCCTTTCACCGTAGGTGGTGGCGTAAGTTCTCTCGATCTGGTGAAACGACTTTTGGAAAATGGAGCGGACAAGGTTTCAATCAATACGGCAGCAGTCAACCGTCCGCAGCTAATCGAGGAAATTGCCGGAACTTGCGGATCACAGTGCTGCGTCGTCGCGCTGGATGTAAGGCGCAGCGACGGCAAAGGGTTGAAGCGGCGTGTCGGTAATGGTGGGGAAAACGGCACCGCCTGGGAAGTTTTGATCAGGGGCGGCAGGGTCACAACCGGTCGCGACGCTCTTGATTGGGCGCTGGAATGCGTGGAACGCGGCGCCGGAGAAATTCTTTTAACCTCTTGGGACAAAGACGGCACGCTGGACGGATTTGATATCGAACTAACCAAAATCTTCTCGCAGCGTCTATCCGTTCCCGTTATCGCCTCAGGCGGTGCTCGCGACCCCGATAGTTTCGTCGAGGTTTTTCAAGACGGACAAGCGGATGCTGCGCTGGCAGCCAGCATCTTTCACGACGGCATGTACACAATTGGCGCCGTCAAGGACCAACTTCACAAAGCAGGAGTACCGGTGAGACTGTGTTAGTACCAAGCATCGACATTATGAACGGCAAAGCCGTGCAGCTCAAGCAAGGCAAAGAGTTTGTGCTGGAAAGCGAGCGCGACCCGATCGAACTCGCTCGCGAATTCAATCGATACGGCGAAGTGGCGGTTATCGATCTGGATGCCGCAACCGGCAAAGGCAACAATCGAGCTTTGATCAAGCAAATCTGCCGCGTGGCCGACGCTCGTGTGGGCGGCGGAATTCGCGATGAAGAAACGGCCCGCGATTTACTGAAAGCCGGTGCCCGCTCCCTGATTGTCGGAACAATGGCCTCGCCCGAGTTTCTATCGAAGTTCCCCACGGACAAAATAATTGTAGCTCTCGACCACAAAGACGGCGAAGTGGTCGATCATGGATGGCAACGCGGCACGGGAGAAAGTTTGTTCGATCGCGCCGAGCGGCTGCGTGATTACTGCAGCGGTTTCCTGGTTACCTTTGTGGAACACGAGGGCGGCCTTGGCGGCATGCCCGTGGAACGCGTGCGCGAGGTCGTCGCAAAGTTGAGTAAGCATGTCACCGTGGCCGGTGGCGTCGCCGACACGCAAGAGGTAATCACGATCTCAACAAACGGTGTCGACGTGCAAGTGGGCATGGGACTGTACACCGGCCGCGTGGATCCAGTTGAGTCTATCGTAGGCAGCGTCAAGTTCGACGAGCGCGGGTTTGTGCCAACCGTTGTTCAAGATCCGCATGGTCAAATGCTGATGATGGCCTACAGCTCCGTTCACTCATTGCGGCAAGCATTGAAAACCGGCAAAGGAATTTACTTCAGCCGCTCGCGCCAGGAAATCTGGGAGAAAGGATTGACTTCCGGCAACACGCAAGAGCTTTTGAGCTGCCGCGTCGATTGCGATCGTGATTGTTTGCTTTTCGTTGTGCGCCAATCGGGCGTTGCCTGTCACCGTGAGTCGTACAGCTGCTTCGGACAGTCGACTTCAGCGCGCAAGTTTTCCATCCCGAAACTGTTTCAGATGCTTAAACAGCGCAAAGAAGATCTGCCGGAAGACTCCTACTCGGCCACGCTCTTCAAAAAGCGGTCCAAATTGTTGAAAAAAATCATGGAAGAAGCGTACGAAACAGTCAGTTTTACCGATCGCGATAATTTGCGTTGGGAGATTGCCGATCTGATTTATTTCCTCAGTGTTCTAGCGGTCGACGAGGGCATTGAGTGGGAGGAGATTGAATCCGAGTTGGGAGGACGTCATAAATGATTCCGGTTCTCAAAGGACAAGCCGCCCTCGATTGGATCAAAGCAGCGCAAACCGGCGCAGCGCAGGCTGCCGGACTGCAGCAGAACGGTCTGGCATCCACCGTTTCGTCCATCCTCAAGGAGGTCCATGAAGGCGGCGATGATGCACTCAAGCAAATCGCTGAGCGGTTAAAGGATCCTGCACCGAGAACCATTCGCATCGATTCGCCGTTCATCGCCCGATGCATTTCATCTTTACCTGAAACCACTAAACAAACGATCGAATTTGCCGCCGGCAACATTCGCCGATTCGCGCAAGCAATCATGGATTCGTTAAAACCGGTGCGTGTGCAGTTTGCCGAATATGCTGCCGGGCTCGACCTCGTACCGGTCGAACGGTGTGCCTGCTACGTGCCTTGCGGCCGTTATCCTTTGCCCTCGACCGCACTGATGACGGCCATCACTGCACAAGTCGCCGGCGTCAAAGACATCGCCCTCTTCACGCCGGCGCTCAAACCGGAAATCGTTTTTGCAGGCACCTTGGCCGGGGTAAGCGAATTCCACGAGCTTGGCGGCGCCCAGGCGATCGCCGCCGCTGCTTATGGCACCGAATCCATCGGCGCGGCTGACATTATCGTCGGACCAGGCAATGCGTATGTCGCCGAAGCCAAACGGCAGGTACAAGGAATTGTCGGCATCGACATGTTGGCCGGCCCCAGCGAAATCGCCGTGATTGCCGATGGCGAAGGCGATCCCGACTGGGTGGCGCTCGACTTGCTTTCCCAGGCTGAACACGACCCCGACGCCCGCGCCTATTTGCTCACCGATAGCGAACAGCTCGCCGATATAGTGGCGGCGGGCTTGCCTGCCATAGCTTCATCGGTCGGGGCTCCGCCTTTCGTCAGTGAGTCCTTGGCGCGCAGCGCAATTTTGGTTTTACCGTCGCTTGCCGAATGCATTTGGGCCGCTAATACAATCGCGCCCGAGCACCTCGTCTTGCACGTCGGTGAGCCCGAGAAAATACGCGGCCAATTGAAGAACTTCGGGGCCTTGTTCATCGGCTATTGCGCCACTGTGCCCTACGGGGATTATGCAGCCGGGCCAAATCATACGCTTCCGACCAACCGCTCGGCGCGGTTTAGCGGTGGATTGACGCCGTTAACCTTTTTGCGTCCGCAGTCATGGTTGGACATCAAAGCGCCTGCTAAACAATTGGCCCGACAAACAGCCGCCTTCGCCAGGCTCGAAGGATTGAAGGCACATGAGGCTGCAGCTGCTGCCCGCATTGACGGGGCGATTGCGCTTAGCAATTGACGCAACGAATAACCAGACTGGTAATTTGCGCCGGCTGGTTGTTGTCTGCCACCGGAGATTGATGCATGTCCATTTGGACTATCTGCCCGGTAAATTCCTGGGCGCCCAGCAAGAATGTGGTTACCTGCTGAGTTTTGAATCGCCGTCTCAGGCGGCTCTTCATGTCTTCAGACAATGAGCCGGACTGGACGAGCACGGGCATCAAAGTGCCGGGCTGAGGGCTGCCTTCAGGCTTCACAACCCGCGCCAGAAGCAGTTCTTGGTTGAAATCGCGAAACACCAAATCGCAATGTACCGTACCGGGATACAAACCGCTCAATACAAGCACATGTTCGGATGACGTGGTGAGAGTTTCTTCTTTCATATCCGTGTAGATACTTTCGGCCGAAGAATGTTTCTCACCGGCACGAATCTATTTTTTTCGCTCAAAATGGAATACGGCGGGCGTTTGCTGACCGTTCTCGTGCCACGACCATTCCTGGATCAGGTGATCTTTGTCCGGATTTTTAAGAACCAGCTTGTGCATATGTCCTTCATGCTCGCTGGCGAGGTTGGTGGCGTCGACGAAATCAAAATCGAGGACGCCGTCTTTCGTATCGTAGCTTTCCAGGCGCATGCGCGGCTGATTATTGCGCGAGCAATAGTGCGTGCAAAGCAGCTTGTCCCCGTCGAGGTGGTATACCGTGAGCATGGCTTCGTCGGCTTTCGGTCCTGGTTGAAGCCTCTCCGTCACAATCGAGCCTCCGGACATCACCTCGTACTTCACGGTGGCGGGCTGCCCTTCATCGTCCTTGCCCTGCCATGTGCCGGCCAGTCCGTGCATGCGCTCGAATGCGCTTTTTACAGACTCGCTATTGACTCCGGCTTGCGCCTGTCCGGACAAAAGGGCGACGGTTAGGGCGAGAACAAGCGGTATGAGTGGCTTCATGGGGATATCTCCTGACGCTGAGTATAGAAGTCTCTCCATCACAATCAGCTTTAAATCTTGCTAAGCGTTGATCTCAGGCGCCAGAGCGGCAATACGCTGTACTTGTAGTAGGGTCGGCGCCGCGCGCCGGCAGTCCAGCGGGGCGAAACGGACATGAAGACAATAGTGCTATCAGCGCTCGTTGCCATCTCCCTAATTGTGCTTGAGGCCAATAGGCCGGCTGTAGCACTGGATACCGACGTGCGTGCCAAGTTGTCGGTATCCCGAGACGCGCTGCTCGCCCAGCTCAAAGAAATCCAGCGCAACTACGATGACGTCTCTCGACAGATGGACGATTTGCGACGCAAGCAAGCATTGCTCGACAGTTATCGCCAGGAAACGGAATCAGCCATAAGTGAAGTAGAGCGCGCCATGGCGCAAACGCGATAGGAGAGTGAAATGCAAAGCAAGTTGATCGGAATGCTCGGCGCAGCAATGATGCTTTCGATGCCGGCAGCAGTTTGCGCAGCTGATGAAGTCAAATCCTCGCAAACATGCGAGCCGGGCAAATGCGTGGTGGAAACGCACAACCCACATGCCGCGCCGCAACCACACTCCGCCAAGGCTGACGCGCCGGAGGTATTAAGCACAGTCGAGCGCGTGGTAAAGGCTTATTCATCAGGCGATATTAAAAGCTACGAGGCGCTTCTGGACAATGATTGCAGCTATTTCGATCACGAGCGCAACAAGATGATCACGGGCAAGGACAACGTGGTCGAGCACTTGAAAGAATCATTCGCCAAGCACGCGCCGAACGGCTCCGAGCCCTTGCTTGCTTATACGATAGATGAGCCGTACATCAAGGTCACAGGCAACACCGCAGTTGTAACTTATCGAGCATTCGAGCAGATTGGCGGCACCAAGCCGATGCACGCCGAAGGACTGATTACCAAAATTTTCGTGCGCAGTGCCGATGGATGGAAACAAGAGCATGACAGTTCATCGTGGCATGCCAAGTAGGCTGGCGTTGCGACTTATTGTCGACAGATAAAGGTGGTTTCCTGTAGACTATTGTTATGTCAGGCTACAGTGACCGAACTCTAAACTGCCAGGATTGCTCCGCGGAATTCCTATTCAGCACCGGAGAACAGGAATTCTTTGCCGCCAAAGGCCTGAAAAACGAACCCAAGCGTTGCCCAAATTGTCGCCTGGTCGCCCGCATGGGTCGCGCCGGCATCGACGGCTCGCAGGCTGCTACCGTCCCGTGCGCTGATTGCGGCGCGCCGGCCAAAATTCCATTTCAACCCAAAGGTCACAAGCCTGTCTATTGCACGCGCTGCTTCCACGCCCGCAAGCGCTCGGACGCCGATGCAGAAACTGAAGCCACCCCGCCGTAAAAACGGCAGAGGAAGCAACTGGTACCGATTGCTTCCCCTGACACATTAGTATTTCGATTGTAGGGGCGGCGCAGTGCGTCGCCCTAGCTGCATGCAGTTGTGCAAGAGCCATTCAAGCAACAGGCGGACCGCGCTCATCCGACAAGCCCTTTTTCGGACTGCGTGCTTTTTTCATTGCGTACCTCCAAGACAAGGACACCGTTTCCGGCAATGAACCGTTGATCGGTGATAAATCAGTCCAGGGAGAGGCACGCCAAGGCGACATGATGCCGCGCACACACGCAAGCACTACAAGGTTGAGCGACCAACCGCTGGCGCTCTCCAAGACATACACATGTGATACCAAAAATGAAAGAGGCTTGTCAAGGAAACGCGAGCCGCGCCGGCTGGGCAATACAGGCGATCACCGGCATGGGTGAGGCGCGGTTTTTTGGGCATATTTTGCGAATTAATCTGCGTCCCTATACGAAATCGCATAGTCGTTCACCGACAGCTAGCACCACATATGGTGGCAGCTTAAATCGCGGACGAGGACTTGTCGGCCGGCGCGAGGACCGGGTTGACGGCAATGCCGTCGACTACGTCATCGGAAGGACTGATGATTACTTTGTCTCCGGGAGCGACGGCGTTTGCCAGCTCCACATGCCCGCCTAGATCGCGTTGAATATCGGCACTATGCCTGTGCACGTGATTGCTGCTGTCGATGGTATAAACGTAGACACCCGAGGCGCGAGTTTGCACCGCGGTTGATGGCACTACAGTCAGCGTATCGGCGGAATGCTCTTGGAACTTCACCTGGCAATACATGCCGGGCAGCAAGCGATGACTGGAGTTGGGAACATGCAACTCCACCTGCAGAGTTTTCGAAGTCGGATCTAGACCGCCGGCAATGTTGGTGACAGTCCCCTCGAAGCTTTCTTTCGGATAGGCCTGGAAAATTAATTTGGCCTTTTGCCCGGCGCGCACATCCGGTACTAATTGCTCGGGAACGTAAGCATAGATGCGCAGCAAATCGATTTGGGCAATCTCGAACAAGACCGTGTTGCTGGTGCTGCTACCCGAGGAGACAAGGGCACCGGCGTCGACGTTGCGCTTGGTGACGATACCGTCGAACAATGCCTGGACCTTTTGGAATGAGCGACTGGCTGCATACTGTCCTCGCTGCGAGGTGGCAGCTTGCAGCGCCGCTTCAGCTACATGCACGCCGGCTTCGGCCGACCTGATCGTCGCTTGCGCCGACTGCTGCGCTTCTTGAGCGGCATCCAGGGCGGCCATGCCGTCATTGTATTGTTGCAGGCGAGTATCATGGTCCTCGAGACTTACCGCCCCCTGCCCGGCAAGCTGCCTGTAGCGAGCCAACTCCACTTTGTAATAATCGACGTCGGCCTTCGCCTTGCGCACATTAGCGGCAGCGGTGTGTTCGTCAGCCTGTGCTTTTGAAAGCGATTGCCTGCTGTTCTCCAGGTTAGCTTTCGACTGAGCAATGGCATTTGTGGCCGTTTCAACTTGTTTATCGAGCTCGGGCGTTTCAATGGTGGCAATCACCTGTCCCTTGTGCACGATGTCGCCTATGTCCACGAAGCGCTGATGCAAATACCCATCGACTCGGGCGTAGATAGGTGCGTGCTGAATAGCTTCCGTATTGCCCGGCAATGTGAACTCTTCAAGCGGTGCGCTGGCGCGCGCCACCACATACGATACCGAGAGCGTTTGCCTCTGAGTAGCTTGTCCTTCCTTAATCAGCGTCTGCTTTTGGATTAGCCGCGGAACAGCGCCGATGACCACCAGCGCGGCAATCGCTATAATCGGTACAACGAAGTAAGCCGGGTGAAGTGGACGCCTCACATGCTCACCCTGCGAGGCGACATCATGTTTATCAACTGAGTCGGTGATGCGGCGGTCCATGAATCTAGGCTTCCTTTATGATAGGCTCGTTGTGCTCGTGATGAAATAGTATCGATTCTGCGTGCTTTTTCAAAAGCTTGCCGGCATACCTGTTGTCGCCTTCGGCAAACGCTTCCACAATTTCCAAATGATCGTTAGCGGCATTCAGCAATGTGCTCAAGTCGGTGTTGCCGTTCGCTTGCATGCGCATGCGCACCTCGGGTACCAGCGAATCCCAGACCATAACTAGCGTTTCATTGGCGCTGGCTTCGACGATCATCCGGTGAAACTTAAGGTTGTACTGCCGGTAAGCATCGAGATCTTTTTCTTTAGCCGCTGTCATCGTGTGGACGGCCGCCTGTCTCAAGGCATCAATTGAACCCAGCAGTCTTTTTTCCACCTGCTCTGCCGCCAGATTTTCCAACACGCCGCGAATTTGCAGAGATTCTTCGAATTCACGAGGGCTTACTTTGCGGACGTGCGTTCCTCTATAAGGCTGGGTCTCGACAATGCGCATCGCTTCCAGCTTGCAGAGGGCCTCGCGAATTGGTGCCTGGCTGGTATTGAGCTCACGCGCGATCTGCAATTCCACAAGCCTATCGCCAGGCGCATAAACGCCATTGCGAATCCGCTCCAGAATTAGCTGCTGGATGCGATTGCTCATGCAGTCGCGGTTAACATCAACCATCGATAGGATTTGCTCCTGCCAATTGATCCATCTTACCTCAATTATCGATAATTGAACCAGACGATAGTCGTCTTTCCGCGGCTTTCAAGATCGATATCAATACAAATATCGCTCGCCAATTAACTCGCTGGTTTTAAGTTTTCAGCCCCTCCGCTTGAATACCACTTTGGTTTCACCAAACGTGTAGCTCTTATCGATAATCGCTAGTCTGGCTATAATTAAAGCGGGCTTCCGCCCGCCGCTACGAGGATCATCATTTATGTGGATCGTCAAACTGGCGCTTGACCGTCCGTACACGTTTGTCGTGATGGCGCTGTTGATTGCCCTGTTCGGGGTTTTGTCCATCAGGCAGATGCCGGTGGACATCTTTCCGCACATCAACATCCCGGTGATCACCTGCGTGTGGGGATATGACGGGCTGACACCAATCGACATGGACCGCCGGATGATCAGCATTTGCGAGCGGGCGGCCACCGTCACCGTGTCCGGAATTGAGCACATCGAATCGATGTCGCTGGTGGGCAAAGGGGTGATCAAACTCTATCTGCACCAGGATGCCAACCCGCAACAGTCCCTGGCTGAATTCACCGCTGTCTGTCAGGCGATGCTCAAACAAATGCCGCCGGGCACCACGCCTCCTTTTACTACGGCAATCAGCGCCACGGACATCCCTGTGATGCAGCTGTGCCTGAGTTCGAAGACCATACCTGAGACCAAACTTTTCGACCTGGCAAACAACTTTATGCGCTTGCAACTGGCGACAGTCCAGGGCGCATCTATGCCCTGGCCCTATGGGGGCGCCCCTCGCCAGGTGATGGTGGACATTGATCCCACCAAGCTGGCGGCTAAAGGCGTTTCCGCTTCCGACGTCGCCACCGCCATTAACGCGCAAAATATCATTCTGCCGGCAGGCACAGCCAAGCTCGATTCCAGAGAGTATTACGTTCAGCTCAACAGCAGCCCCAGTGCCATCGCCGATCTCAACGAAGTGCCGGTTAAGCAAGTAGGCGGTGCCACCATCCTCCTCAAGGATGTTGCCTATGTGCACGACGGCTTGGCCGTGCAAACCAATATCGTCAACGAAGAAGGATCTCGAGCGATTCTTTTCAATATCATAAAACTGGGGGCAGCTTCCACCATTGACGTGGTCAATCGCGTGAAAGCGCAGATTCCGGCCATTAAGAACATCATGCCTGACGGCGTTGATTTGCGGGTTCTCAACGACCAATCAATCTTCGTCCAGGCGGCAGTCGATGATGTCGTGCGCGAGGGTCTGACCGCTGCAGGCTTAACGGCACTGCTTATGTTGCTGTTGCTCGGCGACTGGAAGAGCACGGTAATCGTCGCTGTTTCGATACCGCTTTCAGTGCTGGCCGGGCTGATAATTCTGCACATCGGCGGACAGACGCTGAACGTGATGACGCTGGGCGGCTTCGCACTGGCTGTGGGCATGCTTGTCGATGACGCCACAGTCGAAGTGGAAAACATTCACCGTCACCTGGATCTAGTTCGAGAAGAAAGAAGCGCAGCGGCCGACACCTCAGAATCGCTTGCCGTCTCCAACCCAGCCGCCGCACGGCTCGCTGCCGGACAGTCGGTGCGTCAGGGCATTCTCGATGCAGCCATGGAAATCGCCGTGCCCGCATTCGTCTCGACCTTGGCTATATGTATCGTGTTTACGCCGGTTCTCTTGCTCACCGAGCCGGCGAAGTCGATGTTCACTCCGCTTGCGCTGGCCGTGGTCGGCTCGATGCAAGCATCGTACCTTTTATCGCGGACTGTTGTACCCGTCATGAGCCGGTATATGCTATCCAGCCATGCCGACCCGCACTACGACAAGTTCCACTCCAAAGGAGCGCTGTCCGTACTTGGCCTGATCACAAAGCAAGTGGACATCGGGTTTGAGCATTTCCGTAATTGGTATCACTTCGTTCTCGACAGCCTTCTGGCACACAAAGTTTCCGTTGTTTGTTGCGTGCTATCGTTCATGTGTCTCAGCTTCTCGCTGATTCCGTTTCTTGGCGAAGATTTCTTTCCTAGCGTTGACGGCAACGTCGTGCGTATGCACGTCAGCGCGCCCAGGGGAATGCGCGTGGAAGAAACGGAACAGCTCGTAAAGCGCATGGAGAAGTCAATTCGTCAGTTGATTCCCAGTTCGCAAATAGACAACATTGCCGATGTGATAGGCATTCCCAACTCAGGCATAAATCTCTCGTCCAGCGACAGCGTCAATTACACTCCGGCCGACGGTGAAATTCTGATTGGACTGAAGGAAGGACACCAGACAACTTGCGCGCAATATCGCAACTTGTTGCGTCAAAAATTGCCGGGTCTCTTTCCGGAAGTGGGCTTTTTCTTCCAGCCCGCCGATATTGTGACTCAGATTTTGAACGCCGGACTGGCTGCACCGATTGATGTACAGGTGCGCTCGATGAACATGGAGCAAAGCTATAACATCGCTAGACAGCTCAAGGACCAGTTGCTCAAAGTCCCGGGTGCCGTCGACGTGCATATCAAACAAGCGATATCCGGGCCGGTCATCAACGTCAATGTCGATCGGCAAAAAGCGGCCCAGCTCGGTTTAACCCAACGCGACGTCGCCTCATCGGTGCTGGTGTCACTGAGCGGTAGCTTCCAGACAGCACCTAACTTCTGGGTAAATCCGAAAAACGGCGTCAGTTACTCGATAGCTGTACAAACTCCGCAACGGCTGGTGACATCCTTCGAAGATCTTTCCAACACAGTCGTGACCTCGGCTGACGGCACGAAGACCCAGTTGCTCGGCAACCTCGCCACTTTTGATCGGTCGCTGGCACCGACTGTGATCAATCACTACAACGTACAGCCGGTAATCGATGTGCTGGCGGCTGTGGATGGCACCGACCTCAATTCGGTCGCTCAGAAAGTTCAATCGATTGTCGCTTCATACAAGAAGCATTTGCCGCACGGTGCGTTTCTGGATCTGCGCGGTCAAATGACGAGTATGGACGCCGCTTACTCCGGATTGCTGTCAGGGTTGGCGTTGGCACTGGTGCTTGTATATTTTCTGCTTGTGGTCAATTTCCAGTCGTGGAGCGATCCGCTGATCATTTTGATGGCCATACCAGGAGCATTGTGCGGCATTATTTGGGCGCTTTATCTCACTCAAACGACGTTCAGCGTTCCGGCCCTGATGGGAGCGATCATGAGTATCGGGGTAGCGTCAGCCAACAGTATTCTTGTGGTTAGTTTTGCTCGAGAACGGCTCGCCGAAGGCATGAGTTCGACGCAGGCCGCACTGGCGGCCGGGGTCACTCGTTTCCGTCCGGTGCTGATGACTGCAGCGGCGATGGTGATCGGCATGATTCCTATGGCAATTGGCACCGGCTCCGGTGGCGCGGAAAATGCCCCACTCGGTCGCGCCGTCATCGGCGGGTTAGTGGTGGCAACTTTCTTCACACTCGTCTGGGTGCCTTTAGTATTCAGCTTCGTCCATCGCCGCGCTCATAAAGGCGCGATGGTGAACGCCGACGTGCACACCCAGCGCTAGAGATGAAAACGTTCATCTCGTTGAAAAACGAAAAAAAACGAATACTGCCCGAGCAGTTTCGCCACGATGATGTTCGCTATTGCGACGCGCTGGTAGAGCATTTCTTGCAAGAGTTCACGCAAAGCGGCGACAAGGTCTTGGATCCGTTCATGGGATATGGAACCACGGTCGTAGTGGCGGAACAAATGGCTCGTAGCGGATTCGGCGTAGAGTATGACGAAGCACGGTGCCGGTACGTTCAATCGCTACTGCGTCACCCTGAACGGGCGATCCACGGGGACTCGACCCGCCTGCTCGAACTTGATCTTCCCGATCTCTTCGATTTTTCTATTACTTCTCCGCCTTACATGGGGAAGCACCATAAAGAAAATCCTTTTACCGCCTATACAACCGAGTTCAGCGGCTATGACGAATACCTAGAGCAAATCAAAGGTATCTACGCCCAAATTGCCAAAAAATTGAAACCGGAAGCGCGGGCGGTAGTCGAGGTGGCAAATCTCAAGCACGAAGACGGTTCGCTCACCACCCTGGCATGGGACATCGGCGAAGTGATATCAAAGGTGCTGAAGTTCGAGGGCGAAGTGATCGTCACCTGGGAAGACGGCTACGGTTATGGATACGATCACAGCTATTGCCTGATGTTCAACTCAGGACGGACCACCCCTTAGTTCCGCCAGCAATGGCGGCTGCGCCATGGTTTTGAACATGTTGATGGCGAAGAGAACAACGGCGGTTAGTTCAAGCGATGCGGAAATCGGCAAGGCGATCCATGCCACCGTCGCGCCGAAATGATATGCCACCATTTCCGATACCACACGCAAGGCGCAACCGCAGTTTAGAACCAATGTCGCCCAGAACATCAGGCGCGCACTGTATAAGCCCTTGCGTCCGAAGAATGCGGGGAGCATTCTCGGAGCGACGGAAAAAACCATGGTCGCCAAAAAACCTACGGTCAACGCATGACGGGCTGCACCGGTGATGCCGGCAGGGGTTGCGAGCAAAGCTGAAATGACAATCAGCAAATCTGCCACCAGAAGCCAGCCATAAGCCAGCCGAATGAAGAGGGGGAAAGTTTTGTGCACACCGGTTATTTTCGCCGGTTCTTCCGCAGGCACCCATAAGTTGAGACCGAGGATAATCAAGACGCTGGACGCCGTCAAAGCCAGCGTTGCGACAAACAATTGATCAGCAAGCACCAAAAATATGGCGGCTAAGTTTACCAGCGCAGCCGAGCCGACCATCCTTAGATGCGGCTTTCGCAATCCGAGAAACACGGGCATCCACTTCGCGGTGTACGCCCACGCCACAGGCACTGCAAAGCCCCAGGTCTCAAGCACGACGAGTTTAGCATCGGCTATGGCAGGCACCACCGGTGCCGCCCCGCTAAGTGCCGCTGTGAAAGACTCATAGCACAGAAGCAACAAGCTCAAGGCAAGACCAACGACACCGCTGAGAAACAGGGGCACAAACGGCGGCAGCTGTTTGCCCGGCTCCGGCTTAAACTCGTGCGAACGATAACCCATCCAGAGGAGAATACAGAATGCGGCAAGCTCCAACAACGCGGATGAAGGAAGAAGAAAGCGCCAACCGATAAGGTACACGCCGGCAAACCACCGCCCGGTGACACCCAGCGTCCACAACGCCAGCATCAGCCAG
>DATNQY010000155.1:0-12927 GCA_036703785.1 Candidatus Obscuribacterales bacterium
TAGTGTCCTGAACCGTAAATAGCTTTCAGTGTGGCTATCTTGTCCAATATTTTATCGGCGCTGGCTGTCCATGTGAATTGATGCGGATTCCGATTGTAATTGTCCACGTATTCGTTAATGGACTGGACCAGAGCAGGCACCGACTTGAAGGTGCCACGACGGATCGTCTTCGCTGTTATCTCGCCGAACCAGCGCTCGACGAGGTTGAGCCATGAAGAACTGGTCGGAACGAAATGAAGATGAAAGCGCTTGTGCCTGCTGAGCCATCTGTTCACGTTTTCATGTTTGTGCGTTGCGTAATTATCTACAATCACATGCAGGTCCAAATCTTTGGGCGTTTCCTTGTCTATGAGTTTGAGAAATTTCAAGAATTCATCGTGACGATGCCTGGGAAGGCATTGTCCGATCACCGTTCCGTCCAACAGGCTCAGGGCGGCAAACAAAGTTGTAGTTCCATGCCGCTTATAATCATGGGTTTGTCTCGCAGGAATACCGGGCCTCAATGGTAGCTGAAGCTGGGTACGGTCAAGCGCTTGTATTTGGCTCTTTTCGTCGACTGATAGCACAATTGCCTTCTCTGGCGGATCCATATACAATCCCACGACGTCTCGAAGCTTTTCGGCGAATTGAGGGTCATTGCTGAACTTGAAGTTTTCCACGAGATGAGGCTTCAGTTCGTGAGCGTGCCAGATCCGCACAATTGTGGATTGACTGACTCCCTGCGCTCTCGCCATTTCTCGTGTTGACCAGTGAGTTGCATTCTTTGGCCGAGACTTCATCGTCTTCTCAACGATTTTGCTGACTTTAGAATCACCTATCACTCTCGGCCGACCAGGGCGTGGCGCATCTGACTCTATGCCGTCAAGTCCGTAAGCAGCGAATCTTCCGCGCCACAGGCGAACAGTAACAACAGAGACACCAAGACTCTCGGCAATCTCTTGGTTTTGAAATCCTTGTGCCGCTAACAACACAATGTTGGAGCGAGTGACGAGCCGCGCTGGCGTTGTCCTTCCGCGAGTCCATACCAATAGTTGCTTGTGTTCATCGTCTGCCAAGCCAATGCTCTGAGCAATCCGCACCGTGCGCCCCTCCATCTGATACCGTATATGGTACCAGCCTAGCGGGACAAAAGCATACCGACAGAGATTAAAGATTCAGGACACTAGGACAACGACTTAATCATGTCAAGCAATTCGCTGTTGGTGGGCATGCCTTCGTGGATATGGCGAATCACACCTTGTTTGTCGATGACAAACAAGACCCGCTCAGTGTAAGGCTTGTCCGGCTTGAGAGCACCGTAAGCGGTAGACACCTTCTTGTCGGGGTCCGCCAACAGACGCTGATTGAGGTTGTATTTGCCCGCGAACTGTCCGTGACTGCCCAAATCGTCGACTGAGATGCCCAATACTTCCGTATTGGCTGCCGAGAATTTGGAGAGGTCATCAGAGAAGGCGCACATTTCTTTGGTGCACCCAGGCGTGTCGTCTTTGGGATAGAACGCCAGGATGACATTCTTCTTGCCGGCGAAGTCATCGAGGCTTACCTGTCCGGACGGATGTGCGTGCAGGTTGAACTTGGGAGCCTTGTCGCCGACTTTTAAATTGGTTGTTTGCGTGCTCATACGATTAAGCTGGAACCTCCTTGCGCAAAGGGATCGCACATTGTTGCACGATCCCTTCTGCTTATGGTCAAGAGGATTCTAGCCGCGCACCGTTTGTTCGATGGCGGTCAACAATGCATCGACTTGGTTCATGTCGTGATTGTCGACGAAAACGGCGAGCACGCCTACGGCCACAGCCGTAAGAATAGTGACTTTGTCGTTGGCGTGGAAGATTATTTGCTTCAACTTGCCCAGCTCGACTTTCTTAGAAGCCAGCTCCGCATGGCTGTGCATCGCCGTGCAAAGTGCGCCGAGTAGATCTTTATCCATGCCGCCTTGTAACGTGGAGGCGATGACCAGTCCGTCGTTGCCCACGATTAATGATCCAACAACACTCGGACAACCGTCTATTTTGGTGAGCAAAGCCTTGATGCCCTCGCCGCGAGCGGCGCTGATCACGCGCGCCGTCGTCAACCCGGAGCCCATCTTTTCCCGCTTCTCGCCGGCTTTGATGATGTTTTCCACCGCCTGGACATCAATAAGTTGACGGCCGATGGCTTTGATTGCGCCGTCTTGGCTGTCGGCGGCTGCTGACGTGTTAACCGAGAGGCGTCCGAATTCTTTGATTTGTTTACCGCTCGTGCCGCCGGCGGGCTTGGCACCGCCGGTAGTGGCAGGGGGTGCCGCGGCGGACGGTGTCGAGGCCGCCGGTGCCGAGGCAGCGGGTGCAGCCGGGGCTGCCGCTGCCGGTTGCGCTTTGGCCGGCTCGGCTGGTGCTTCTGCCTTTGCCGGGGCAGCTATGCCGCCCGGGGGCGAGAAGTCCATAGCCTTTTCGACGGTTTCCGTCTTCTCGAGCATGTTGTCGAAAATAGCGGACATCATATCATCATCCACCGCCATCATGCCGCCGCTGGACGGCTGCGCGGCAGCCGTGGCTTGAGCTGGTGCAGCCGCAGCTACCGGTGCGGGTGCAGCCGGTGCTGGTGCCGGTGCGGCACCGCCGCCGATACTATCATTATGTGTGCTCGAATCGCTAAGAATGCCGTCGAACAGTCCGCCGATATCGTCATCGCTGACGCTGAGCAAGCCGCCTTTGGCGTCGGTAATTGGAACCGCTACTTCCACAGGCTTCGGCGCGGCCGGTGCTGGTGCCGGAGCCACCGGTGGTGGCGGAGTCGGCTCGCTGCCTGTGAGCAAACCGGCGCCCAGAGATTCGGTGGGGAGCGAAGCGCCGCCAGAAGCTTGCGACTCGTTGATTACGGAATTGATGTGATCGATCATGGCGTCGATGGAGTCGAGTTTCCACTGATCGCAGAAACAAGCGAGCACGCCGATGCCCACTTCAGTCAGGATGCTGACTTTATTGCCGGTGCGCATAATCGACTGGTGTAGTTGTCCGAGGTCGACTTTCTTTGTGCCCAGGCTCGTGGTGCTGTGAATGCCGAGCGCCAAAACGCCAAGCACATCTCTCATCATGCCGAGAGATTCGGTGGCGCCGATCAGCAACCCGTCCTTGCCGATGACCAGACTGCCGTCGATGCCAGGGAAAGCTGCGACGTTGTTGAGCATCGCTTGAATGTCGGCGCCGCGAGAAACGCTAACCACGCGCGCGGTGGCGGCAGTGATCTTGGTCGGTTCGTCCGCGCGATTCTCTGTGCGCTTGATGATGTTTTCGACAGCTTGCGTGTCGAGCAACATCTGTCCGATTGTCTTGAGCGTTCCTGGTGCGGATAACTCTGATTTGGCAGTGGCGACCACCGAGAGGCGTCCAAATTCTTTTACTTCCTTGCCGCCGGCAGAGCGTGTACCGGCTGTCTTCGGCGCTGGCTCGGCAGACGCTGCGGCAGGCGCGGGCGCCGGCGCCGCCGGTGCTGCGGGAGCCTGTGCTGGAGCCGCCGGTGCTGCTGGAGCGGGCGCGGATGCATCTTTGTTCAAAAGCTCGCTGATATCTTTATTGGCGGCTTCCGGAGCCAGATTGTCGAAGATGCTGTCCAGCTCATCGCCCAGTCCGTCGCCAAACAGGCTGCTTTCAGCCTTGGCCGCAGGAGCAGGAGCTGGCGGTTCTTCCACGTGTTGAGATTTGATTTCCGCCAGTTTTTCCGGGCTGAATTCATCATTGGCGGCCTCAGGAGCCAGGTTAGCGAAGATATCTTCTAGATCTCCGCCCAAGTGATTCTCGTCAAATAAATGTGCGGTGCTGGAAGTGGATTCTGCGGCTGCCGGCTCTGGCGAGGGCGGCGCCGGGATGGGTTCGCTAACCGGCGAGGGCGTCTCCGCGGTGGTAGCCTCGAGGGTTATATCGTTGGCGGCCGCCGGAGCCTGTGGCTCGGGAGTGGTTGCCGATAGGGAAAAATCGGTGCCGATTTCGATATCGCCGAAAAGATCGTCGATGCTGGCTGAAGCGTCTGCCTGAGCCGCAGACAATGAAGCCGGCTCGCTCATCGGCGAGGACGGCGGCGGTGGGGTCGGCGCCTCTAGTGGTGGCGCCGGCGGTGCACCTCTGTCGATGGCAGCTTGGGCCATGGGCTTGTTGATCTCTCCGGTTTTGTCGGAGGTCATGAAATCGTCGAGTGACGTTGCTTGCACTGTTTCGGTGATGGCCGCAGGCTCGGCTTCCGGCTTGTTGGCGGCATGGCTTTCTTCAGCAAAAAGCGAATCAAGCGATACCGGACCGCCCGTGGATTGATCGCGACGAGTGATTTGTTTTTCGAGGCGGTTGATGCGGCTGACGTCCAACTGATCGAGAATGTCTTTTGCCGACTCGCCGGAAGCGGGATCTGCCTTTTCGGCCGAAGGCGCATCGGTATTGCCGGTTATCACTTCATCGGCACCGGCGCCGGCGCGCTTTTCGCTGGGCTCGCGCACGGCGGACAAGGAGACTGGGGCGGACGATGATCTGGTCTGATAAAGAGCAACAGTGGCGATAAGCCCGCTTATGTTCATGCAAATCAATTCCACCCAATTCAGCAGCAAGGTGGAATCAGGCAAGGTCTGACTGCTTTTCGAAATCCAATTACAGAAGGTTCCGGAGAACATCGCAAGCGTCAGCATGGTAAACGACAGACGCAGCAATTCAGCCGGGGTCGCGTTTTCAAAGAACAGTACGCTAAGGATCATTACCAGCGCTATTTCAGCTGGAAACAAAGCAAATGCCGGAATCTCAAAACGCTGTTCGGGAAACAGCGGCGGCACGCCTATCGAAACAGCCAGGCCAACTCCCAACAAGACCAGGAACGGCCACATGTTTTTGCGTCTCGACAGCTTATACATTGATTCTTGTCACTCTCTAGTAAGCAGTCCGGGTTAACGGTGTCCCGAAGCCTGACACACAGACCAATATACCCGTGCTGAACTAATCTTTCCCACTTAGGCAATGATCTGAACAATTTGAGTCAAATTAAAGCAGAAAAACCTGCAAACGCGCTCTAGCTGGGCTGCTGTCGGATAAAAAAACGGCAGCAGATTAGATGCGAAAGGATACTGACAACCGGCGCGTCAGCTGTTCGCGAATTTTGCTCATCGACTTATCAATCTCATCGGCCGTGAGCGTTTTCTCCGGATCCTGGAAACTGAGCCGATAGGACAGGCTCTTCTGTTCCCCCGAGAGATCGAAGATACTGACCAGCTCCACTTTTCGCAACAATTTTCCGCCCACTTGCGAAATCACTTCCTTCAAAGCCGCTTGCTCAGTCGCCTTCGCGACGTCGCCGGTCAAGTCGCGGCTGACCACAGGCGTGTTGTAGATTTCTGCAAATTTGCCCGCTTGCCTCGCCTGTCTTAGACCCTCTACGTCCAACTCGAAAACGCAGGCTGACTTCTTCAGACCATATGCCTCGCCCACCAGCGGATGAATTTCAGCGATAAAGCCAAGCAGCTTGCTTTCCTTATCGCGCGCCGATTGTTTAAAGGAAACGGCCGCACAACGCGATGGGTGGAACCACTGGCTCGCGTCGGCCGCGGAGGCATACGTAATTAAAGATTCGGCAATGCCCAATCGCTCGAAAAGATTTTGCAAAACACCTTTTAGTTGATAGAAACCCAAAACTTCTTTGTCGCTTTTGCTCTCCATTGACAGTTGGCTCAACGATAGTTGGCCCGTGATCGCTGATGCTACTTTCAGCGTTTCCTCGGTGCCCGTGTTCGAACGATCCGTCTTGCCGCCCGTCAACCGACGATAGGTGAGCCCGGTCTCGAACAGCCAGACATCAGGCATGCCGCGGTCCTGATTGTAGGCAAGCGCCTTGAGCAGTCCCGGCAACAGGCTTTGTCTGAGCACCTGGTGCTCGTCCGATAATGGATTAAGCACCTTTACGGCCTGGCTGTCGTCGGTTTCGAAAGAGCCGCGTCCGGTTAGATCTTCAAGGGAAACCAGGCTGCTTATCCAGGCTTCATTCAGCCCGCACGCCGAGAGCGCCTCTTTGATGGTATCGAGTATGGTATCAGGCAACGGCGGCGCCACGGTTCGTTTTGGCATGGACACCGGCACTTTGTCATAGCCGTAAAGCCGCGTCACTTCCTCGACCAAATCGACCTCGCGCGATACATCGCGCCTGCGGAAGCTGGGCACCGATACCTCTATGCGGTCCGTGTGCTTGGCGCTGGTTGCAAATCCCAGCGGGGCAAGAAGCCGGCTTGCTTCCTCGGCAGTCACCTCCAACTCGGTTAAACGTTGCACCTCGGAAAGGCGCAAGGGCACGACTACGGGTTGCAGTTTGTCACTACCGGCGGTGCTAAGCTCGTGCAGCTTGGCGCCGCAATGTTCGACGAGCAAGTGCGCCGCGCGATCGGAGGCCTGCCGCACCCCTGCCAGATCCACGCCCCGTTCAAAACGCAGGCTGCTGTCGCTTGATAGTCCAAGAAGACGCGAAGAGCGTCGCACTCGGCGGCTGTTGAAGCATGCCGCTTCCAGCGCCAGCGTCGTCGTGTCATCGGCGATTTCGCTGCCTTTGCCGCCCATAACACCGGCGATGCCGACCACGCCCTGTTTGTCGGCGATAACCAGAATCTCGTTGTTGAGTTCGCGCTTTTTCTCGTCGAGCGTTGTCAGCGTTTCACCGTCCCTGGCCCGCCTAACGGCCAGGTGAGCACCGTTTACCTTTCGCAGGTCGTAAGCGTGCAGTGGTTGTCCGAGCTCCTGCATCACGTAATTGGTAATGTCTACGACATTGTTGACGCTGCGCATGCCCACTGCTTCCAGGCGGCGCACCATCCATGACGGTGATGCACCGATCTTGATGCCGGACAAGACGCGAATGGTAAAAAACGGGCAATCATCCGTGTTTTCCACATCGGCGCTGACTTTGTCCCCCGGCTGCGCGGCCGGCAATTGCCACTGCGGCGCCTTCAGCGACCGGCCGAACAGAGCCGCCACCTCGCGTGCCAGTCCGAGCACGCACAAAGCGTCGCCGCGGTTGGAGCGGGGCTCGACTATAAGTACGGTGTCCGGCTGCAAACCAAGATGTTCTTTGGCATTGATGCCGACCTTCGTCGCCGGGTCGAGAATTAGAATTCCGTCTTCACCGCCAGCGATACCAAGCTCTGCCGGCGAGCAAAGCATGCCGTTGGAAACAACTCCCCGCTTCTCCGTGCGCTGAATCGGGAATGGCTCCCCGGTGGTGCGGTTGATCACAACCGATCCCGGTAATGCCACCGGAATCTTTTGACCCACTTCGATGTTCCACGCGCCGCAAACAATCTCCTCGGGCGCGGCACCGTCGCGCACGCGCGTGCGCGTCAGGCGCATTTTGGTCACGGACGGATCGGGGTGCGGGACAATTTCCATGATTTCGCCGACAACAATTTCGCCCTGCAAATTGGCGCCCACCTGTTTGATCTCTTCGACCTCGAAGGCGCCCATGGTCAGCTTGTCCGCGACCTCCTGCGGTGTCAATCCCGAGAGATCGACGAAGTCGGAAAGCCATTCGTAGGAAAGTTTCATTGGAGTGCCTCAGGCTGCCGCAAAATCAAAACTGTTGGAGAAAACGCAAATCACTCGTGTAGAGATGGCGAATATCATTGATGTTGAAGCGCAACATCGCCAGACGCTCGATGCCCATGCCGAAGGCAAACCCGCTCCACTCTTGCGGATCGATGCCGGCGGAGGCCAGCACATGTGGATCGACCATTCCGCAACCGAGCAATTCTAACCACCCGCGGTGCCCACAGGTGCGGCAGCCGGCGCCCGGTTCAGGATCACAAAACGGACATTGGACATCGAGTTCGGCAGATGGCTCGGTAAAGGGAAAGAAATCAGGACGGAAGCGCGTCTTCAAAGGCTTGCCGAAAAGGACGCGAATGAACTCGTTGAGCGTTCCTTTGAGTTGCCCAAAGGTGACGTCGCGATCGATAAGCAAACCTTCTACCTGGTGGAAGAGCGGATATTTGCGCGCGTTCACCTCTTCGTTTCTATAGACGCGACCCGGCGATATAACCCGCAGCGGCGGCTTGAGCTTCTCCATCGTGCGCACTTGCACTGTGGAAGTCTGACTGCGCAGAAGCACACTCCACGGATTGCCATCGGCATCGCGTCCGGTTTCCATATCGGCGTAGAACGTGTCCTGCGAATCACGCGCCGGATGATCTGGTGGCGTATTTAGTGCATCGAAGTTGTAGTAGTCGGTTTCGATTTCAGGACCTTCAACAACCTGGAAGCCCATGCCGTAGAAAATCGTGATCAGCTCTTGGGTTACCTGCGTCATCGGATGTATGTGACCGAGCGGTCGGCCTACGCCCGGCAAGGTAACGTCGATTTTTTCACCGGACAGTTGCACTGCCAACTCTTCGCGCTTGAGTATTTGACGGCGCTGAGTGTAAGCATCCTCGATCGCCGCCTTCACTTCGTTGGCTCGTTGTCCCACTTTCGGGCGCTCTTCCGGACTCAAATCGCGCAACCCGCGCATCACTTCGTCGATAGCACTTTTCTTGCCGAGATAGCGTGAGCGCACATTGTCGAGGTCGAGCAAAGATGCGGCGGCGCTGAGTGCCGCGACGGCTTCGTTCTGAATTTCCGAAAGCCGTTCGTGTAACCCCATAACAGGCATCGGTCTGCTCCTGGCTCCCTAAGACGAACCATTAACAGTACCAAAAATCGGGCGGTAGCGCGGCTTGCCCCATTTCAGTCTTTGCGAATTGAAATCTTCAGCGGTTGTTTTAGAATGGTAACCATTAAAGGCAGACGAGCAAGAGACTCGTCAGGAAAGGCCAACGATTTGTCTAACAAAAGACCAAAACGCAAGCCTGGCAAGGTAATACCGACAACCAGAGTGAGCGTCATCGTCATCAATGACGAACGTCAGATTCTGCTTGTCCGCCATCGCAAGGGCAGCCGCCACTACTGGGTGTTGCCGGGCGGCCGCCTGGAGTATGGCGAGACCTTTGACGAATGTGCCGTCCGCGAGTTGAAAGAAGAAACCGGACTTGAGGTCGCCTGCGACAAGCTCATCTATTTGTCTGAGGCAATTGCACCCGACCGCTCACGTCACATTGTCAATGTCTATGTGACCGCCCACGTTACCGGAGGCACCATGCGCCTCGGCGATGAGCCGGTGCTGGCAGGAGTAGACTTCGTGCCGCTTTCAGAGCTCGAGACCTGCACGTTATATCCGCCTGTCGGCCAAAAGATCCTCGAGAACCTCGATAGCGGGTTCCAGGGCGGTATTCAATATCTTGGCAATCTCTGGGTCTGAGCTTAAGCAGAGCGTTGCTCTTTTTCCAGCTTCGCCTCGTTGACGGCGTCCTGTACGTTCTGCTTCACCTGCGATGCCTGGGAGCGCGCTTTATCGTAAGCCTCTTCGATGCGCGGACGCGCCTTTTCCACCGCCTTATTGACGTTATGCTTGACACCTTCTAAACGATTGTTCAGATCCTTGCTTTTGTTCTCCAAAAGGTCAGCCGTATCGTTGGAGATTTTGTTGACCTTGTCCTTCAGCAAAGAACGGGTGCGGTTGCCGGTAGCTGGGGCATAAAGCACTCCGGCAGCGGCGCCCAGCAGCAGACCAAAAAGAAAAGTTCTCATACTCGAGCCCTCCGTTTGTGGTTCTGTGACGTTGCTAATCCGCTCAGGTGCCGCCTGTGTAAACGGTATGCTGCGGTCAATCGGCGTCGATCGCTAAAGATGAGCATGGCATCGTGTATGATCCTTTGTCCATCAAACCGAGCGGAGAAAAACCATGGCCCAACAACGCGGAGTGAAGCGCGCCGCCAAAGTGCTCAAGCGCCAGCAAAAAAAGGGAAAACAGCACAAAGCTCAGGTGATGCGCGCCGCTGAGCATGCTCACCACGGCCACGACCATAGTCATGATCACGCCGATCACGACCATGACCACAAAGCCAAAAAAGAGAAGTAAACCGGCACCGGCGGCTCAGCCCGCCAGGATCGGCGACGATCAAGGCGAATTAACATACGGGCGGCGCAATCGCGCCGCCCTTTTATTTACAGCATTTCTTCGCCGAACGCGAACTCGGTGGCGCCGATCACCACTGTATCGCCCGGTTTGATGCCCTCGGCGCGCAGCGCATCCAGGGCTCCCATGGCCCGCATTACGTCGAAAAGATGACGCAACGCCTCAGGGCTGCGCAGGTTGGTGACTGCCACCATGCGCTCCAGGCGTTTGCCCTCGACGTAGAATTTTTTGTTTTTGCGAGCAACCATGAATCCTTCATCAGGATGCAAAGTCGCTCTCAGGTCCTCCACCAGCTCATGCGTCGACTGTTCCTTCGGCAGTCTGGACAGCTCTTCGCTAAGCAAATTTTGCAGCTCAGTGATGCCGTATGTGGTGGCGCATGATATGAGCAGCACATCGATGACTTTTTGACTTTCCGGCAACAGCTGCGGCAAGCGATCGAAAAGATTGTCGGCCAGGTCTTCGGAAGCTTGTTCGCCGAGTATATCGGCTTTATTGAGCACCAATACCTGGGGTAGCTGCTCTAGTTTTTCGCTATAGGCATGCAATTCCTTGCCGATGGTGGCGATGTTCTGCTCGAGGTTCTCGTCGCTTATATCCGCCAGATGAACGAGAAGGCGTGTACGCTCGAGATGGCGCAAAAACTCGTGTCCGAGCCCGACACCTTGCGAGGCGCCTTCCACAAGCCCGGGCACGTCCGCCATGACAAAACCGTCGCCATTCGGCTTTTTCACGACCCCCAGGTTCGGCTTGAGGGTGGAAAATGGGTAATCGGCAATCTTCGGACGCGCGGCCGTCATCACCGACAGCAAGGTCGATTTGCCGGCATTTGGCAGTCCCAAGATGCCCACATCGGCGAGCAGCTTAAGCTCGAGCTCCAGATTGCGCTCGATGCCCTGTTCGCCTGGCTCGCAGAAATAAGGGGCGCGGTTGCGCGCAGACACCAGATCGGCATTGCCACGTCCGCCGCGCCCGCCTTCTGCGACCATAACTTCCTGTCCGTCCACTGTCAGGTCAGCTATGAGGTCTTCCGTGTCCGCATCGCGCACCAAAGTGCCTACCGGCACTTTTATTATCAGATCCTGACCGGCCTTACCGTTTTGTTTTTTCGGCCCGCCACGTTCGCCCGGCTGAGCTTTGAATTCTTTCTTGTAGCGAAAGTCGAGCAAGGTGCTCAAATCGTGGGTGGCTTTCAGATAAACGCTGCCGCCGCGACCGCCTGTGCCGCCAAACGGGCCGCCCATATCCACATATTTTTCTCGGCGCCAGGCCACGATGCCGTTGCCGCCGTCTCCGGAGGCGACAGCAATGCGCACAAGGTCGACAAATTGGGACATTTGGGCTTCCAAAAGGTGTAGCGGCGGGCGGGGGAGCCGCACATGCCAGCCCAGCAAGCCGCAATGCGCCCCCTATGGGCAGCTCGCTATTTAAACAAACCATTCTCCCCATAATCCAGATCAGTAGAGTAACAAGATCAGATCTTTACTACTTTTCATTATGAAGTTATAAAGATATTATAGAAGCAGGAATCCACGTTTTTAGTTTGCTCGGAGGATACGTCCTTGACTGAAACAACAGAAGAGAGAATATCGGTGCACGAAAAGTCTCGCGGTGAGACGATCAACGTCTACATCGGCGAGTATGCCGGTCGCAAGTACCTGCACATCCGTGAGTGGTATCTCGATAAAGACCAGGAAGAAAAGCCCACCAAGAAGGGCGTGGCCATTCCTGTAGAGAAAGTAGATGCCTTGCGGGATGCTATAGATAAGCTTCTGCCCGTACAAAAGAAGAAGTAGAACAGCTCTCTGTAATGCGGCCGCCGCCTTGAGCGGCGTGTTTTCTCTCCAATTATGGCTATCTCGTCTTGCCCGTGTCGCAAATTTATCGGACGTTTTCCATCTTCGTTGCCTTTAGCGCCGCCTTGATTGTCGAGGCGGTTTTGCTGTCCAGCCGCGCGGCAATTGGTGCTTTGCCGGAGGTGACGCTGTCGCCCGCGCATCCGAAACAGGGGCAAACTCTGGTGTTAAAGCTGCATTTGCCTGCGGACGCCACACCGCCGGTGGTGACCTTCGACAAAAAGGCTTATAAACTTTATCCCGTCGCTCAGCCAACAAACGGCACTGAATACAGGGCTCTAATCGGCATACCTGCCGATGTTGCGGTTGGACCCCATAAGCTGTCGATTGCTGGCGCTCCGCAAGAAGTAGATGTGCGCAGCGGCGGCTTTGGAGTTCAGAAGATCAGGCTGCCGAAAGCGAAAGACAACTTCATTTCTTCTCCGGGCGAGGAGGAAGCTGTCGACGCCGCGAAGGCGACGCAAAGCGCGCGCCAGCTCTGGAAAGGCGCTTTCTTGCCGCCATCGCGAGCTAGAGTCAGCACCACATTCGGTTTGCGGCGCATGGTCAACGGCAGATTGCTGCCCGACTATTTTCACTCGGGCATGGATTTCGCCGCTGCTGCCGGCACACCTGTCCGTGCCGCGCAGGCCGGGCGGGTTATCCTGGCGCACAGGGGCTGGCGGCTGCACGGCAATGTGGTGGCGCTCGATCACGGGCAGGGGGTGGTGACCTTCTACCTCCATTTGAGCAAGCTGCTCGTAAAAACAGGCGACATGGTAGAGGCCGGTCAGGAGATCGGCAAAGTCGGCTCGACCGGCCGCGCGACTGGCCCGCATCTGCATTTTAGTTTGTACGTCAACGGCGACGCTTCCAATCCTTCCGATTGGTTTACCCGGACTATTTGAGCATCCGAGCTTTCCACTATATATAGGTATACGTTGTGACCACCCGGATTATGCAAGGTGGGCGGTAGTAGAGCGGCGAAATTTCGAACGAGAAGCTGATGGTCAGCCGGTTTAATCTTTTCTGATCAAACGGCATATTTCGTCGAAAAAGTATTGAGCCAAATCTCGCATGGATCGCCGGT